>NZ_JAPDPH010000041.1 GCF_026013475.1 Micromonospora yasonensis | reverse complement strand
GGCTGAGCTGGGCCCGCGGCAGGCTCCCACGGGGGCGGAAACGCCGGGCGGCTGTGGTGCTCGGCGGCGAGAATCATCTCCGAGTTCAGCCGGTTCATCCGCACCTGCACGGCGCTGACGTGCACGTCGCCGAGCACCGGCCGTCGCCGTGCCGAGAAGGCGGGGTGGGCGGACTGACATGGTGCCACCTTCATCCGCGAGGATCGATGGTGAAACATTCTGACTATTCCACCGCAACGTTTGGCAATTTTCAACAGGCTACGTGCCGCATGCTCGGTTTCTGCCATAAGGCCGGACGTCGCGCCCGCGCCGTGACACGACTGGACCCTCGGCGATGCGCCGGCAGCGTGCTGCTCGTCGCGATCGCCGCGCCGGTGCTGTCCCGGCGGTTGCGGCGGCGGGTCGCGTGACCGGAGCGATTAACGCCGTGTTCGGCGGTGGTCAGGTCGCCGCGAGCAGCGCCATGATGTTCTTCTCGGTGACGTTCGGGCCGGTCAGTTGACCGGCGACGGCGCCGTCGCGGAGCACCAGGACGCGGTCGCAGGAACCGACGAGTTCCTCCAGGTCGGAGGAGATCAGCATGACCGCCAGCCCGTCCACCGCGAGATCGTCGATGAGGGCCTGCACCTCGGACTTGGTGCCGATGTCGATGCCGCGGGTGGGCTCGTCGAGCATCAGCACCCGAGGGTGCGTGGCGAGCCAGCGTGCCAGCAGCACCTTCTGCTGGTTGCCGCCGGACAGCTCCCCGACCGGCTGGTGCGGGCTGTTCGCCTTGATGCGCAGCCGCCGCATGAAGGTCTCGACGATCCGGTCGAGCCGGGCCTCGGAGACGATGCCGGCGCGGGAGAGTCGGGGGAGTGCGGCGAGTGCGATGTTGTCGCGGACCGACAGCGAGGCGATGATGCCCTCGGTCGTACGGTTCTGCGGCAGCAGTCCCACTCCGGCGCGGACGGCGCCGGCGATCGAGCGCTGGCGCAGGTGGGCGCCGGAGACGGTCACCTGCCCGGCGTCCAGCGGCATGGCGCCGGCGATCGCCTTCGCCGTCTCGCTCCGACCCGCGCCCAGCAGGCCGCTGAGGCCGACGACCTCGCCCGGTCGGAGGTTGATCGATACGCCACCGAGTACGTGGCGGCGGGTGAGGCCGGTGGCCTGCAGGATTGGCGGGTCGGCGGGCTCGACGGCTGATGCGCCGCCGGGGGCGGCCGTCCCGAGCGCCACCCGGCGGCCGAGCATCAGCGACACGAGTCGCATCCGGTCGAGGCCGGCGAGCGGGCCGGTGTGTACCAGCCGGCCGTCGCGCAGCACGGTGGCGCGATCGCAGATCCGCTCGATCTCGGTGAGACGGTGGCTGACGTAGACGATCGATCGGCCCTGGTCGCGCAGCGTGTCGAGCATGCTGAGCAGACGTTCGACCTGGTCGTCGTCCAGGCCGGCGGTGGGCTCGTCGAGGACGATCACCGAGGTGCCGGTGGCGACCGCGCGGGCCACGGCGACCAACTGCTGGATTCCGGCGTCGAACGACTCGAGGGGCTGTCGTACGTCGATCCGCAGGCCGCAGTCGGCCATGATGTCGCGCGCACCGGTGTTCATCCGCGCGACGTTGATGAGGCCGAGGCGGTGGCGCGGTTCGCGGCCCAGGAACAGGTTGCGGGCGACGCTCATCTGGGGGACGAGGTTGGCTTCCTGGTGGACCGCGCCGATCCCGGCGCGCTCGGCGTCGCGGGGGGACGAGAAGCGTACCGGCGTGCCGTGCAGCCGCAGCACCCCGGCGTCCGGTCGGTCGATGCCGCAGAGCACCTTGACCAGCGTCGACTTGCCGGCGCCGTTCTCGCCGAGGAGGGCGTGCACCTCGCCCCGCCGCAGCGTGAACGAGACGTGGTCGAGGGCGCGTGTGCCGGGAAAGTCGCGGACCACGCCCGCGGCTTCGATCACGGTGCTGCTGCCTGCCACAGTGCCTCCTCGTAGCGGCCGGCGAGTCGGCTGAGGCGAATGATTGCGTACGGCGGGTGCGAAGGTAAAGACGTCAGGGGCGGGCGACGTGCAGCCGGACGGCCCGGTTGGCCAGTTCGTCGAGCACGTCGCGGGGGGCGGCGTCGTCGGTCACGAGGTGGTCTATCTCGTCCGTCGGGATGGTCTGCACCATGGTGTCGACTCCGATCTTGGTGTGGTCGGCGAGTACGACGATCTCCTCGGCGGCCGCGGCGAGCGCCCGGTCGACGCTGGCGACCTGCATGTTCGGCGTGGAGACGCCCCGTTCGGGGGTGAGACCGTTGCCCGAGATGAATGCCCGGCGGACCCGTAGACCGGCGAGCGAGCGCTCGGCGGCGCTGCCCACCAGCGCGAGGATGGCGCCGCGTAGCGTGCCGCCGGTGAGGACGACCTCGACCCGCGGCGCGTTGGCGAGCGCCTGGGCCACCAGCAGCGAGTTGGTCACGACGGCGAGTTCGGCGTACCGGGTGAGCTGCTGGGCGAAGAGTTGGGTGGTGGTGCCGGCGCCGATGACGATGGCGTCGCCGTCCTCGACGAGCGAGGCGGCGAGCTCGGCGATGGCGGCCTTCTCGGCGGCGGCGACCTGGGCCTTCTGGGCGTAGGTGGGTTCCCGGGACAGCGCGCCGGGTGGGGTGGCCAGCGCGCCGGGCAGGGTGGCGCCGCCGTGATGGCGGTTGAGCAGCCCGTCGGCCTCCAGGACCCGCAGGTCACGTCGCACGGTGACCTCTGAGGACTGGACGGCCTGGGCGATGTCCCGCAGCGAGACCGCACCGTTGGCGTGCATCAGTTCGAGGATGCGTTGCCGGCGCTCGGCGGCAAACATCGTTCGCCGGCCCTCGGTCGCCGTCCGGGAGTCGTCGCCTGCCACGTTGTCCTCTCTTCGTGAACGGGTCGGTCTGCTTCTGATCGTACTCTGCGGAACTCCCGACCCTGGTGAGAGCGCTCCCGGATCGTTTCTGATCGGATCTGATCGAATGGTATTGACTTGAGATCGTGACGGTGATTGATTGTTTCCCAACGATTTCAGGCAGGTCTCCACCCGGCCTGGCCGGCCCCACCGCCGGCCCGGGCCCGGGCGCTGCGGCCTGCCCTCTCACGCCACGCTCGTGAGAAAGGGGCCCTGAACGATGAGAAGAGCAGCCACCGCGCTGATCGCCGCGGCCTGCGTGATCGGCGGCGTGCCAGGAGTCGCGCGCGCCGAGGCGACCTGGCATCCGGGCACACCACCGATCGCCACGCCGTGGACCGGCCAGGTGTCGCCGGACAACGCGCTTCCCGACTACCCCCGCCCCCAGCTGGTCCGTAAGAGGTGGGAGAGCCTGAACGGGGTCTGGCAGTTCGCGGGGGCGCAGGAAGGCGAAGCCCCGCCGATCGGCGAGCAGCTCAGCGAGCGGGTGCTCGTGCCGTACCCGATCGAGTCGGCGCTGTCCGGCATTCAGCGGCACGAGGACCGCATGTGGTACCGGCGCTCCTTCCAGGTGCCGGCGAACTGGCGGATCGGCGGCGACGAGCGGCTGCGCCTCAACTTTGGCGCCGTGGACTACGACGCGACGGTCTGGGTCAACGGCGTGCAGGTCGCCACCCACCGTGGCGGCTACGACGGCTTCAGCGTCGACGTCACCGACGCCCTGCGCGGTCGGGGTGCCCAGGAACTGGTGGTCGGCGTCGAGGACCGCACCGACAAGACCTGGCAGCCGATCGGCAAGCAGCGCAACGTGCCGGACCGGGGGATCTTCTACACCTCGTCGTCCGGCATCTGGCAGAGCGTCTGGATGGAGCCGGTGCCGGCGAGCCACGTCGACCGGCTGCGGATGACGCCCGACGTGGACGACGCCAGCCTCCGGCTCACCGCGCAGGTCGCCGAGGGCGACGGCCGTACGGTCGAGGCCGTCGCGTACGCCGGCAACAAGGTCGTCGGGCGCGCCTCGGGACCGGCCGGCGTCGAGCTGCGCGTCCCGGTGCCGAACCCGCAGCTCTGGTCGCCCGACTCGCCGTACCTCTATGAGCTGACGGTGCGGGTGTTGGACGGCCCGAAGGAGGTCGACCGGGTCGAGTCCTACTTCGGCATGCGCGCGGTGACCAAGGTCAAGGGCGCGGACGGGAAGCTCCACCTGGCCCTCAACGGCAAGATCCTGTTCAACCTGTCCACCTTGGACCAGGGTTTCTGGCCGGACGGCATCTACACCGCACCGACCGATGAGGCGTTGCGCTTCGACATCGCCGAGACCAAGCGGCTCGGTTTCAACACGATCCGCAAGCACATCAAGGTGGAGCCGGACCGGTGGTACTACTGGGCCGACCGCCTGGGCCTCATGGTGTGGCAGGACATGCCCGCCATGCGTACCGGGGGTATCCCGCCGATCGACGCGCGGCAGGAGTTCGAGCGGCAGCTGAAGGAGATCGTCGACGAGCACCAGAGCTGGACCTCCATCACGGTCTGGGTGCCGTTCAACGAGGGCTGGGGCGAGTGGGACCGCACCGCTACCGGTCGGATCGCCGACGAGCTGCGCGCCCAGGACCCGAGCCGGATGGTCAACGCGCACAGCGGCGTGAACTGCTGCGCCTCCAAGGGCGACTCGGGGCGCGGTGACATCATCGACTTCCACCAGTACCTCGGCCCGGCCTCACCGATCCCCAGCGGGGACCGGGTCGCCGTGGACGGCGAGCACGGCGGCCTCGGGCTGGAGGTGCCCGGCCACATGTGGTTCGGCGACGGACACGGCTACGAGATGACGCCGGACAGCGCCACCCTCACCCGGCGCTACGTGGAGAACCAGCGCGACCTGCTGACCGTGGCCAACCGGTGCGGGCTCTCCGGCGGTGTCTACACCCAGACCACCGACGTGGAGCACGAGGTCAACGGGTTCTACACCTACGACCGCCAGATCCAGAAGATGGACTTCGACCGGGTCCGGGACGTCAACCGCGCCATCGTCCGCTCGGTCGACGGCACCGGTGCGAACGCGCCGCAGCTGCCGCCGGGCACGCCCGGGCTGACCGGGGTGGGCTGGTGGCCGCTGGACGAGGGCACCGGCATGGTGACCGACGACAAGGCCGGCAACCACGACGGGACGCTGATGAACGGCGCGACGTGGACCGCCGGCCACTCCGGCAGCGCGGTGCAGCTCAACGGCGTCAACCAGTACGTCGACACCCGCGCCGCGATCCTCGACACCACCGGCAACTACACCGCGTCCGCCTGGGTGAAGCTGGACAGCCTCGGCGGGTTCGCCACCGCGGTGAGCCAGGACGGCAGCAACCACAGCGCCTTCTTCCTGCAGTACTCGGGCGCGGACAACCGGTTCGCGTTCAGCTTCGCCGGAGTCCGGGCGCTCGCGCCGACCGCACCGGAGACCGGCCGCTGGTATCACCTGGTCGGCGTGCGGGACGCCGCCACCGGCACGCTGACGCTCTACGTTGACGGGCAGCGGGCCGGCACGGCCAGCTCCTGCCTGGGCGAGGCGTCCAGCGGACCGACGGTCATCGGACGGGCCTGGTACAACAGCGGCCCGGTCGACTACTGGCGCGGCGCGATCGACCAGGTGCAGGTCTACGACCGTGCCCTGTCCGCCGCCGAGGTCGCCCAGCTCTACGGAGCGGGAGCCAGCAAGTGAGGCCGACCTGCCTCGTCGCCGTCGTCGTCGCGGTGTTGACCGCGACGGCGACGGCCGCCCCCGGCATCGCCGCACCGCCCCCCGCCGAATGAAGAATCCGTCAGCGAAAGGACCTCTCATGTCCAGGATATCCGGATTGGCGGCAATCGCGCTGGCCGCCCTGCTCGCCACGGCGGCATGCGCCAAGAGCGAGGACAGCGGCGACACGCCCGCACCAGCCGGCAGCGCGGGCCAGCAGGTCGTGCAGAGCGCGGGCGCCACCGGCCCCACCTGCACCCTGCAAAGCTTCGGCGGGCAGAGGTTCGACCTCAAGAAGGACGTGGTCGGCTTCTCCCAGTCGGAGAAGGAAGCCAATCCGTTCCGCATTGCCGAGACCAAGTCCATCAAGGACGAGGCCGCCAAGCTCGGCATCGCCAACCTGCGGGTCACCAACGCCCAGTCCCAGTTCGCCAAGCAGATCTCGGACGTTCAGCAACTCATCGCCCAAGGCGCCAAGCTGCTGGTCATCGCGCCGTTGAACTCCGACGGCTGGGAACCGGTGCTGAAGCAGGCGGCGGAGAAGAAGATCCCGATCATCACCATCGACCGCAAGATCAACGCTCAGCCGTGCACCGATTACCTCACCTTTATCGGGTCGGACTTCTACGAGCAGGGCAAGCGGGCGGCCGACCAGATGATCCAGGCCCTCGGCGGCCAGGGTGAGGTCGCCATCCTCCTCGGCGCGCCCGGCAACAACGTCACCACCGACCGGACCAAGGGTTTCAAGGACCGCATCCAGGAGAAGGCGCCCGGCATCACCATCTCCTTCGAGCAGACCGGCGAATTCACCCGGGAAAAGGGTCAGCAGGTCACCGAGCAGCTGATCCAATCCCGACCGGGCACCAAGGGCGTTTACGCCGAGAACGACGAGATGGCGCTCGGCGCCGTGACGGCACTCAAGGGCGCCGGCAAGTCGCCCGGCCAGGTCAAGATCGTGTCGGTGGACGGCACCCGCGCCGCCGTGCAGGGCATCGTCGACGGCTGGCTGTCCGCGGTCGTCGAGTCGAACCCGCGCTTCGGCCCGCTCGCCTTCTCCACCACCCAGAAGTTCCTCGACGGGGAGGGGATCCCGGCCACCGTGATCATCAGTGACCAGGAGTACACCACGGCGAACGCCAAGGAGAGCCTGGGAAACGCGTACTGATGGCGACCGCGGTTCTGGAGGCCCGGGGAATCTCGAAGGGATTCCCCGGCGTCCTCGCCCTTGACGACGTGTCCTTCCGGCTGGACGCGGGGCAGGTCCACGCCCTCGTCGGCGAGAACGGCGCCGGCAAGTCCACCCTGATCAAGGTCCTCACCGGCGTGTACCGGCCGGACCGTGGGACGCTGCTGCTGCGCGACGAGCCGGTCACCTTCGACAACCCCCTCGCCGCCCAGCGGGCCGGGATCTCGACCATCTACCAGGAGGTCAACCTGGTCCCGCAGATGAGCCTCGCGCACAACCTGCTGCTCGGGCGGGAACCGCGCAGTCGACTCGGGGTGACCGACACGACGCAGCTGTACGCCGAGGCCGAGCGGGTGATGACCCGGTACGGCATCCGCACCGACGTGCGCCGCCCGCTGCGCTCGCTCGGCATGGGCACCCAGCAGATGGTGGCCCTTGCCCGCGCCGTCTCGATCGAGGCCCGCTTGGTGGTCATGGACGAGCCGACCTCGGCCCTGGAACCGCGGGAGGTGGACACCCTCTTCGGTGTCATCGCCGACCTGCGATCCGAGGGCATCTCGGTGATCTACGTGAGCCACCGCCTCGACGAGCTGTACCGGATCTGTGACCGGGTCACCGTGCTGCGCGACGGCCGGGTCGCGCACGACGGGCCGCTCGACGAGCTGGCCCGGGTGGAGTTGGTCGCCCTGATGCTCGGCCGCGACCCCGCCGAGATCCGGCGGGACGGCGCGACGAAGTTCACCGGCGAGCACACCACCACGGTCGGCGAGCCGCTCGTCCAGGCCCGCTCGGTGTCCTGCCGGCCGGTCCTGCGCGACGTGTCCGTGCAGGTCCGTCCCGGCGAGGTGGTGGGGCTGGGCGGGCTGCTGGGTGCGGGGCGCAGCGAGACGGCCAAGGCGATCGCCGGTGCCCTGCCGGTCGACGCCGGCACGGTGACGGTGGCCGGGCAACAGGTACGTCGTGGCTCTCCGGCGGCGGCGATCCGGGCCGGGGTCAGCCTCGTCCCCGAGGACCGCAAGGCCGAGGGGATCGTGCCGACCCTGTCGGTACGGGACAACATCGCGCTGGCAGCCCTGCCCCAGTTGTCCCGGTCCGGAGTGGTGTCCGACGCCCGGATCGACCGGATCGTCGACAGCTTCATGCGGCGGCTGCGCATCAAGGCCGCCTCGCCGCACCAGAAGGTCTCCGAGTTGTCCGGCGGCAACCAGCAGAAGGTCTTGCTGGCCCGGTCACTGGCCACCGGCGCCAAGGTCCTGCTGCTCGACGAACCGACCCGGGGCATCGACGTCGGCGCCAAGGCCGAGGTGCAGGCGCTCATCGACGAGCTTGCGGCCGAAGGGCTCGGCGTGCTGCTGATCTCATCCGATCTGGAGGAACTCGTCGAAGGGGCGGACCGCGTCGTGGTCCTGCGCGACGGCGCGGTCGCGGGCGAACTGAGCGGCGACCAGGTGACGGAAGAAGCGATCATGGCAACGATTGCCGCGACAGGAGAGACCGATGGCTGAGCTCGCGGCCGCGCCGCGCGTGTGGGGAGGGCGGGCACGCCTGCTCACGTGGCTGCAGGAGTACGGCGTCTACGCGTCGGTGCTCGCGCTCCTGCTCTTCAACGTGGTGTTCACGCCGCACTTCCTGGAGGTGGCGAACTTCCGGACTCAGCTCATCCAGGTCGCGCCCGTCGTGATCACCTCACTCGGGATGGCGCTGGTGATCGGCACCGAGGGCATCGACCTGTCCGTCGGTGCCGTCATGGCGCTCGCCTCGGCGATGGTGGTGCTCTACCTCGGCTACGGCGCTCCTGTCGCGATCGTCGCGGCCCTGATCGCCGGCGCGGCCGCCGGCGCAGCCGGCGGCGCACTGGTGGCGTACGTGGGGGTGCAGCCGATCGTGGCGACGCTGGCGCTGCTGGTCGGCATACGCGGCATGGCGAACGTGCTGGTACCGCAGCTGACCGAGTTCCGTAACCCCACGCTGATCACCCTTGGCAGCCGGTCGGTGCTGGGGCTGCCGCTCGTGGTCATCGTCGCGGCGGTGCTCACCGTACTGGTCGCGTTCCTGATCAAGCGCACCACCTTTGGCCGGCAACTGGTCGCCGTGGGCGGCAACCGGGCCGCGAGCCGGCTGTCCGGCCTGCCGGTACGACGCGTCCTGATCACGGTCTACATCATCTCCGGCCTGCTCGCCGCGGTGGCTGGCGTGCTGGCCACGTCCCGGCTGCAGGCCAGCGACCCCACCTCGCTGGGCCTGCTCATGGAGCTGTCCGCGATCACCGCCGTGGTCGTCGGAGGCACCCCGCTCACCGGAGGTCGGGTCCGCGTGCTCGGCACCGTGATGGGCGCCCTGCTCATCCAGCTCCTCCAGGCCACGCTCATCAAACACAACCTGCCGCAGTCCTGGACCCAGATGGTCCAGGCGGTCATCATCCTGGCCGCCGTCTACGCCGCCCGAGGGAGGCGCGCATGACCACCACCACGGACGCGGACACCGGCACCGACACGCGGCGCGCGCCGGGCATGCTGCGCCGCGAACGGATCGGCCACCTGCTGCAGCACCACGGCGCGCTCATGGTGCTGGCGGTCACCGTCGTGGTCGGAGCCGTCGCCTTCGACTCGTTCGCCACCCCGCAGAACGCCGCGAACATCGTGGTGTCGTCGTCGTTCCTGGCCATCATCGCCATCGGGATGACCTTCGTCATCATCAGCGGCGGCATCGACCTCTCCGTCGGCTCGTCCTTCGTGCTCGCCGGGGTGCTGGCCGCCTACGGCTCCCGATACGGGCTGCTCGTCGCACTGCTGCTGCCGCTCACCGTGTGCGGCGCGATCGGGCTGGTGCAAGGGCTGATCGTGGCACGCACCGGCATGGCACCGTTCATCGTGACCCTTGCCGGGCTGCTCGGCATGCGGGGCCTCATGCTCGCCGTATCCGACGAGGGGGCGAACACCTACCTGGTGCGGAACGACGCGTTCAGCGCCCTGGGCCAGGCGTCCTTTCTGGGCCTCACCGTGCCCGTCTGGATCACGCTGGGTCTGGCCCTGCTGGGCGGGGTGCTGCTGCAACGCACCGGCTTCGGCCAGAACGTCTACGCCATCGGCGGCAGCGAAGAGGCAGCGGTCCTCATGGGCGTGCCGGTCACGCGGGTCAAGGTCCTCGTCTATCTCATCTCCGGACTGCTCGCCGGACTGGCGGGCGCCCTCAACGCCGCCCGCTTGTCCTCCGGTGTCACCATCCTCGGCGCCGGCATGGAACTCGACGTCATCGCCGCCGTGGTGATCGGAGGCACGCTACTCACCGGGGGTTCCGGCGGTCTCACCGGAACAATGGCGGGCGTGCTCCTGCTTGGGGTCATCCAGAGCCTGATCAACCAGATCGGCGTGCTCACCTCGTCGTTCCAGCAGGTCGTCAGCGGCGCGTTCCTCGCTCTGGTGGTGGTCACCCAGCGGATCCTGCACCGGGCGCAGCGGCTGTCCTGAGGGCGGTCGACCGTGGTTTCGGAAGTGCCGTAGGTGGCAGGCATGCTGTGGGGCTGTGGGGAGGTTTACCGCGTTCCGGTTCACGATCGACCCGTCACCATCGCAAGCGGTGGTGCTGGCCCGTCAGCCTGCTGCGCAACCGGCGTCTGGCCGCCGCCATCTCCGATGCAGGCTGGGCTGACCTGGCCCGCATCATCGGCCAGGCCGGCCCAGAGCGCTAACAGCGCCGCGGCCGCGATGGTCAACCGATGGGTCAGCCTCACCCAGGGCCACCTACCCACCCGGGCACGGCTGCCAATCCTGGCCAACTCGGTCTCGCTCGGGTGTGAGTCCACCTCCGCCGGTAGCCACGGCGTTCACTGACGGTTGCGGTGAGTCACAGATATCGAGGAAGAGTGGGCGCTTACGGAGTGTGGTGAATTAACGACCAGATGTAGAGAGATGCGATAATTCGGAAAGAGAGGTTTTGCCCAAGGTGGAGCGACACTAGACTGCTCACCCATGTCGTACCGCAATTACGACCCCGACGACCAACAAGACCGGTTCCACACCAGACCCGCCGCACCCCACACCCCACCCACTCAGCGGATCGCCTACGTGGACGTGGACGTGGACCACGGCCATGGCTCGACGCCCTACACTCCGCCCGCCGCGCACTACCCCCAATCCACGACGCCGTACGCGCCGCCTGCGGCGCACTATCCACCGCCTCCGACGCCGTATGCCCCGCCTGCTTACCCACCGGCGCCCTACGCGACCCCGGCAGTGCCACGACAACGGGGCCAGACGGATGCCGCTACCATCGCCGCCCGCGTCGTCGTCGGCGTGACCGGAAGTGTGGCTTTCATCTTCGCGTTGCACGTGTTCTTTTCGTTGGCCAAGGCCAACCAAGACAACGGCTTTGTGCAATTCGTGTACGTGCTGGCCAAAGTGTTCGTACTAGGGTTCGGTGACGTATTTACGCCGAACGACGCCAAAATTGGGCTCGTTCTCAACTACGGGCTCGCCGCGCTGGTGTACCTGGTCATCGGCAGGCTGATCGCCCGGGCGCTCCGACAGTAGCGGTGCGGACCTGGCCGGCATCCAGCCCCACGGGCCACTCCGCCTCTAAGGCAGTGACTTCTGTACGTCGATCAGGAGAGGCGGCGCGATAAGGCGAAGGTGCAACTCTTGGTCAAGGGGCAGCACCTGACGTTCCAGGAGGCGGCGACCGCCTCGGATGCTGCCGGGCTGGCGAAGAAGGGACCGGAACGACCGGCGGAGGTTGTCGGCGCAGGCCTGGGGCCAGTTGGTGGAGCAGGCCCGCGCCGCCGCTGACGCGGGCGGCCATTTACCCTCGTGGATTGCCTCGCGCCGGACTCACGCCGCACACTGTCCGTATGGCTACTACTACAGCCGGGCGGGTCCGCACCGTGACGGGCACGGCGGTGCTCGCCGCCCTGATCCTGGTGATCGCATTCGGTAACCCGGCCTACACCGACTGGGCGAAGAACCACACCTCGAACGACGCGTGGGGATTTTTTCTGAAGCAGTTGGCATGGCCGACCTGGTCGTTCAGCTCGGATGAGTCAGTGCGGACCATCCTCGCCAACGACATCAAGGCAATTCTGCTCATCGTGCTGACCGGCGTCTTCGTGTCCGTCATGGTCGCGGCAGGATCATCGCGCAGCGCGAGGCTGTTCTTCTCAAGCTGGGGGGCCTACGTCTTCGCCGCGGCGTCCGCTGGCCTCCTGACCGCGTTCCTCCAGCTGGATGCCAGCCTGCGTGGTGCCTTCGGCTGGGCAGCCGGTGGTGGCGTCTACGGGCTGTTCGTCGGTTGGGTCCTCGCCATCGTGGTCGTCGCCTCCCGGAAGTAGCCCCCCACATCGCCTGAATCGGCGGCCACGCCATCAGCCGGCGTGGCCGCCGCCGTCTGCCATTGCGGCGCTGGTCACGACGATGGCGGGCCGTTGGTCAGGTCCTGCTCGCTGACGCCTCGCTGCGAGAGCTGGAAGTGCGTCCTCGCGCCTGACAACCTGTCCCGTCCTGCTCGTAGCCGGGTGAGCGGGGCCGGCGGCGACCGGCTATGGTCCGACACGGCCTGTTAGGTGCCGATGGGGTGTGGATTGCCGACATCGCACCGATAGGCCTGAGCCCCTCCGCGTCGACGCGCGGGAACCCTTGCACTTGGAGGAATGACCGTGACGGTTACGGAAGACACCCGCCGTTCCCACTACGAGCGAATCGGTGGCGCCGCCTCCGGGAAGACAGCTCGGGACGTCCTGGCGAACGTGCCGGACCAGGTGGTGACGTCCGCCATGCCGCAGGGCGTCTGAGCATGGACGCCGCACGGTTGAAGGAAAGCTGGTCCCAGGTCGCCGCGCACGGCGAGCAGGTGCCGATCTACTTCTATTCCACCCTCTTCCTGGCATATCCCGAGACCCGGCGGATGTTCCCGACGAACATGGCCGGCCAGCGGGACAAGCTGGTGTCCGCGTTGGGGCACATCGTCTCCCACGTGGACCAGCTCGACCGGCTCGCCGAGTTCCTGCAGCAGCTCGGCGCGGACCACCGCAAGTACGCGGTGCGCGCCGAGCACTACCCGGCAGTCGGTCAGGCGCTGCTCGCGACGCTGCGGCACTTCCTGCGGGATGCGTGGACCGACGAACTCGCCAAGGACTGGGCCGACGCCTACGAGCTGATCGCGCAGGTCATGATCGAGGCTGCGGAGAAGGCCGAGGCGGTCGACCCCCCGTGGTGGGAGGCGGAGGTCATCAGCCACGAGCAGCGGACGTTCGACGTGGCGGTGCTGACGGTGCGGCCCGATTACCTGTTGAGGTTCACGCCCGGCCAATCCATCGGCGTGGCCCACCCGGCGGTGCGGGCCTGGCGGTACTACTCGCCGGCTAACGCCCCCCGCCGCGACGGCACCATCGAGCTGCACGTGCGGGTAACGCCCGGCGGTGCCGTCTCCTCCCGGCTGGTGTACGGCTGCGCGGCCGGGGACTGCATCTATCTGGCCGCCCCCGTGGGTGACCGGCTCACCCTGCGGCCGGCCGGCTCCAGCGACCTGCTGATCCTGGCCGGCGGCACCGGGTGGGCGCCGATGAAGGCACTGCTCGAGCAGGTCGCGGCAGAAGACTCCCGGCGACAGGTCGCCCTGTATGTGGGGGCGCGGACCCGCCTCGAGTTCTACGACACCGACGCGATTGACAAGTTGGCCTCGTCCTGGCCGTGGCTGACCGTGAACCACGTCGTGAGTCTGGACTTCCAGCGGCCCGGCGACCTGGTGCACCCGGTGGACCGTGCGTTGGCCGACGGGGACTGGCGGTCCCGGCACGTGTACGTCTGCGGCTCCGACCAGATGGTGGCCCAGTCGGTGGCGTCGTTGACCCAGGCGGGCTACCACGCCGGCCAACTACACCACGAAGGGTTCGGCGGGCACTGGTACGGGCCGACCTGGCGAGCAAGCACCACCCCTGACAATTCCGGAGGTGTCCGGTGAGCGTGACGTCGATCAGCAGGTACGACGGCGGACAGGTGGCCCTGAGCCCCCCGGTCCGCATGACCGCCAACCGGGTGCGCCGCTGGCAGTTCGACGCCGCCTCGTTCACCCGTCGCGGGTACGAGCCGACGGATGTCGACCGGTTCCGAATCCAGGTAGCCGACGAACTGGACCGTCTCGCCACGCAGATGGCGGACCTCCAGGCGGAAAACGCGCGGCTCAATGATCACCTTGAGCTGCACCGGCACGGGGTCCTTCCGAGCAGTGACAGGGCGGCAAACCAACCGGTAGCCGAGCAGGTCAACATGCTGTCCGCAGCGCAGCGGGAAGCCGAGCAGATCATCGCCCAGGCCCACGACTACGCCAGCCGAGTCGCCGAGTACGCCCGCGTGCAGTACGAGTCCTACGTGCAGGCCGCGGTAGAGAACGCCCGCCAGGAGGCCGAGCAAGCGGTGCACGATCGGCACAACACCGGCGACGCCTTCAACGACACGACAGCCGCCCAGGAAGCGTTGCGGATCTTCGGCGAGATGATGATCTCGCATCTCCAGTCCGCCGCCGGGCACCTGAACGAAGGCAGCGAGCAACTGACCCGAACAATGAACCGAATGGTGACCCCGGTTGCCGGGGCCGAGCAATCACTGAACGGAGTGACAAAGCCAATGCCCCACTTGCGGCATCAGTGACGGGTGTGGTCGGCCCGCGTATCGCGGGCCGACCACGGGCTGACTATGACGGCCTACAGCGCCGAGCCCGGTACGCCGGCCCAGGACGCCCTGCGCCGGCTGGCCAGCTGGGCGGCAACTGTGTGTCCCGGTGAGAGCCTGACAACCGGGCTCCGCTGGTGCGTCAGCCGGCGTAGCCCCTCACATGCTTGCGAGTGATCTGCATGAGCTGCTCCGGGTCCTCGTTGTCTCGAGGGTAGTAGTAGTAACTCAAACAGTCGGAGGCCAGGTCGACAACTTCTGGAAGGCGTCGGTCGACGAGCGGGTAGACCGACTTGCGCAGGGCATACGTCTCCGCCAGGAGGAAGCTACCTTTGCCGTTCCTTCTGGCCATCGCGATGAAGCGTTCCCCGTCGCCGCCGAGTAGAACCTTCTTCTGGTCACCCGGGTCGTCCGTCCCCCATGGGCTGCCGTCGCAGCCGAAATAGTCAATGGCTTCGATTCGGGCGAACTGTTCGGCCGCGTCCTCCCTGGATGCTCCCTTGTAGGCCGAGAGGTCAAGGAAGAGCGAGATCGTCACATCAGGCTTGATCGCCTTGGCGTGCTCGCTGGCTTGCCGAAACAGGTCGTAGGTGTTGTCCTCCTTCGGCTCATCCCAGATTATGCCCTCGAAGGGCCACTGGGTCAGCAGCCTCTCGGTGCGCTCCTTGAAGAACTGAATCGTCTTCGGGTGGGTCGGGTCGCTTCGATGGCCTCTGCTGTTGGTATAGGGAGTGCCGTCGTCGTCCAGCAGCCAGGTCTCCGAGTGACTCTCGGTGAAATTGCTGGGCACGCTGGGTGCGCCGGCCACCAGACTTCCCCAACGCGAAGGAATGGCATAAGGGGTTATGCCGGCTCTCAACGCCTCCTCGACCGTGATTTGTATGTTGTAGTTGGCGCTGTCAAAATCCTGCTCCAACACACTGATGGAGACCGCGTTGGTCCCGATGCTGGCCATCCACGTCATGTCCTCGCGAACTCGGCGCGGCACGATCGTGTAGGCGTTGGCAGCCAGGTAGTACGCGTTGAGAATCCTGCCCGACTGACCTGGATTTGGCGCCTGCGCGGGCCGCTCGGATGCTGAGGCGGTGGGTTGTCCCAGCGCGACTGCGGAGGCAGTGGCACCCGCTCCCAGCAGGAGGCTTCGTCGTGCGATCCCTCTCGTGCCCTCACTTGGCATCTCGGCTCACTCCGTCCCTTCCGACCACTTTTAGCATCGTTCGCCGTTCATCCACACGTTCTTGAGGTTGATGTCGTCCACATTTTCGATGATGAGCGGATCTTCAACCTCATTGATGGTCACGTTCCTCACCAGAACATCCCGGATTGGCTGAGCCGCGATTCCAACAGCGCGGATTCCTGTCCCGGCCCTTTCGGCTGTCACGTTCTCGACGTTGAAGTTCCGGTACAGCGACGGGTACCTGCCGCTGCCCTCGTTCTTGTAGTTGGTGTCAAAGTCAAGGACTGTGTCGGCGTCGCCGACCGTGATGTTGCGCGCCCAGATGTCTTCGATGGCGCCGCCTCGGTCCGTGTTCGACTTGAAGTAGAGCGCGGACCTCACGTCGCCGAGGACGTTGTTCTCCATGAAAACATTCCGCACCCCACCGGACATCTCGCTCCCGATCGTCAAACCGTTGTGGCCTCGCATGTCGTTGCCCCGGATGATGATGTTTTCGCTCGGTCGTCCAACCCGCCAGCCATCTTGGTCACGGCCCGATTTCACCACCACGCTGTCGTCGCCGGTGATGAAAGTATTGCCTTCGATCATCACGTTGGTGCTGGAGTCCACGTCCACGCCGTCATTGTTCAAGGACTTGCTGTCGACCGTCACATTGCGGAGTGTGGCGTTACGCGTGTAGACGAAGTGGTTTACCCAGAACGGGGAGTCGACGGCGGTAAAGCCCTCCAGTAGCACGTTCTCTGATTCATAGAACTGAATCATGCTCGGCCGAAGGTAGTCCCCGTTACCGAACACCCTCTCCTCAACAGGCACGCCGGTGGTGCCCATCATGCGAAGTCGCGACTGCGCGGGACCCTGCTTGGGCCTGAACGTCCCAAATCCCTCCGTGTCAGAGGGCTCGGTATTCCCGTCAATGACACCGCCGCCGGTAACCGCGACGTTCGTCGTTCGGAAGGCGTAGATCATCGGGGAATAGTTGTAGAGGTCGGTGCCTTCCCAACGAGTCAGCACCTGAGGAAGGTAGTCAGTGGCGTCCTGGCTGAACCGCAGCGTCGCGCCGTCGGAGACGTGCAGGTCGACATTGCTCATCAGGTGTATCGGACCTTTGCTGAACCAGGTCCCCGCCGGGAGTGTGACGCGGCCGCCGCCTGCGCTGTTCGCTGCGTGGATGGCGGCCGTAATGGCCGGCCTCGCGTCGGTTGTTCCGTCACCTACTGCCCCGAACTCGGTCACGGTGTAATCGCGGTCCGGGAATGTGGGCACCGTGATCGACTTTTCAATCTGCGGCACCTGCCCCCATCCGGGCGCTCCCCACTGAGCACCAGCACCGTTGTCAGGCGCGCCAGACGCAGCTGTGGCCGCCGCCGGAGGACTTGAAAGAACGAACCCGAGCAAGGCCGACATCAGCATGATGATGCGGCCCCTACTTCTACCATGGCGTTTCATCTCCACACCTTCCTCACCGATCTCCGATGGCGGGCGCGGCCCGGCCGGGACGCGACGACCTTCCGGTCGAGCGGACGTAGGTCCCGGTCGTGGCTGGCCGGGCCGTACGCCCCGATGGCTGAACTCGGGCTGGGCAGGCCGACAATCATGGCCGCGGTCACCCGACCGGCACGGCACGCGTGCCGCGGTTCACTTTCGGCTCCTTGCGTAACGTCGATTCAGCCAGCCGCGATCCGGGCGGCCGGCTCAGGCCGAGACGGAGTTCAGGACGAGTGGCGCACCGTTCTCGATGACGTTGCGCAGCACGAGGTTGTCGACGTATTCCACGACATCGGGCTTGCTGGTGGTGCCGAAGTCGACGTCGGTGAGGGTCACCCCGTTGATGTGGTCGTCGGCGTAGCCTCGGAGGTTGAGGCCCCGAGCGGCCGAGCGGACCGTGAGGTTGCGTACGTCGATGGCACCTACGACCGGGTTGAAGCCGTAGCCAGGTCCTTCCTCGTAGAAGAAGTTCACGTCGATCACGGCGCCGGCGACCTCGCCGATGGTGATGTCGCGGGCGTAGAAGCCGGTGATGAAGCCGCCCCGGACCGAGTTGGTCTTGAACCGCAGGGCGATGTCGAGGTTGGGGCTGGACATCTCGCAGTCGCGGACGAACACGTTGCGCACGCCACCGGACATCTCGCTGCCGATCGTCACACCACCGTGGCCGTCGCGCATCAGGCAGCCCTCGATGAGGATGTCCTCGCTCGGGGTGGCAACCCGACGCCCGTCCGCGTTGCGGCCAGCCTTGATCGCGATGCAGTCGTCGCCGGTGTCGAACGTGCAGTCGCGGATCACGACCATGCGGCTGCTCTCCGGGTCGCAGCCGTCGTTGTTCGGCCCGTGCGAGTTGACGGTGACGTTCTGGACGAGCACGTTTTCCGACAGCGTCGGGTGGATTTCCCACATCGGCGAGCGGAGGATCGTCACGCCCTCGATGATCACGTTGCGGCAACGGTACGGCTCGATGAAGGAGGAGCGCAGGCAGTCGCCCTCGCCGAACACCCGCTGCTCGACCGGCACGCCCTGCTCGGCCATGGCGAACAGCCGGTTGCGGGCCGCGTCCTGCTTGGGGTCGCCCTTCTTCCAGCCGTATTCGGCCTTGCCCTTCCACGGCCACCAGTGCGCGTTGTCGGCCTGGCCGTCCAGCACGCCGGCACCGGTGACGCCGATGTTCTCCTGTCCGTACGCGTAGATCAGCGGGGAGTAGTTGTAGAGCTCGACCCCCTCGAACCGGGTCAGCACGGCGGGCAGGTAGTCGGCGGGCGTCTGGCTGAACAGCACCACCGCGGCGGCGGTGACGTGCAGGTCGACGTTGCTGAGCAGGTGAATCGGGCCCGTCAGCCACCGGCCGGCCGGTACGACGACGTGGCCGCCGCCGGCTGAGTGGCACTCCTGGATGGCTCGCTTGAACGCCTCGGTGCAGCTCGTGGCGCCGTCACCGACCGCGCCGAAGTCCTGGATGTCGTACCAGCGGTTGGGGAAGTGCGGACGGCGTACCTTGGCATTGATGTATTCCGCCCGGGCCCACGGGTAGCCGGCCGGCAGGGGGTCGGCCGCCGCCGGACCGGCGAAAACCGGGGTGAAGGCCACGGCGACGCCCGCCGCGCCGGCCAACCGGAGGAAATGGCGCCTGGTGTGTTCCGTCGTCATTGGTGCTCTCCTCGCTCTGGGAGCTGAGATGTTGACCTGCTGGTGGGGGAGTGGTGATCGAAGCTGATGAATCGCCCGGTGCTCGGCGCGTCGGGACGGTCGATGACGTGTGGCCGACCGGCGCGGTGTCGGTGAGTGACCTAGCGCGGTGCGCGTTGCGCGGCGTAGAGGTCGTCGACGGACGGCGCCGATCCGTGATCGACGAGCAGTGATTCGAGGTCGCCGGAGAAGTCCCGGGACAGGCCGCCGCCGGTGCCCTCGACGCCCTGAACGCCGACGGTCGCGCTGCGCGGTGCGACATCGGCGATCGTGATCGCGTACGAGCGGGCGTTCGTGATCCTGACGTTCCAGTGCGCCATCCGGGCTCCGAACAGGGGACCCGACGCGGCCGAACCGCCCACCGATCCGTTGTTCTCGATGGTGATGGCCGTCCGTGCGTTCTCGAACGGCAGGGCGCGGTGGGTGTCGAACGTGCCCTCCGACATCTGGCCGCGGCGGTAGACATTCCCGGAGGAGAGGCCCTCCAGGTTGAGGCCGTGATGGACGGCGCCGGACGGAACCGGGACGCTGAACCGCTCGATCTCGAAGTTCTCCACCAGGTTGTCGTTGGATTGCATCCGGCAGGCGAAGCTGTGATGGGCGGCCCGGCCACCGACGGCAACCGCGGTGAGGGTGACCGACTTGGCTGTCGTGAGTCCGAAGCCGAGGTCGCAGTTCTCGACTCGTACGTCACGCGCCCAGCAGTCGTGCACGGCCTGGAAGCACACGCCGTTCGAGCCCGGATGCCTGTTGTGCGCCGTCTGGGGAACCAACTCGTTGCGGATGGTGAGCTGCTCGACGCCCGCGTCGGAGACGGTGGGGCCGATGTCGCGCAGTCGTGCGGGCCAGTCGGGCCGCAGATCGTACTTGAGCGGTTGGGACAGCCTGATCACACGGTTGTTGAGCACCGCCTCGACCCGCACCGGCCACTGCAGCGTCGCGTACTGCACGTACTGGCCACCGGATCCCGTCACGAGCTGTGGCGCCCGGCGCGGCCAATCGTACGTTCGGGTGCCGGGTACGTCGCCGGCCAGGTGCTTCAGCAGGCTGGCGTCCGAGGGGTTCTGGCACTCCAGGACGACCATCTCCCCGGCGGCCAGCCGGCTGGTGTCGGACACGACAAGCGTCCGCTGGCCGCGCGACGCCGCGCCGACCTCGGCGAGCACGTCGCCGAGCAGCCACCCCTCGGACCCGGCGTAGTCCTCGGCCTCGGACTGTGCGCGCCGCTCGGGCGAGACGAACCAGACCTGTCCACCCGTCCAGGACCAGCGGCTGTTCCCGTTGGACTGACGGTTCGGCCGGTAGCCGTCATCGAGGGTGCGCGTGAAGTGCAGCACCGTGGAGTCCCGACTGGCGCCGCGGAGCACGACCTTGGACCAGTGCATCCAGACCGGCCCCGACAGGGTGTACGTCCCCGGTGGTACCAGAACGACGCCCCCACCGTGCTGGCCCGCCCAGCCGAGTGCGGCATTGAACGCGGCCGTGCTGTCCGTCCCGTCGGTGCGGGCGCCGAAATCGGTGACCTTCGCGACGACGGGAGGCGTCGGCGGCTTGTCGCCGAGCCGGTAGCCGGCGCGGGACACGTCCGGCACCAGGGGGTGGGAGCCGGGCGCCTCCCGCCACTGCGCCAACAGGTCGGCCGAGGCATCCCTCGGTTGCCCGACGGCCCCCGCCTCTGCCGCGAGGGCCGGGCGGGCGGCGACGGTCAGCGTGGTGGCGGCGGTGGCCGCCGCCCCCAACCCGAGGAGTCCCCGTCGACTGATGGCGGGTTGTGCGCTGGTGGACGACATGGCGATCTCCCCTGGGGCCTCGTGCGGGTGGCGGAGATGAAATCCTTTGCGGCCGAGAACGACGACACCAGACGGCCGGCACGGGAGTCAATGCTTCACAACTCTGAAACATTTTTCATACGCCGCTTTAACGTGTCGCATGCTTCGTTCGGCCGGCCAACGGGCACGCCGGTACGGGCCGAGCCACGAAGGGCCGGCTCCCTACCGGTATGGGCCAGACTCGTCAGTTCCCGCCGGCTGCGCCTACCGGCGGGCGTACGCCTCGACCGGGAGGCGATAGGCCAGGTCTATCGCTGTTTCGACGGCCTCGTCCTCGGGCAGTCGGTGTTCGACGACGAGGCGGGCCAGGTAGCCGGCGTCGATGCGCCGGGCCAGGTCGTGTCGGGCCGGGATCGACAGAAAGGCCCGAGTGTCGTCGACAAAGCCGGACGTGTTGTAGAAGCCGGCGGTCTCGGTCACCAGCTCGCGGAAGCGGCGCATGCCGTCGGGGCTGTCGAGGAACCACCATGGCGCGCCGAGGCGTACGGAGGGGTAGACACCGGCGAGCGGGGCGAGTTCGCGGGAGTAGACGGTTTCGTCGACGGTGAAGAGCACGACCCGGAAGTGCGGGTCGCGGCCGAAGGCGGTGAGCATCGGCTGGAGGGCGCGGGTGAACTCGGCGGCGATCGGGATGTCGAAGCCGCGGTCGGAGCCGAAGGACGCGTGTATCGCCGGATCGTGGTCGCGTAGCACGCCGGGATGGATCTGCATGACCAATCCGTCGTCGCACGACATCCGCGCCATTTCGAAGAGCATGTGGCCGGCGAAGGCTTGCGCCGCCTCGGTGCTCACGCCGCCGTTGGACGCATCGGCGTAGATGCGCGTGGCCTCTTCGACGCTCAACGGCTCGGCGGCGGCGGTGAGGTGTCCGTGATCGGTGGCGCGCGCACCGGCCGCCACGAACGCCTCCCGCCGACTGCGCAGAGCTGCGAGGAATCCCTCGTAGTTGTCGGTGTCGATCCCGGTGAGGGTCTGGAGGCGGGCGACCTGGCGGGCCCAACCGGCGTGCCCGACGTGGGTCAACGCGTCTGGGCGGAAGGTCGGGATGACCCGGTCACCGAACCCGGCGGTCCGCAGCGCCGCGTGGTCCCGCAGCGTTGAGGTGGCGGAATCGGTGGTGGAGATCCGCTCGATGTTGAACGCATCGAGCAGAGCGCGGGGTCGAAGGCCGGGCTCCGAAAGCCGGGCGTCGATGAGGTCGTAGAGCTCGTCGGCGGTGCCGGGGCCGGGGGCGACGTCGAGCTTGAGCACCTCGGCCAGTTCGTGCTCCAGCCAGTAGCGGCTGGGCGTGCCCCGGAACAGGTGCCAGTGGGCGCAGAAGATCCGCCAGATCGCCCGGGGGTCGGTCTCTACCTTGCCCCCGTCGAGGCGGGGGACGCCGAGTTGATCGAGGGAGACGCCCTGCGACACCAGCATTCGCGTGACGTAATGGTCGGGCACGACCAGCAGGTGCGCGGGGTCGGAGAACCGTTCGTCGTCGGCGAAGACCGCCGCGTCGACGTGCCCGTGCATGCACACCAACGGCAGGCCGCGCGTGGCTTGGTAGATCCGGCGGGCGACCGTGCGGATCTCGTCGCCTGCGGGAAGGGCTCGGTCCGGATGCAGACGTAGCGGGGCCACACGATCTCCTTGGGTCTCGGTGACAGCAAATCCTGCAAAGGATTGCATCATCGGCTGGCCGCGACAAGAGAGGCTGGTGGGCAACCTCCCGGAAACCTTCTGGCAACGGAGTATTGACAGCTGACCGCAAACGGTTTCAGAGTTGTGGGCGACAGTCGGCCAGGAGGTGGACGGTGCGAGCAACAATCCGGGAAGTGGCGCGCGAGGCCGGCGTCTCACCGTCCACCGTGTCCCGGGCGCTGTCGAACCCCGAGATCGTCAACGCGGCGACTCGCGAGCGTGTGGTCCGCGCGGCCCAGCGGCTGGGTTACGCGCCCAACCGGGCCGCCAGGGGTCTCATCACCGGCCGTACGGGGAATCTCGGCCTGATCGTGCCGGACCTCGCGAACCCCTTCTTCCCGAGCGTGGTGAAGGGTGTGCAGGCCAAGGCGCGGGAGGCGGACTATGCCGTCTTCCTCTCCGACACCGACGAGGACCCGTCAGCCGAGGCGGGGCTGGTGCGGATCCTGGCCAAGCAGGTCGACGGGCTCATCCTCTGCTCGCCGCGCGCACCCGAGGAGGAGATCCGGGCGCTTGCGGAGAGCACCCCGCTCGTCATGGCCAACCGGCGGATCCGCAACGTCCCATCCGTCTTCTTCGACAACACGGACGGCATGCGGCAGGCGGTCGCGCATCTGCGGGCCCTCGGCCACCAACGGGTGGCCTGGGTGGGTGGACCGCGCACCTCCTGGTCGACCCGTGACCGGGTCCGGGGATTGCGCGCCGCCACCGCGGCCGCAGGCATGGAACTCGTTGTCGCGGGCCACTTCCCGCCATATTTCGAGGGCGGGGTCGCCGCGGCGGACCTCGTCGTCGCCTCCGGAGTCACGTCGGTCGTCGCCTACAACGACGTCATGGCACTCGGCCTGTTGAGCCGCCTGCGGGACCGTGGCCTGGACGTGCCGGGGGACATCAGCGTGATGGGCATCGACGACATTCACATGTCGGGCATGTCGTCCCCGGCTCTCACCACGATATCGCTCACCAAGGAGCAGCTCGGACGGGCCGCCGTTGACCTGCTGCTCGCGATTCTTGAGCGCCCGGAGGACGCGCGCAAGGTCCGCCGGGAGTTGCCCACCCAACTACTCGTGCGGGCCTCGACCGGGCTCGCGCGGACCAACTGACCATCCGGCCGGGGATTCCCCCAAACCCCGGCCGACGGAAATCCCCCCGAACAGCTCGACGAAGGGAACGTCTCATGGGCTTTACCCGACGGAGTGCCCTGATTGTCGCAACAACATCGACCGTACTCGCCCTGACCGCCGCCTGCGGTGCGCCGAGCAGCCCCGGAGGGGCCGGCGGCGACAGCAACGGTGAGGTGCCCGAGAAGCCGGCGAAGGCGGTGACGCTGAACATCCTCGACGTCGCCGGCAACCTGCAGCTGACCCAGGGAATGATCGACGAGTTCGTCAGCAAGAATCCCGACATCGTTTCGAAGGTGACCTATTCCAAGGCCACGGCGCCGGAGTTGGCCGGCAAGATCAAGGCGCAGCAGAACGCCAACCGGGTCGACATCGGCCTGGTGCTCACCGGCGTGGACGGGCTCGCGGCCGGAATCGACCAGGGCCTGTGGATCGATGTGCTGCCGAAGTTCGAGGACCGGCTGGCCGGAATGAAGGACTACCTCGAACCGGCGGCCGCCATGCAGAAGCTCGCGGGCAACGCCGGCGTCACCGTCACCTACTACCCGTCCGGCCCCCTGCTCGAATACCTGCCGTCGAAGGTGGCGACCCCGCCGACGAGCGCCGACGAGCTCCTCGCCTATGCGAAGGCGCACCCCGGGAAGGTGCAGTACGCCCGCCCGTCGAACTCCGGGCCGGGACGGACCTTCCTGATGGGCCTGCCCTACATCCTCGGCGACAAGGACCCGAAGGACCCCATCAACGGGTGGGACAAGACCTGGGCCTACCTCAAGGAGCTCAACCAGTACGTCGACTACTACCCCTCCGGCACCTCGGAGACGATGAAGAACCTGGCCAATGGCTCGGCGCACGTGATCGCCTCCACGACCGGTTGGGACATCAACCCGCGGGTGCTCGGGACGGTGCCGAAGGAGGCGAAGGTCAGCTCCCTGAGCGGGTTCCACTGGGTGACCGACGCGCACTACGCGGTGATTCCCAAGGGCGTCTCCACCGACACCCAGGCCGCGGTGCTGGCCCTGCTGAACTTCATGCTCACTCCGAAACAGCAGGCCAAGGCGTATGACCAGGGCTACTTCTACCCGGGCCCGGCGGTGAAGGGCGTCAACCTGTCCGACGCGCCCCAGCAGAGCCAGGACGCCATCCGGGACTTCGGCCGGCCGGAGTACGAGGCGCTCATCGCGAACAACCCGACCGAGGTTCCGCTCGACGCGAAGAGCCTCGTGGCGGCGTTCGACCGGTGGGACCGGGAGATCGGTGGCGGGAAGGTCAAGAAGGGATGACCGCGCCGAAGCCAGGCTTCTCGCAGTTGCGGCTGGAGGGCGTGACGCGTCGCTTCGGCAGCCAGAACGCGCTCAGCGACCTCGACCTGACGATCGAGGCGGGCGAGTTCATCGCCCTCCTCGGTCCCTCCGGGTGTGGCAAGTCCACGGCCCTGAACTGCCTTGCCGGACTGCTGCCCCTCACCGGGGGCAGCATCTGGCAGGACGAGCGGCGTATCGACGTCCTGCCGCCCGAACGCCGTGGCTTCGGCATGGTCTTCCAGAGTTACGCGCTCTTCCCGCACATGTCCGTTCGCGCCAATGTCGCATTCGGACTACGGATGCGGCGACTACCGAAGCAGGAGATCCGCCGCCGCACCGACGAGGCCATCCGCCTCGTACGCCTCGAGGAGCACGTCGACAAGCTGCCCGGCCAGCTCTCCGGTGGCCAGCAGCAGCGGGTGGCGATCGCCCGGGCCGTGGTCCTGGAGCCGTCCCTGGTCCTCATGGACGAGCCGTTGAGCAACCTCGACGCCAAGCTGCGCCTCGAGATGCGCACCGAGATCCGGCGCCTGCACCAGTCGCTCGGCCTCACGACGGTCTACGTCACCCACGACCAGGAGGAGGCCCTGTCACTGGCCGACCGACTCGTCGTGCTGCGCGCCGGCGCCGTGCAGCAGATCGGCTCGCCGCAGGAACTGCACACCCGGCCGGCCAACTGGCACGTCGCCGACTTCATGGGCTACCGCAACCTGTGGCCCATGCGGGTACAGGCGGCACAGGCCGGAGAGATCACCGTGGAAGCCGACGGGCTCCGGCTCGTCGGCGACCCGGTCGGCCAGATCGCGGCGGGTGACCAGGTTGTCGCAGCGGTACGGCCGGAGGACGTCCGCGTCGACGACCCGCACGCCACGACGAACACCGTGCCAGCAGAGATCGAGGTGGTCGAATACCAGGGCCGGGAGCTGGCGGCGGAAGCCCGCAACGACGCCGGCCTCCGCGTCCACGTACGCACGGACAAACGGATCGCCCCCGGTGACCGGGTCACGCTCAGCATCGATCCGCGACGGCTGCTGGTCTTTCCCAGCGACTCGGTGGAGCGGCCGGCCGCCGGCCTCGCCGATGCGGCGGAGCCCGGAACACTCCGCGAGCCAAGGCTGGTCCCATGACATCACCACCCACCGCGCCGCCGGCGGGCCGGCCCCGATCCCCCCGGGCGCACTGGCAGCACCGCCTCGCCGAACGCGGGATCGACCGCCAGTTGTGGCTGCTCGTGCCGGCGTTGCTCTTCGTCGTGCTGCTCTTCCTCTACCCGTTCTTCTACGGACTCGGGCTCTCCTTCCAACCGACCAAGGGCGGGCCGTTCAGCGACTACGCACGCTTCTTCGGCGACGCCTACGAGCGGGACACAATCTGGATCACCCTGCGTATCGCCCTGCCGGCCGCTGTGCTCAACGTGGTGGCATCAGTGCCCATCGCCTACCGGATGCGGGGACGCTTCCGCGGCAAGCGGCTGATCACGATCCTGCTCGTCGTGCCGATCACCCTCGGCACGGTCCTCACCGCCCAGGGGCTGCTCAACTTCCTCGGCCCCACCGGATGGTTCAACCGCGTACTGCTCGCCCTGCACCTCGCTGACGAGCCGGTCCGACTCATCCACAACTACTGGGGCGTCTTCTTCTCCCTGATCATCACCGGATTCCCCTTCGCGTTCCTGCTCGTGCTCTCGTACCTGTCGGGAATCGACCCGACCCTGGAGCGGGCGGCGGCCACCCTCGGCGCCGGCTGGTGGCAGCGCTTCCGCACCATCACGCTGCCGCTGTTGATGCCCGGGCTGGCGACGACGTTCTGCCTGACGTTCGTGCTCGCCTTCAGCGTGTTCCCCTCGGCCGTCCTTGTCGGCAATCCCGCCGGCGAGACGCGGGTCATCTCCATCGCGGCCTACCAGGCGGCGTACGAGCAGTACGACTACCCGTACGCCTCGGCGATCGCCGTGATCATGGGGGTCGTCGAGCTCGTCATCATCGCCCTCGTGCTCGCCGCCCGCAGTCGCCTCTACACCGGGTCGACAGGAGGAAAGGGCTGATGGCAACTCTCACCGACGTCCGTCCCGCCGGCACGAAGCAGCTGGACGGCTCAACCCCGCGCCGGCGGATCGTCGCGCGCCCCGCCGCGTGGCTCGTCTGGGGCGCGGTCATCTTCTTCTTCGTCAACCTGCTCGGCGTCATCGGATCCGTCATCGTCAGCTCGTTCGGCCAGCGGTGGTTCGACACCTGGGTGCCCGACGGTTACACCACCAAGTGGTACGGCCAGGCATGGAGCGAGTTCGCGCTGCTCCAGGTCATCACCGTCACCCTGGAGGTATCCCTGCTCGTCGTGGCGCTGTCGCTGGTGATCGGGGTGCCGGCCGCGTACGTCCTCGCCCGCCGCAGCTTCCCCGGCAAACGCATCATCTATCTCGTCTTCCTGCTGCCGATCCTCATGCCGCCGATCACCTACGGCATCCCGCTGGCGACGGTCCTCTACAAGTTCGGCCTCGCCGGGCACCTCTCCGGTGTGGTGCTCGCGAACCTCGTACCGTCGGTCCCGTTCGTCATCCTCACCATGACGCCCTTCATCGAGCAGATCGACCCGCGCATCGAAAGCGCCGCCCGGATGTGCGGCGCGGGGCTGCGCTCGGTCTTCCTCAGCGTGCTGGCGCCGCTGCTCCTGCCCGGGATCCTGGCGTCGGCGATCCTCGTCCTCGTCCGGACCGTCGGCATGTTCGAACTCACCTTCCTGACCGCCGGTCCGGACTCGCAGACGTTGGTCGTCGCCCTCTACTACTCGATGTCCGCGGCGGGCATCCGGGCACAGCAGTCGGTGGACGCCATGGCGGTCATCTACACGTCGATGATGCTGGTGCTGCTCGTCGTCGCGCTGCGCTACGTCAACCCGACCCAACTGGTCGCTCGGGTCAAAGAGGAGCCGCAGCCGTGAAAATCGCGGACGCCCGAGTGATCGTGACCAGTCCCGGGCGCAACTTCGTCACCCTGAAGAGGAGGGCTTCCGGCTCATCCGTCAGCACACCACCACACCGATCGCCGTCGGTGAGGTCTTCAACACCGTCTGGGATGCGGCCCAGCTGATCCGTGAGCAGCTCATCGACTACATCCGTACGACGGTGGTGCACGCCGGCGGCATCACGCACCTGCGACGCATCTTCGATCTGGCCGCGCTGCACCACGTACGCAGCGGCTCGCACGGGGCGACGGACCTGTCGCCGGTGTGCATGGCAGCCGCGCTGCACCTCGACATCTCGATCCCGAATTTCGGCCTGCAGGAGTACATGCGGCACACGGAGCAGACCGACGAGGTCTTCCCGCACGGCTACCACTTCGAGGGCGGCTATCTGCACCCCGCGGAAGTACCCGGGCTCGGCGTCGACATCGACGAGGAGGCGGCCGCACGCTACCCGTACTCGCCGGCGTACCTGCCGGTCAACCGGCTCGAGGACGGCACCGTCCACCCATGGTGAAGCCGGCGCGCCCGGCGCAACTCCGGTGGCTGCCGGCGATCGAGGCCGCCGGCGTGGAGAGGTTGAGTTGACATCTCCCGGTCCTGAAGGGGTCGGGATTCCCACGGTTGCCCGTGAGATTTTCCTGTTTCATCGCCGATTGCCTTGCCGGGAGGATTTTCCCTTGGGGTCTTACATCAGCTCCGCAGGCGTTTTACCTCTCCGCCAGCCCGGCGGCGAGGATGTTTTTCGCGGCGTTGATGTCCCGGTCGTGCTCGGTTGCGCAGCCGGGGCACGTCCAGGTGCGCTCGTTGAGGGTGAGGGTGGTGTTGATCCGTCGGCATGTCGAGCAGGTTTTGGACGACGGGTACCAGCGGTCGATGGGGATCACCTTGCGCCCGTACCACTGGGCTTTGTACTCCAACATGTCGCGGAACTGACTCCAGCTCGCGTCGGAGATGACGCGGGCCAGGCGGCGGTTGCGGAGCATGTTCCGCACGCTGAGGTCTTCGATCACGACCGTTTGGTTCTCACGGACGAGTCGGGTGGTCAGCTTGTGCAGGTGATCCCGCCGCCGGTCGGCGATACGGGCATGAATGCGGGCCACTGTGAGTCGGGCCTTGGCCCGGTTCGCGGAGCCGTCCTGTTTGCGGGCCAGGTTCCGCTGGGCCTTGGCGAGCTTGCGCCGGTCGGTCTGCCCGTACCGCGGGTTGGCCACCTTCCCTTCCTCGTCGCTCACCCCGGCAAGGGGATGGGACAGGGTGAGCAGACTGGTGATGCCCGCGTCCACACCA
Organism: Micromonospora yasonensis; assembly: GCF_026013475.1. Lineage (GTDB taxonomy): Bacteria > Actinomycetota > Actinomycetes > Mycobacteriales > Micromonosporaceae > Micromonospora > Micromonospora yasonensis. The sequence goes on along the minus strand of NZ_JAPDPH010000041.1, from coordinate 13,733 downwards.
ACCTCCGCCGCGACCGACGGGAGCGTCTTCACGGTCGGGTCCTCGACCAGCAGGGACACGAACCAGCGGCCGGCGGCATCCCGGGACACGGTGACCGTGGACGGTTCCGCACCTTCGGGCAGAGGCCGCGACCACACGATGTCCAGCGGCGCGTTCATCTTCGCCAAGGTGAGCTGACCGTCGCGCCAGCGGAACGCGGAGCGGGTGTACTCCGCCGACGCCCGCGACTTGCGCTTGGACTTGAACCTCGGGTACCGGGCCCGCTTATCCCAGAATGCCACGAACCCGGCCTGCAGATGCCGCAGCGTCTGCTGCAACGGCACCGACGACACCTCGTTCAGAAACGCCAACTCCAGGATGCGCTTCCACTCGGTCAGCCACGCCGACGACTGCGCGTACGTGGTGCGTTGGCGGTCCACCGCCCACGCGCGGGTACGGGCTTCCAGTGCCCGGTTGTACACCAGACGCACGCACCCGAAGGTGCGGTTCAACTGCTCGGCCTGTTCAGCCGACGGGTAGAAGCGGTACTTGTACGCACGCTTCACCACCCCACCCACGCCTCACAATTTACCGTCCACGTAAGACACTTATCCCAAGGGAGGGGGCGGCGTTTCCTCCCGGCCCTGCACGGCCGGGTTTCCACGCCGCAATTCCGATGAATCTGGTCCTTCTGTACCCGAATGATGACGTCGCCGTGGCGACCGCGGCCATGCCTGACGGAGCCCGGGTCGAGGTGCGCGGTGGGGGAGAGCTGACCCTGCGCACCGGCGTTCCCGCCGGACACAAGGTGGCCCTACGCGACCTGGCCGCGGGGACGCTCGTGCGCAAGTACGGCCAGGTGATCGGGCGTACGCTGACGGATGTCCGCGCGGGCGAGCACGTGCACGTGCACAACCTTGGGATGCCGGACGACGCCGCCGCCCGAGCGGCGGCCGGCGCGGCGCCCTCGGCCACCCCGGCGCTGCCGCCCGACCTCCGCCGCACGTTCCACGGCTATCGCCGACCGGACGGCCGGGCGGCCACCCGCAACTACGTCGGGGTACTCACCACGGTCAACTGCTCCGCGACGGTCGCCCGCAAGGTGGCCCGGATCACCGAAGACGACACCGAGGGAATCGACGGCGTCGACGGAGTCGTTGCGCTGACCCACGGCACCGGGTGCGGCATGGCCGCCCACGGCCACGGCTGGGAGCTGCTGCGACGCACCCTCGCCGGCTATGCCCGAAACCCGAACATCGGCGGCCTCGTCGTGGTCGGGCTCGGCTGCGAGGTCAACGCGGTGACGGGAGTGATGACAGACCTCGGCGTCGCCGACCGCGTGCCGGTCTCGTCCTACACCATCCAGGACGTCGGCGGTACGTCCTCGGCCGTCCAGCACGGCGTCACACTCGTCCGCGAGATGATCGGCGAGCTCGCCGGCACGGCGCGCACCGAGGTCGGTGTGGAGGAACTCGTCCTCGGCCTGCAGTGCGGAGGCTCCGACGGGTGGTCCGGCCTCACCGCCAACCCCGCCCTCGGCGTGGCCTCCGATCTGCTGGTCGCCGCCGGAGCGACGTCCCTGCTCGGCGAGACCCCCGAGGTCTACGGCGCCGAGCACCTGCTGGCCAGCCGCGCGACCAGCCCCGACGTCGCCGAGGCGCTGATGGAACGGATCCGATGGTGGGAGGAGTACACCCAGAGCCAAGGAACGACGATGGACGCCAACCCCTCGCCGGGTAACAAGGAGGGCGGCATCACCACCATCCTGGAAAAGTCGCTGGGCGCGGTGGCCAAGGCGGGCCACAGCCCGTTGACCGCCGTGCGGCAGTACGCCGAGCAGGTCCCGCGCTCGGGACTGGTCTTCATGGACACTCCCGGCTACGACCCGGTGTCCGTCACCGGGATGGTCGCGGGCGGTGCGAACCTCGTCTGCTTCACGACCGGCCGCGGCTCGGTCTTCGGCAGCCGCCCCGTCCCGACGGTCAAGATCGCCAGCAACGCCGAGATGGCCCGACGGATGGCCGGCGACATCGACCTCGACTGCTCGCCGGTGGTCGAGCAGGGCCTGCCCGTGGAGGAGATGGGGCGCCAGGTCTACGACCTGCTGCTTGACGTCGCGTCGGGCCGGCGCAGCGCCAGTGAGGAGATGGGCCTCGGCGGTGAGGAGATCGTGCCGTGGCAGCTGGGGGCGGTGCTGTGAGCCCGGCCTTCGAGGTGTCCACCGGGGCACGCCGACTCTCCCTCGCGACCCTAGAACCCGCCGCCGGTCACGGCAGGCGCACCTCGTGGACCGCCCCGGCCGTGGATCCACGCGCGCTGCGGGTGGGCGTCGTGCATCTCGGGATCGGTGCCTTCCACCGGGCGCACCAGGCAGTCTTCACCGAGCTGGCCGCGGCGGCGACCGGGCGCGACGACTGGGGCATCACCGGGGTCACCCAGCGGTCGGCGTCCGTGCGTGACCAACTCGGCCCGCAGGACGGCCTCTACTCCGTACTGGAACGCGGGCGCGGCGCGGCACCCCTGCGCGTGGTCGGAAGCGTGCGGGAGGTGCTGGTCGGACCGGATGATCCGGTCGCCGTCGTCGACCGGATCGCCGACCCCGCCGTACGCGTCGTCACCCTCACCGTGACCGAGAAGGGTTACCGCCGCGGCGCTACCGGCCGGCTGGACCGGTCTGACCCGGAGGTGATGGCCGACCTCGCGGGCCGCCCACCCCGGACCGCCGTCGGCCAGCTGGTGCGCGGGCTCCAACGCCGGCTGGCGTCCGACGCCGGCCCGGTCACCCTGCTGTCGTGCGACAACCTGGTCGGCAACGGCACCGTCCTGCGCGGGCTGCTCGACGACTTCCTGGACGCGCTGCCACCGGCTGAAGTCCACGGTCTCGCCGACTGGATCGCCACCTCTGTGCGCTTCCCGTCATGCATGGTGGACCGCATCGTGCCCGCCACCACCGCCGAGGACCGAGCCGAGGCCCTAGCGGTGTTGGGCCTGGAAGACCGGGGCGTCGTGGTCACCGAGCCCTTCAGCCAATGGGTCGTCGAGGACGACTTCGCGGCCGACCGGCCCGCGTGGGAGCTCGCCGGCGCGGTGCTGACCCGGGATGTCGCAGCGTGGGAAACGGTGAAGCTGCGCATGCTCAACGCCACCCATTCGATGCTTGCCTACCTCGGCGCGCTGCGCGGCCACGAGACGATCGCGGCCGCCCTCGCCGACGATCACCTCGCCACTGCCGCGGCCGCGCTCATGGTCGAGGACGTCGCGCCCACTCTGCGCGTTTCCGACGGCCTGGACCTGGCCGACTACCGGCGAGAGGTGTTGGCGCGCTTCGCCAATCCGGCGCTGCGGCACCGTACCGTCCAGGTCGCCATGGACGGATCGCAGAAGCTTCCGGTCCGGCTGCTCGGCACGATCCGGGATCGCCTCGCGGCCGGCGCCGTGCCACGGTACGCCGCGCTCGCAGTCGCCGGATGGATGGTGTACGTGGCTCGGGGCCGGGACGTCCGGGACCGGGACCTGCCGCTGGAGGACCCGTTGGCCGACCGGCTCCGTGCCGCCGCGGCTACCGGTGATGGCGACCCGCGCCGGCTGGTCAGCTCGATGCTGGACATCCAGGAGATCTTCGGAACGGACCTTCGCGACCATGACGAGTTGCGCGCTGTGCTGATCGACCACGTCGCCGGGCTGACCGGCGTCCGCGGCTGAACCGGCCGACGGGGACTGGCCGCCTCAGGCCGTGGACAGCAGGCCGCGCGCGGCCTTGACCTGGTCGACGGCCCGGCGCAGGGCGGCCACGATCTGTTCCTCGCTGTCCGCGCCGAGCCGCGCCGCCGGCACGGACAGGCTGATGGCGTCGGTCGCCGGTGCCTGCAACGGTACGGCCATCGCGAAGCAGAAGATGCCTTCGGTGTTCTCCTCGCGATCCACGGCGTAGCCGCGTGCCCGCACGGTGGCGAGTTCGGCGCGCAGCGCGTCCCGTGTGGTGATGGTGTGCGCGGTAAGGGCCGGCAGCGGCCAGGCCAGGAGTTGGTCCAGGGCGTCGTCGGGGCGGTCGGCGAGCAGTACCTTGCCCAGGGCGGTGGCGTGGGCCGGCAGTTGCCGGCCGATCGCGCTGTAGAGCCGCAAGGGGTGCACCGATTCGCGTTTGGCCAGATAGACGACATGTGCGCCGTCCAGGCGTCCGAGGTGGACGGTCTCCCCGAACTGCTGCGACAGGTCGTCCAGCACCCCGCCCAACAGGCCCACGGTGTCGTCCGTCATGAGGTAGGCGGCGCCGACCTGAAGGGCGCGGACGCCCAGCCCGAATCGGGTTCCGGTGTCGTCGCTCTCCACCCAGCCGCGTTGAGTCATCGTCCGAAGGATGCCGTGCAGGCTGCTTTTCGGGATGTTCAGGGCGCGGGACAGGTCGACCAGGGAACGCCGGTGGGGCGAGGCGGCCAGCGCCTCGAGTACCTCCAGCGTCCGGCCGGCGGACTTCACCGGCGGGAACGGCTCGGGTGATGCCATGGCGGCCACTTTAGCGGGTTGACACCGCGACTGGCGCCGGTAGGGTCATATATGTGACTAGCGTTCACAATGATGAACAGACAGGTGTTGCGTCGACCATCGGCGCAAGCCGCATCCTCCCGGTCGTCGTACTCGACGACGCACGCGACGCGGACCCACTCGCCGCCGCCCTCGTCCAAGGCGGCCTGCACAGCATCGAGGTGACCTTCCGAACCGAGGCCGCCGCCGACGCCATCCGCGTCATGTCCGAGCGCCCGGAACTGCTCGTCGGCGCCGGCACGGTGCTGACCCCGGCCCAGGTCGACCAGGCCGTCGAGGCCGGCGCACGGTTCGTCGTCAGCCCCGGCTTCGGACCCGCCGTCGTACGGCACTGTCAGCAACTCGGCGTCCCGGTCTTCCCGGGCGCCGCAACGCCCACCGAAATCCAGATGGCGCTCGACGCAGGCCTGGACACGGTCAAGTTCTTCCCGGCCGAGCAACTCGGCGGCATCGCAATGGTCAAGGCGCTCGCCGCCCCGTTCCGCTCGCTGCGATTCATCCCGACCGGCGGAGTCAACACCCGCAACCTCGCCGATTACCTTGCCCATCCGGCGGTCCTGGCGGTCGGTGGTACCTGGATGGTCGCTCCCGACCTGATCGCCGCCGCCCGCTGGGACGAGGTGACAGCCCGTACCGCGGCGGCCGTTGCCGCTGCCCGCCCCACCTCGGAGGCATGACCGATGCTCCAGCTCCGTCCCGCCGGGGAGTGCCGATACGACCTGGTGTCGCTCGGCGAAATCATGCTGCGCCTCGACCCGGGCGAGGGCCGGGTTCGCACGGCTCGAAGCTTCCGGGTGTGGGAAGGCGGCGGCGAATACAACGTGGCCCGCGGCCTGCGCCGCTGTTTCGGCCTGCGTACCGCCGTGGTCACGGCCTTCGCCGACAACGATGTGGGCCGGTTGCTGGAGGACCTTGTCCTGCAGGGCGGAGTGGACACGTCGCTCGTGAAATGGATGCCCTACGACGGGACCGGACGCGCCGTCCGCAACGGGCTCAACTTCACCGAACGCGGGTTCGGCGTACGTGGCGCCGTCGGCACCTCCGACCGCGGCCACACTGCCGCCAGCCAGCTGCGCCCCGACGACATCGACTGGGATCACCTCTTCGGCACGCTCGGGGTGCGCTGGCTGCACACCGGAGGCATCTACGCCGCGCTGTCCGCGACCACCCCGGACACCATGGAGGCGGCCATGGCGGCCGCGTCCCGGCACGGCACCGTCATCTCGTACGACCTCAACTACCGGCCCAGCCTCTGGCAGGCGGTCGGCGGGCAGAGCCGCGCGCAGGAGGTCAACCGCCGACTGGCCCGCTATGTCGACGTGATGATCGGCAACGAGGAGGACTTCACCGCCTCGCTCGGCTTCGAGGTGCCCGGCACCGACGCCTCGCTGTCCCACCTGGAAGCAGACAGCTTCAAGCGGATGATCGAGGCGGTCACGAAGGAGTACGACAACTTCACGGTCGTCGCCACCACCCTGCGTACGGTCCGCAGCGCCACGGTCAACGACTGGGGTGCCGTTGCCTGGTCCACCGACATCGGTTTCGTTGAAGCGACCCATCGACCCGGACTGGAAATCCTCGACCGCGTTGGCGGCGGCGACAGCTTTGCCTCCGGACTGATCTACGGATTGCTGGAAGACCGTGGCCTCGCCACCGCCGTGGAATACGGAGCGGCTCACGGAGCCCTCGCGATGACCACGCCCGGTGACACCTCGATGGCCAGCCTGAAAGAAGTCGAGGCTCTCGTGCGCGGCGGCGGCGCCCGCGTCCAGCGGTAACGGACACGGTGACCGCTGGCTCGGCCCCCCTTCGCGTTCGGTGGCACCGACCTGGGTGTACACCGTCATCGCGCTGTACCGTGCCGCTTTGCCGAAATTCCGGGCGCGACAGCCTCGGCGGAGGGAGGGTTGGGAAAGCGTGATCACGGAAGGACGCGTTTGGTCTTCGCGAGGCTGATCACGGCAAGCAGAATCGCCCGCCGCGAGGAGCAGTCATGGCCGCTGTTGAACGGGTCCCCGTTCCTCCGGTGTCATCGGCGGCGAAGCGGGACCGGGACGAGGTGTTCGTCGAGTACACCAAGTCGATCTGCCCGGTGTGCAAGATCGTCGTCGATGGCCAGGTCAACATCCGCGACGACAAGGTGTACCTGCGCAAGCGCTGCCCGGAGCACGGCCCGTTCGAGGCGTTGGTGTACGGCGACGCGCAGATGTATCTCGACAGCGCCCGGTTCAACAAGCCCGGCACGATCCCGCTGACCTTTCAGACGGAGGTCCGCGACGGCTGCCCCTCGGACTGCGGCCTGTGCCCGGAGCACAAGCAGCACGCCTGCCTGGGCATCATCGAGGTCAACACCGGCTGCAACCTGGACTGCCCGATCTGCTTCGCCGACTCCGGCCACCAACCCGACGGCTACTCGATCAATCTGCAGCAGTGCGAGCGGATGCTCGACGTCTTCGTGGAAAGCGAAGGCGAGGCCGAGGTGGTGATGTTCTCCGGCGGCGAGCCCACGATCCACAAGCAGATCCTCGACTTCATCGACGCCGCCCAGGCACGCCCGATCAAGGCGGTCAACCTCAACACCAACGGCATCCGCCTCGCCTCCGACCGGAGATTTGTGGCCGCGCTGGGGGAACGCAACCGGCCCGGCCGGCCGGTCAACATCTACCTGCAGTTCGACGGGTTCGACGAGCGCACCCACCGGGAGATCCGCGGCCGGGACCTACGCGCCATCAAGCAGCAGGCCCTGGACAACTGTGCCGACGTCGGGCTGACCGTCACCCTCGTCGCTGCGGTCGAACGCGGCCTCAACGAACACGAACTCGGTGCCATCATCAGGTACGGCCTGGCTCACCCGGCGGTGCGCAGCGTCTCGTTCCAGCCGGTCACCCACTCCGGCCGGCACGTCACCTTCGACCCGCTGACCCGGCTGACCAACTCCGACATCATCCACCTCATCGCGAAGCAGGTGCCCGACTGGTTCCAGGCCAAGGACTTCTTCCCGGTGCCGTGCTGCTTCCCGACCTGCCGGTCCATCACCTACCTGCTCACCGAAGGCGCCCCCGGTACGCCGGACTTCGCCGTGGTGCCGATCCCGAGGCTGCTCAACGTCGAGGACTACCTCGACTACGTGTCCAACCGGGTCGTGCCGGACCACGCCGTACGAGAGGCGCTGGAAAAGCTGTGGTCGGCGTCGGCGTTCATGGGCACCGACACCACGCGCGACCGCCTCGCTCAGACCGCCGCGGCGCTGGACTGCGCCGACGCCTGCGGCATCAACCTGCCCGACGCGGTCGCGAACCTCACCGACCGCGCCTTCATGATCGTCATCCAGGATTTCCAGGATCCGTACACCCTCAACGTCAAGCAGCTGATGAAATGCTGCGTCGAGGAGATCACCCCGGACGGCAGGTTGATACCGTTCTGCGCCTACAACTCCGTCGGCTACCGCGAACAGGTCCGCGAACAGATGTCCGGCGTAACGGTGGCCGACGTCGTGCCCAACTCGCGGCCACTGCAGCCGATCCTCATCGATTCGCCCTACGGCTCGAAGATCGCCGGGAGCGGCGTGGGGCATCGCCCGGACGGCGAACGCCGCATCGCGCCGGACCGCACCAACGTCGGCCGCGGGATCCGATGAGCGTCCCGATCCAGCCGCCTACGGCCGCCGCAGCCAAAGCATGCTGCGCCGCCACCTACGGCTCTGACGTGGTGGCCCTGCTGCTCGGCGACTCCTACCACCCTGGGGGCCTCGCCCTCACCCGCCGGCTGGCCGACCGGCTGGACCTGCGCCCCGGGAAGGTCGTCCTCGATGTCGCCAGCGGCCGGGGGACCACCGTTCTGGCGCTCGCCACCGAGTACGCCGTCGACGTCACCGGCGTGGACCTGTCCGACGCCAACGTCGCCCTCGCCACCGACACCGCACAGGCCGCCGGCCTCGCCGACCGCATCCGGTTCCAGGTAGCCGACGCCGAACGGCTACCCGTCGATGCGCAGTCGGTCGACGCGGTGGTGTGCGAGTGTGCCTTCTGCACCTTCCCCGACAAACCCGCCGCCGCCGCCGAGTTCGCCCGGGTGCTGCGCCCCGGCGGTCGGCTCGGCATCACCGACGTCACCGTCAATGCCGAGCGGCTCCCGCCCGAGCTGGCCGGGCTGGGAGCGTGGATCGCCTGTGTCGCCGACGCCCGCCCCCTGGACGGGTACGCCGCCCTGCTGCGCGGCGCGGGGCTGACGGTCACCCACACCGAACGTTGCGACGACGCGATAGCGGCCATGATCGATCAGATCGAGGCCCGCCTGGCGCTCGTGCGTATGACCGCACGAGCGCGGGCCGAGGCCCTCGGCGTGGACTTCGACCGCGCCCCGGCGGTGCTGGCCGCCGCCCGCGCCGCCGTCGCCGATCGTGTCCTCGGCTACGCGCTGCTGACGGCCGTGAAACCGCATTGACAGCGAACGGTGACTCCCCAGCGCCGGACAGGAGATCGGAGACGATCATGGCAGCACGGCTCGGCTGGACCATCGCGGCCACGGCCGCGGCCGCGGGCGTGGTCGGGTACCGGGCACTGGTCTCCGGCCAGCTCACCATAGATCTGGGCATCGGCCGGCGGACACGCGCCCTCGGGCCGCAGGTACTCGACATCAACGCGCCCCGCGAGCTGGTCTTCGACGTGATCGCCCAGCCCTACCTCGGCCGGCCCACGAAGGCCCAACGGGAGAAGATCCAGGTGCTGGAACGCGGGGAGGGGATGGTCCTGGCTGCCCACCGCACGCCGGTCGGCCGTGGCCTGGTCACCCAGACGGTCGAGACGGTTACCTTCACCCGCCCCGACACCGTCGACTTCCGCCTCGCGCGCGGCCCTGTGCCGTACGTTCGGGAACGCTTCTCGCTCACCGACGGCGGCGGCCGCACCCGACTGGAGTACACCGGCGAGATGGGCACCGACGGCTGGGCGCCGGGTGCCCGGTGGGCGGCGGTGGTCGCGCGGCGATGGGAGGCGACGGTTGCCGACGCGCTGGCCGCAGTGAAGTCCGAGGCCGAACGCCGGCACGCGCTCGGCCGCAAGCAGCCGACCGACCCTAGCGCGTCGGCCTGATCATCAGAGAACCTCGACCGTGGGTGGACAAGGTGAAGTGGGCAGCCGCTGAGCCACCACAGTTGCCGCAGACGCTGATGCGAGAGGGTGACCCGCAGGCCCGGCACGGCGGACAGGCGGGTCACCCCCGTCGGGGCTGATGGTCGTCAGCGCCGGTGGATCGTGTAGACCGCGCCATTGGTCAGCGAAAGGACGGACAGGTTGCCGTCCGGGCTGGTTTCGATGTCCGTGACGACGCCGAAGTCCCGGCCGATCAGGAGGCTCTCGCTTTCCGTGATCTCGTGCTTGGCGAGGTTGTCCGCCACCCGGTCTTCCAGCCGCGGGTCGTCGACGGCGATCTTCCGGCGGTTGCCGGTCAGGTTGAAGTGGAACAGGTAGCCCCCGTTGAGGGTGGCCGTCGCGGCACCCATGAACAGGTCACCCTGGAACTCCGGCCCGAACGTCCGGCTGTTGAGGAAGCCCATTCCGCCGGGGGCGAGCTCCCACCTCCAGCTGAACTCGGGATCGCTGTAGTGCGCCCCGGGAAGCATGAACAACCTGCCGAGCGCCTCCTGCGGGCTGTCCGCGATGTTGCTCGGCGGCCAGCGGAGTTGCTGGAGGTTCCGGCCGCCGAACGTCGTCTCGATCTCCTTGAACTGGGCGATTCGCTGCACCGGCCCGGCGATCTGGACCCAGCCGCCGTTCATGCCCGGCTCGAGCCGGTTGACCTCGCTGAAACTGTCGTCGCCGTTCTCCTGCATCCAAATATTGCCCGTGGCGGGGTCGACGGCCATGCCGAATCCATTGCGGTGGCCGTACGAGAAGATCTTCTGCACGGTGGCGCCGACCTCGCCGCCCATGGCCGCACCAGGACCGAAGAAGGGGTTGTCGGTCGGCGTCGTGCCGTCGTCGTTGAGGCGCAGGACGACGCCGCTGAGGTGGGCGTTGTCTGGTGCCGGCCCGCCGAACTGGTCGTCGGGCACGGGTGGCCCCGGGCAGGCGGCGGTCGCGCCGCAGGTGAGGTTCTGCAGTTGGCCACGCCGACCGAGGTCGCCCGTGAAGGTGTACAGCTTCCCGTCACGGCCGAAGCTGATCACCCCGCCGTTGTGGTTCGCGCGTGCGGGCTGGCCGGCGTCCTCCTGCCGGGCGCGGATCCGGATCAGGTTGCGGTCGAAGGTGAGCGTTGTGCCGTCCCACACGAACCGGTCGACCCGGTTGCCGAGCAGTGGGGTCTCGCCGAGGATGCTCGTGTCGGTGCCGGTCGTGCTCTCCGTCCAGTACAGGTAGACCCCAGGATTCGTCGGGAAGTCCGGGTGCAGGGCGATCCCGAGCAGGCCTCGCTCGGAGCCGGAGTTGACGGCGAGGTCCAGCGGCGTGCTGGCGATGGCTCCGTTGACGACGCGTTGGACCCGCCCGGTGGTCTTCTCGAGCACGAGCATGTCGTCGACGCCGATGAAAGCCAGGCCGGTGGGGCTGATCAACCCGGTGGCTACGGTCCGCACCGCCAGCCTCGGATCGAGCATCGTCGGGCCGCCCGGCTCGGCGTTCGCTGGGGCGCCGACCGCGGTCATGGACAGCCCGGATGCGGCCAGGGCCAGCATCGCGATCGTCCCTCGCGTTCGGCGGCGGGCGCGCGTTGGTGCTACGCAGCCGCCTCCATTCGGTGCTTCCAGGGTCTTGCGGCGTGGGACGACGGTACGGCGATGTCGTGCGTGCATGCCAGGTTCCCTTCTTGCCCGAGTGGTGAAGAGTGGATTGCGGGCGGCACCGGCCGGTCGCGAAGCCCGACTGCCGCCGAGTAGTGCCGTTCGGTGTGGTGGCCTCCTCTGTCCAACGCCGACGCAGGCGGTCCGTCACGTCCGGACGAACCCGCTGGCGACCGGGTCTCGTGACCTGGAGACCCCGCGGGGCCCGGGGTCGACACGGCCCACGACAGGGCGCCGGCGAAGCCATGCCAGGACCTCGGGTCCCACCGGAAGGCACGCGCCCCGACTGCGCCCGGTTCACTCTCGATCGAAAAATTCCGACAGAGATTGGGGAGATCGGCGTGATGTGCGCTGCGCGCCGGAAAGGATGAGTTCGCGCGGCTGATCACCGACGAGATGGGCAAGGTGCTCGCCGAAGCGGCCGCCGAAATCGAGAAGTCGGCCGTGACCTGCGAGTACTACGCGTCGCAGGCCGCGGCGATCCTCGGGGACGAGCTGGTCGAGATCGACGGTGTCGACGCCTGGGTCGCGTACGAGCCGATGGGCCTGGTGCTCGCGGTGATGCCGTGGAACTCTCCGTTCTGGCAGGCGATGCGCTTCGCCATCCCGGCGATCACCGCCGGGAACGGGGTCTTCCTCAAGCACTCGCCGAACGTCACCGGCTGCGCGCTGGCCATCGAACGGGTGTTCCTGGCGGCGGGACTGCCCGAGGGCGTCTTCACCACGATCGTGGTGGAGGAGCCGCGCGTCCCCGAGGTCACCCGGCGGCTGATCGCCGACGACCGGATCGCCGCGGTGACGCTCACCGGCAGCAACCGCGCCGGCGCGGCCGTGGGAGCCGCGGCCGGCCGTGCCGTGAAGAAATCCGTACTCGAACTGGGCGGCTCGGACGCGTTCGTGGTGCTCGCCGACGCCGATCCCCAGGCCGCAGCCGCCGCTGCGGCGAAGGCCCGGTTCACCAACGCCGGCCAGAGCTGCGTGTGCGCCAAGCGGTTCATCGTCGAGGCGCCCATCGCGGAGCAGTTCACCGCCGCCTTCGTCGCCGCCACCCGGGCCCTGACTGTCGGCGACCCCACCGATCCACGCACGAACATCGGCCCGATGGCCCGCGGCGACCTCCGCGACACCATCCAGCGACAGGTCGACCAGTCCCTCGCCAGCGGCGCCACCCTGCTCACCGGAGGACGACCGCTGCCGGGCAGCGGGTACTTCTTCGAGCCCACCATCCTCGGGAACACCGCGCCCGGCGTGGTCGCCTTCGACGAGGAAACCTTCGGCCCGGTCGCCGCCGTCGCGATCGCCGCCGACGAGGCCGACGCCGTCCGGCTGGCGAATACCTCGCAGTACGGGCTCGGGCTGAGCGTGTGGACCGCGCACCCCGAACACGGCATCGCCATCGCCCGCCAGGTCACCACCGGAGCCGCCTTCATCAACGCCGTGGTCGCGTCCGACGCACGCCTACCCTTCGGCGGGACCAAGCGCAGCGGATACGGCCGGGAACTGGCTGCCTCCGGCCTACGCGAGTTCGTCAACACCCGCACCTATTGGGCGGCGCGTTGATCCGCCACGTGCTTCCGCGGGCCTCGTCGTTTGCACGTGATCTGGCGGATCCGCCTATATCTGGCAGTTGACGGTGGTCAGGCCTCCGGTAGTGATCGGGACGCCGGTGATCATCTGGGTGCTACGGCCCGGTGCCGAGCAGGTGACCGTGTAGGTGCCTATCGGATCCCAGTTCGAGGTGTAGTGGCCGGTCGAGTCGCTGGCGACGGCATCGGTCGTGGGTAGGTTGCCGCCCTGCAGGGTGATGGTCGCGCCGGAGACCGCCGCGCCACCGGTGGTGGTCACGGTTCCGGTGACCCGGCCGGTGGTGGTGAGCTGGATGTCCTGCGTGTTGGTCACGCCGGCGGTCACCGTGACTCCGGTGTAGGTCCGTGCCTGGTAGCCGCCGGCCGTCGCGGTGACGGAGTACGTGCTGGCGGTCACCCCGGTGAACGTGTACCGGCCGGCGGCGTCGGTGGTGGTACTCCCGCTGGAGCCGCCGCTGTAGGTCACCGTGGCACCGCTGATCGCGCCGCCGGTGTTGAGGTTCGTCACCACCCCGGTGAGCGTGCCGGTGTTGCTCAGGGTGCAGTTCACCGTGGTCAGCCCGCCGGTGGTGATGATGACCCCGGTGACCACCTGGGAGGCGTACCCGGGGGCCGAGCAGGTGACCGTGTAGCTGCCGATCGGGTCCCAGTCGGAGGTGTACTTGCCGGCCGCGTCGGTGGTGACGGTGTCGGTGGTCGGCAGGTTGCCGCCCTCCAGGGTCACGGTCGCGCCAGCGAGCGCCGCGCCACCAGCGCCGGTGACCGTGCCGGTGACCCGGCCCGAGGTGGTGAGCTGGATGTTCTGCATGGTGCTCTGTCCGCTGGCCACCGTGACGCCGCTGTAGGTGCGG
>NZ_JAPDPH010000409.1 GCF_026013475.1 Micromonospora yasonensis | reverse complement strand
GCGCCGGCCTGCTCTGCCTCGCCACCGCCACCACAGTCGCACTGGCCTGGGCGAACCGGCAGAGCGCCACCTACACCAGCTGGGCAGACCTGCTCGGCCGGCCCGACACCGCCACCACCGGCACCACCCCCACCGGCGCCGACGGCCACCACGGCGGACGAGTCATCACCGTCACCGTCCCCGGCACCGCCAGCGGCCTCAACCTACCCATGTACGTCTACCTACCGGCCGCCTACGACACCCACCCCCACCAGCGATTCCCCGTCATCGAAGCACTGCACGGCTACCCGGGCTCACCCGCCGGCTGGCTGCAACTGCTCGACGCCCCCGGCCACCTCGACCACGAGATCGCCGCCGGCCGGATGGCCCCCACCGTCGTGCTGTTCCCGTACCAGACGCCCAACACCATGATCGACACCGAATGCGTCAACCTCACCCACGGCCCACAAAGCGAAACATTCCTCACCGTCGACGTACCCGCCTGGGCCAACACCCACCTGCGGCTCCGCGCCGACCGCAACGCCTGGGGCCTGACCGGCCTGTCCGCCGGCGGCTACTGCGCCACCAACCTGCTGCTCCGCCACCCCGACCGATACGCCGCCGCCGCCAGCCTCTCCGGCTACGCCGAACCCGGCCTCACCATCGGCGACGGCACCGAACACACCCTCAACAACGACATCTGGCGGCTGCAACACCTGCCCCGCCCCGCCGTCGCCCTCTACCTGTCCTGCGGCCGCGCCGACCACAACGCCCTACGCGACACCCGCGAGCTGAGCCGGCTGGCCCGCGCCCCGATCTCCCTCACCACCAGCTACGTCGACGGGGGCGGCCACAACCCGTCCACCTGGCGGGCCGTCGAGGCACCCGCCTTCGACTGGCTCTCCACCTGGCTGGGCCGCCCCGTCGACACACCCTGACCGGGCTCAGCCCAGCCCGGCCGCCCGCTGCGCCGCCCGCACCGCATTGCGGAACAGCATCGCCACCGTCGTCGGACCGACCCCACCGACCCGCGGAGTGATCGCCCCCGCCACCTCGGCACACCGCTCGTCCACATCCGGCAGCAGCCGCCGCCCCTCGTACCGCACACCACCACCGACCACCACCGCGCCCGGACGCACATGCTCCGGCTGCACGATCCCCGGCACCCCCGCCGCCGCCACCAGGATCTCCGCCCGCCGGGTGTACCGCGGCCAGTCCGCCACCCCGGTGTGCACCACCGTCACCGCCGCGTTCGCCGTCGGCCGCTTCTGCGCCAGCAACATCGCCAACGGCCGGCCCAGCGTCGCGCCCCGCCCGAGAACCACCACCTCCCGGCCGGCCACCGGCACCCCGTGATACGCCAGCAGCGCCTCGATCCCCGCCGGCGTACAGGGCAGCGGACCCGGCAGCCCCAACGCCAGCCGGCCCATGTTCACCGGGTGCATGCCGTCGACGTCCTTGTCCGGATTCAGCACCGCCAACGCCCGGTCGTAGTCCAGGTGCCCAGGAATCGGATGCTGCACCAACACCCCGTGCACACCCTTGTCGCCGTTGAAGTCCTCCAGCACCGCGTGCAGGTCGGCCTGCGACGCCGTGGCCGGCAGGTGCACGTGCGGCGAGTCGAACCCCAACTCCGCCGCCTGCCGCTGCTTGATCCGGATGTAACCGGCACTGGCGTCGTCGTCGCCCACCAGCACCGTCGCCAACGCCGGCGTCACCCCCGCCGCGCGCAGCCCCGTCACCGCCCCGGCGACCTCCGCCAGCACCTGCTCGGCCACCGGACCACCAGGCAGCAGCCGAGCCGTCGTACCCGAAGAAGACATGCCACACCTCGCCCGCGGAGGCCCAGGCGGTCGACCCCCACGACGAAGCTCCCCGATGGTTGCTGCCATCCCCGGTGCCGCCAGTCGCGTCGCCCTCAGCCTGCCACACCGCGCTGCGCGATCGCATCCGCCACCGGTGGTCAACTCCCGCCCACCAGTTTCGCCAACGCCTGGTTGGTCCGGTTGGACCGCACCGCCGCCCGCTGCTGACCCGCCGTCACCTCGATGTACGCCTGCGACGACGCCAACGACGCGTGCCCCAGCAACCGCATGATCTCCGCCGCACTCGCCCCGTCCTCCGCCAACCGGGTCGCGAAGGTGTGCCGCAGCGCGTGCAGCCGTGCCCCCTGCGGCACCCGGTCACCGATGCCCGCCCGCCGGTAACACGACTCCACGAGGTACTGCAGACCACCACGGCGCAGCGGCTCACCCCGCCGGTCGACCAGCAACGGCGAGTCCGGCCGTACGCTACGCGCGCCGAAACGCCGCCGCCGGCTCGCCAGATAGTCGGTCACGGCCCGGTCCAGTCCCGCTTCGATCGGCACCGTACGGGGCCGCCCGCCCTTACCGGACACCTCCACCCGCCGCTCACCGTCCCGCCCGGCCACGGAGCCCACGCGCAGCGCCAGCAGCTCCGACAGGCGCAGCCCGGCGCACAGGGCGAGCGCCAGCACCGCCAGGTCGCGCTCGGGCCACGGGTCGCGCTGCCGGCCCTGCTCACGGGCCACCGCGGCGAGCAGTTCCTCCGGGGTGGCCTCGCCACGCAGCGGCTTCGGGCGGGGGAGCGGCGCGCGGGGCCGGGCCACCGCCGGCATCGGATTGCCGGGTACGACGCCCTCGGCGACCAGGAAGGTGAAGAAGCTGTTCCAGGTG
>NZ_JAPDPH010000408.1 GCF_026013475.1 Micromonospora yasonensis | reverse complement strand
GCCGGCGCATTCCCACCCTGCTGTGGCCGGACGGCAGCTTCCTGGTCGAGCCCACCGATGACGAGCTGCGCACCCACCTGGACGGCGAGGGCCGCCCGGGCGCGGGCGCGTGCCGTCCGGTGGCGCCCGCCCCGGCGTCACGAGCTCACACGCCTCCGTCGACCCGCAGCGTCTCCCCGGTGATGTAGGAGGCCTGGTCGCTGAGGAGGAAGATCACGGCGTGGGCCACCTCCTCGGGCCGCCCGTAGCGCCCCAGCGCGATCCTCTTGGCGTGGCGTTCGACGTACGCCTGCCGCTCCGCGGACGCGCTTCGCGCCGCCTCCTCCGTCTCGATCATGCCGGGGGCCACCACGTTGACGCGGATGCCCTGCGGGCTCAGCTCCTTGGCCAGTGAGCGCATCAGCCCCACGAGCCCGGCCTTCGCCGCGGTGTAGTGCGCCCGCGCCGGGATCCCGATCGAGGCCGAACGGGAACCGATCGCCACCACCGAGGACCCGCCGACCATCAGCGGCAGGGCCTTGTTGATGATGAGGTAGGCCGCCGTGAGGCTGGTGTCCACCACGCGGTGCCACTCCTGGGGCGTCAGCTCGCCGAACGCGACCGGGCTGATCACCCCCGCGTTGTGCACCAGGCCGTGCAGCTTCCGGTGGCTGCTCCGGGCCTCGTCGACGAGCCGCTCGACATTCTCCGCGTCGGTCACGTCGGCCCGGATCAGCCGGTGAATGCCCGGCATTCCCTTCAGTTGCTGGGCGAGCGCTTCGACGTGTTCGCCCTCGGTCCGATAGCAGGCGACCACGTTCGCCCCGGCGGCGGCCAGCCCGAGGGTGATGCCCCGACCGATCCCCCGGGTGCCCCCGGTGACGATGACGTTCTTGCCGGCGAGTTGACAGTGCATTCGTCTCCCTTTCGGGGTAGGGCCCGCCGGACATGTCGCGCACTGCGCCGCGAGCCAGCGGCGGCAGCCACGTGACGGGTGAAGCGACAGCGGACAGGACCGGCCACGGCCGCGTTCGATGATCTGCTTGATCCGGCTCGTGCAGCCTCGGTCTGCGGATTCAGGTTTCGCTCCGTGACCGCGCTGTCCGTGGGAGCGGAAGACTCATCCGAACCGCCCATGCGCCGCAGCTCACGTCTGGTCCGGCTCCTCCCCATAATCCCAGATCAGGGGCCTGAAATCCAGATACGTACGGTCTAGATCGTTTTGCTGGCGATCGTCCGAAGCCGCTGGTCAGCGCAGGCGCTTCTCGAACCAGTGGTGCGCATAGCGCTCGGTGTTGTACGGCTCGATCTCCCGGTAGCCGGCGGCGCGGTACATGGCGATCGCCTCGGTCAGGTTGCGGTTGGTGTCCAGCCGGACGGCGGTCCAGCCACCCTCGGCGGCGTGCCCCTCAAGCTGGTCGAGCAGCCGTCGGCCGATCCCGAGCCCGCGTACGCCGTCCGAAACCCAGACCCGCTTGATCTCCGCGGGTGCGCCCGCGTGGAGTTTGATCGCGCCACAGCCGACGGGCTCGCCGTTGAGGGTGGCGAGCAGGAACAGGCCGGCTGGTGGGACGAGGTCCTCGTCGCGGACGGGCCTGCTGAGTGCCGGGTCGAAGCCGTCGTCGAACCGCTGCGCGATCTCACGGGCGTAGGCCCGAACGGCGGCCCGGGCGCGCGGATCGCCCGGTGAGCACGGCTCGATGACCACCATCGAGCTGACCAGCAGCCGTTCCACCTCGGCCATCGCCGCGACGAGGCGCTCGCGGCGCTGGCCGCTGAGCGGTTCGAGAATGGACCGCGCCAGCTCGTCGGAGCGTTCGTCCAGCTCGGCCCACTCCGCCCGGCCGGCCTCGGTGAGCGCGGCGACCCGTACCCGCCCGTCGCCGCCGGCCTGGCCGGCCGGGCCGACCGTGACGAGCCCGTCGCTCTCCAACGTGCGCAGGAGCCGGCTGAGGTACCCGGAGTCCAGCCCGAGCCGGGCCCGCAGCGACGCGACCTCGGTGCCGCCGGGGCCGATCTCCCACAGCAGCCGCGCCTGGGCGAGGGGCCGGTCGCGGGACATGTACTGGTCGTCGAGTGCGCCCACCCGCTGGGTGACCGTCCGGTTGAACCGCCGCACGGTGGCGATGAACTCCGAGCTCATATACCTGACTTTAGTCAGGCTTATACGCGGGTCGCCAGGCCGGGTCCGGCTCGGCACCGCACGGCACGTGCCGGCGAGCCTGTCGGCACTCCGGCTCACCGCTTGTCGATCTTGGCTGACCGGGTGTGGCATTGTGAGTCGAATGGAGCCGGACGCGGACGCCGGGGAGCACCGGACGCTGCCCCAGCCGGTGCGCGTCGGCCTGGGGGTGCTGCGCGACTACCGGCCGACCGTCGCCCGGCTCCGGGCGCTGCTGCGCAGCATGGTCACCTCGTTCGTGGTGCTCAGTACGACGCTGTGGCTGCTGCCGGGGGTCACCGCGAGCGGCCTGGTCGCGACCCTGTGGCTGGTCGGGCTGATCGCCGCGATCGGCGCGGTCCTGCGGCCGCTGCTGTTCGCCCTGGCCACCGCCCTCGGCGGGCTCGGCGCCCTCATCATCGGCGTGTCCGTGCAGGCCGTCGTCATGTACGTCGCGTTGCGGCTGGATCCGGAAGCGGACGTGGCGGGGTTCGCCGACGCGTTCGCCGCCGCCTGGCTCGCCGTGGCGCTCGCGGCGGTGG
>NZ_JAPDPH010000407.1 GCF_026013475.1 Micromonospora yasonensis | reverse complement strand
TGCAGGCCAAGGACGCCATCGGGCGCACCTGGCAGATGTCGACCATCCAGTACGACTTCAACCAGCCGAAGGGCTTCGGGCTGGAGTACCAGGCGGCCGACGGCACCCGGCAGCAGCCGGTCATGATCCACTGCGCCAAGTTCGGCTCGATCGAGCGCTTCATCGGCGTGCTCACCGAGCACTACGCCGGCGCGTTCCCGGCCTGGCTCGCCCCGGTGCAGGTGGTCGGCATCCCGATCCGCGAGGACCACACCGACTACCTGCAGGACTTCGTCAGCACGCTGCGCAAGCAGGGGATCCGGGCCGAGGTCGACGCGGGCGACGACCGGATGCAGAAGAAGATCCGCAACGCCCAGCAGCAGAAGATCCCGTTCATGGTGATCGCCGGTGACGACGACGTGGCCGCGGGCACGGTCTCCTTCCGCTACCGCGACGGGTCGCAGCGCAACGGCGTCCCGATCGCCGAGGCGGTGGCGCACGTGGTCGACGTGGTGGGCTCCCGCAGCAACACCGGCCCCTCCGCCCAGGCGTGACGTGCGGGTCCCTTCTCCGGGCGCCCGGAGGAGGGACCCGCGCCCCGCGGTCAGATGCCGCAGTTCGGCGCCGACCAGAGCCGGCTCGACTTGTTCGCGACGTGGGTGTGGTCGTTGTGGTCGGGGTAGCCGGGGCCGAGGATCTCGTTGAATCCGTGGTAGCGGGCCTGCTGGGCCATTCGGCAGAGCGAGCTCGCCCCGGCGGCGAGGTCGGCGGCGTCGCCGTAGAGATGCCGGCTGGTCGACGACCCGCCGACCGCGCTGTTGCAGGCGTAGCTGCGGAATCCGGTGGTCACGGTGAGCGGCTGGTCGCCTAGCGCGTGTCGCAGGGCCTGGAGCTGCCACATCACCACCAGGGCGTTCGCCTTGGCCGTCGCGGCCGACACCGCCCCGCCCGACCAGTCACTGTTGCAGTCGTTGAGCTCGGCGTAGCTGAAGTTGACCGGGGTGCAGTCGTCGTCCTGCAACGCGTAGAGCTTGTTGAACGTCTGCGGCCCGGCGATGCCGTCGGCGGTCAGCCCGTACGCCTGCTGGAAGCGGATCACCGCCGCCTTGGTGCCCGGGCCGTACGCCCCGTCTCGGCTGAGCACCCCGCCGTAGCCCGGGTAGCCGGAGACCCGGATCTGCAGCTGCCGGACGTCCTCGCCGTTCATCCCCTCGGACAGGGTGCGTCCCCAGGTGTAGCAGCCGTCGGCGTAGGCCGCACCGGCGGTGGCGGTGACGCCGATAACCGTGCCGGCGGCGGCCAGCACGAGCGCCACGAGAAGCTTGCCGATTCGTCGGAACATCGTTCCTCCATCTATCGATACATCGAAATATTCGAATGACAGAGATCGTGAGGCATGGAGGACGGTTCGTCAACGGCTTCCTGGTACGGGCGGCCGTCGCTGGTCCTCACGACGGTCCGTAGGATCGCGTCTGTGACTGGGGCGGAACGGCACACGGACAGCGCTGGCCTGGCGGACGGGCTGGAACGGCTCTGGACGCCACACCGGATGACCTACATCTCGGGGGAGGACCGCCCCGAGGGCGGCTACGAGAAGCCCGCCGGCTGCCCGTTCTGCCGCGCCCCCGGCCTGCCGCCGGACGAGAGCCTCGTCGTCGCCCGGGGCGAGCACGTCTTCGCGGTGCTCAACCTCTACCCGTACAACCCGGGGCACCTGCTGGTCTGCCCGTACCGGCACGTGGCCGACTACACCGAGCTGGACGCCCCGGAGACCGCGGAGCTGGCGGCGTTCACCAAGGACGCCATGCGGGTGGTCCGCCGGGTCTCCAACGCGCACGGCTTCAACCTGGGGATGAACCAGGGCGGCGTCGCGGGTGCCGGCATCGCCGCCCACCTGCACCAGCACGTGGTGCCGCGCTGGGGTGGCGACGCCAACTTCATGCCGGTGATCGGCCGGACGAAGGTGCTGCCACAACTGCTCGCCGACACCCGGGACCTGTTCGCCAAGGCCTGGCCGGCCTGACCCCGCTCCGGCTCCCGGCCGCCCGGGTGCGCCGGGCGGCGTACCTCAGCGGAGCCGGCTCCGGAGGCGGGCCAGGCGCCGGCGGGCGGTGACGGCGCTGCGCTGCGCCGAGTCGGCCCGGTCCGTCGCGAGCTGCGCGCGGACGGCGAGCCGG
This sequence comes from Micromonospora yasonensis, assembly GCF_026013475.1. Taxonomy (GTDB): domain Bacteria; phylum Actinomycetota; class Actinomycetes; order Mycobacteriales; family Micromonosporaceae; genus Micromonospora; species Micromonospora yasonensis. The sequence goes on along the minus strand of NZ_JAPDPH010000407.1, from coordinate 573 downwards.
CGGTCGACCATCTGGTCGCCGTGCCGGGCGATCCAGAGGCAGACGACGGCGAGCGGCAACTCGACCAGCACGGCCAGCAGCACCGACACCACCAGGTCCGGGCCGCGCGGGGTGGTGACCACGTCGAACCAGGCGTCCACGGCCAGCATGGTCGCGGTGCCGGCGGCGGCGAGCACCACCTGCCGGTCGCCCCGGTACGCGTACCAGGCGGTCAGCCCCAGCAGGGCCACCAGGCCCAGGTCGAAGCCGACCCAGGCGGCCCGGTAGTGCACGGTCAGCGCGTGCCGGGGCAGGGTCGCCGCCAGGTAGCCGATCCAGGGCAGGGTCAACAGGGCCAGCGCCACGAAGGTGGGCGCCACCCAGCGGGGCACCGGCACCTCGGTCGGCCGTTCGATCTCGTCCGTCGTCGTGCTCATCGTTCCTCCGCCGGTCACGGGCTCCCGACCGTCCGTGCCTGCGGGCCGCACGCGTCGTGACTTCCTTCCCCTCAAGTGTGCGCGAAGTGGCGGGATGCGGCCCGCCGCCCGCCCCTGACACCCCACCCAAGGAGCGTCGGGGGGGGGGAGAGGGGGG
>NZ_JAPDPH010000406.1 GCF_026013475.1 Micromonospora yasonensis | reverse complement strand
TCGGCGCCATACACCGGCGCGTCGCGGCCCTTCTCGTACGGGCCGCCGTCCTTGGTGACCTCGAGGGTGATGTGCATCCGGCCGCCGGCGAAGACCTCCTCGACCCGGGGTTGCAGGGCGACCAGCCCGCGGACCAGGCACGGGTACTCGGGGGCGTAGGTGGCGAGCAGTTCCAGCAGCGGCCGGCTTACCTGGCCGAGGCGGATGAGCTGGTCGCCGTGCCGGTCGAGGAAGCCGCGGGTGGTGTCGGCGGTGTCGGTGGTGTCGGCGAGCAGCGCGGCGAGCTGGGCGCGCTGGTCGGTGACCGTGTCGGCGGTGACCGTGACGTCGCGCAGCAGGGCGAGCAGGTCGGGCAGCGCGGCGTCGTAGCTGTCCAGCACGGCGGCGAGCTGGCGGACGTCCTCGGCGATGGTCGGCAGCTGCGGGTTGAGCTGCCGCAGGTACGCGTCGAGCCGGGTGAGGTTGGCGCCGAGTTGGTCACCGCGCCCCTCGAGGGCGGTGGAGATCGCGCCGAGGGTGGCGGCGAGCTGGTCGGGGTGGATGGCCTGCAGCAGCGGCAGCGCCTGGTCGAGCACCCGTTCCAGTTCGATCGCGGTACGGCTGCGGTCCTGGGTGATGACCGCGCCGTCGCGGATCGGCCCGGCGGTGCTGCCCGGGGGCGGGACGAGTTCCACGTACCGCTCGCCGAAGAGGGTCTTGGGCAGCAGCCGGGCGGTCACGTCGGCGGGGATCCGGTCGGTGGTGGCGGGATCGAGGGCCAGCCCGATGACCGCGCCCTGGCCGTCGCTGCGTACCGAGCGGACGTCGCCGACGACCACGCCGCGTACCTTGACGTCGGCGCCGTCGAGGAGTTGCAGGCCGGCACGGTCGGCGCGCAGGGTGATCCGGTCGACCGGGGTGAACGCCTTGCGGTACTGCAGCACCGAGGCGGTCAGCGCCGCGGTGAGCAGGGCGATGAAGACGATGCCGAGGACACGGTGTCGCATGGTCACCCCGCGATCCGGACGGTGGTGGTGGCGCCCCAGATGGCCAGGGACAGGAAGAAGTCCACGACGTTGACCGCGACGATGGCGGTGCGGACGGCCCGGCCCACGGCGACGCCGACCCCGGCGGGCCCGCCCTGCGCGGTGTAGCCGTACCAGCAGTGCACCAGCACGACGATCACGCTGAACACCAGCACCTTGCCGAAGGACCAGAGCACGTCCTCGGGCGGCAGGAACAGGTGGAAGTAGTAGTCGTAGGTGCCGGCGGACTGTCCGAAGTAGGCCACCGCGATGGTGCGGGTGGCGAGGAAGCTGGAAAGCAGGCCGATCACGTACAGCGGGACGACCGCGATGAAGCCGGCGATCATCCGGGTGGTGACCAGGAACGGCAGCGAGGGCACGCCCATCACCTCCAGGGCGTCCACCTCCTCGGAGATCCGCATGGCGCCGAGCTGGGCGGTGAAGCCGCAGCCGACGGTGGCGGACAGGGCCAGCGCGGCGACCAGCGGCGAGATCTCCCGCGTGTTGAAGTACGCCGAGACGAAGCCGGTGAAGGCGCTGCTGCCGATCTGGTCGAGCGCCTGGTAGCCCTGGAGACCGACCTCGGTGCCGGTGAAGAAGGTGAGGAAGCAGATGACGCCGACGGTGCCGCCGAGCACGGCGAGCGCGCCGGTGCCGAAGCTGACCTCGGCCAGCAGCCGGACCACCTCGCGCTTGTAGCGGCGCAGGGTGCGCGGCGCCCAGGCCAGGGCGCGCAGGTGGAAGGCGAGCTGGCCGCCGAGGTCGTCGAGATACCGCAGTACGGCCATGTCAGCTCCCCTTCTGCGGGACGACCTGGAAGTACACGGCCGTGACGAGGAAGTTGAGCGCGAACAGCAGCATGAAGGTGATGACCACGCTCTGGTTGACCGCGTCGCCGACGCCCTTCGGCCCACCCTTGGCGGTCATCCCCTTGTAGCTGGCGACCAGCGCGGCGGTGGCCCCGAACAGCAGCGCCTTCACCTCCCCCACCAGCAGGTCGGGCAGTTGCCCGAGGGCCTGGAAGCTGGCCACGTACGCCCCCGGCGTGCCGCCCTGCAGGACGACGTTGAACGCGTACCCGCCGGTCACGCCGACGACGCTGACCAGGCCGTTGAGCAGGACGGCGACGAGCATCGCGGCGAGCACCCGGGGCACCACGAGCCGCTGGATCGGGTCGATGCCGAGCACCTGCATGGCGTCCAGCTCCTCCCGGATCTTGCGTGCGCCCAGGTCGGCGCAGATCGCCGAACCGCCGGCGCCGGCGATGATCAGGGCGGTGACGATCGGCCCGGCCTCGCGGACCACGGCGAGCACCGAGGCGGCGCCGGTGAACGACTGCGCGCCGAGCTGACGGACCAGCGAGCCGAGCTGCAGGGCGATGACCGCGCCGAACGGGATGGACACCAGAGCGGCCGGCAGGATCGACACCGAGCTGATGAACCAGGCCTGCTGGACGAACTCGCGCACCTGCACCGGCCGCCGGCCCAGCCCACGCAGGGTGTCGAGGCAGAACGCGAAGAACTCGCCGCTGCCGCGTACCGCGCTCACGGGTGCGCTCATCCGGTCGCCTCCCGCGGGCCGTCGAGGATCGGGTGCCAGCCGAGCCCGGCGGTCGGCCGTTCGTCGCCGCGGGCCCCGTGGAACGAGCCCGGGGGCGGGATGACGCCGTGCTCGCGGCACCACTGTCCCGGTGGGCGTTCGGCGCGGCGGGGCAGCCCGTCCGACGGGGCCAGCTGCGGCGGGATGGGCGGCAGCGGCGGCAGTTCCACGCCGGACTCCGCCTCGG
>NZ_JAPDPH010000405.1 GCF_026013475.1 Micromonospora yasonensis | reverse complement strand
GCCGCCACCGGCCGGGGTACGCACCGACTGGATGTTCGGGTTCCAGCGGCGGTTGGTCCGCCGGTGCGAGTGGGACACGTTGTGGCCGAAGCCCGGCCCCTTGCCACAGACGTCGCACACGCTAGCCACGGGATACTCCTGGGATTGAAACGTTCATGAGGTCGCCGCCAGGCGCTGCCCGGGCAACCTGGCCAGGTTACCCGATGACGTGCCAGTACGCCCAACCGGCCCCGGTTGCCGAACGGACACGCCGACGCCGGCCGGGCGACCCCGGCGCGTGTCGGTGCGCGCCAGTAGGCTTCCCGACGTGCAGGACACCCTCGACGCCGCCGCGGTGGGCCGCTGGTGCGCGAGCGGGCTGGCCGCCCTGCAACGGCACCAGGGCGAGATCGACGACCTCAACGTCTACCCGGTCCCGGACGGGGACACCGGCACCAACCTGGTGCTCACCCTCACCTCCGCGCACCAGGCCCTGGCCATGGACCTGGGCACCCTCCCCGACGACGGGCACACCCCGCACGGGCACGCGCTGCGGCTGCTGGCCCGGGGTGCCCTGCTGGGCGCGCGGGGCAACTCCGGGGTGATCCTGTCGCAGATCCTGCGCGGCTTCGCCGACACCCTCGCCGCCACCCCGGCGGTCCGCGGCCGCCAGCTCGCCGCCGCCCTGTCCGCCGCGGCCACCGCCGCGTACGCCGCGGTCGCCCACCCGGTCGAAGGCACCATGCTCACGGTGGCCACCGCCGCGGCCCGCGCCGCCGAGCAGGCGGACAGCGACGAGCTGGGGGCGGTGGCCCGGGCCGCCGCCGGTGGGGCGGCGCGCGCCCTGGCGCGTACCCCCGAGCAACTGCCCGCGCTGGCCCGCGCCGGCGTGGTGGACGCCGGCGGGCGCGGCCTCTGCCTGCTGCTGGACGCGCTGGTCGAGGTGGTCACCGGGGAGAGCCCCGGGCCGGCGGCCGGCCCGGCGCCCGCCGCCCGGCCGCCCGCCACCGCCGTCCGGGAGACCGGCTCCGCCGCGTACGCCTACGAGGTGCAGTACCTGCTCGACGCCACCGACGAGGCGGTGACCCGGCTGCGCGGCGACCTGGACGCGCTCGGCGACTCATTGGTGATCGTCGGCGACGGCAGCACCGGCCAGGGCACGTGGAACGTGCACGTGCACGTCAACGACGTCGGCGCGGCGATCGAGGCCGGCGTGGTGGCCGGCCGTCCGCACCGGATCACCGTGACCCGCTTCGCCGACCAGGTGGCCGCGCCCGCGCCCGCCCCGCCGCCGGGCGGCCGGGCCGCCGTGGTGGTGGCCACCGGCGCCGGCATCGCCGAGCTGTTCGGCGCCGAGGGCGCCACCGTGTTGCCGGCCAACCCGTCCACCGGTGAGCTGCTCGACGCGATCCGTGCCACCGGGGCCGCCCGGGTGGTGGTGCTCCCCAACGACCCGAACACCCAGACGGTGGCCAGCACGGCCGCCAAGGAGGCGCACCGGCTCGGCGTGAAGGTCAGCGTGGTGCCCACCCGGTCGCCGGTGCAGGCCCTCGCCGCCCTGGCCGTCCGCGATCCGAAGCGGCGCTTCGAGGACGACGTGATCGCGATGGCCGAGGCGGCCGGCGCCTGCCGGTACGCCGAGGTCTGCCACGCCAGCAAGGAGGCGCTCACCGTGGCCGGGCCGTGCCGGCCGGGTGACGTGCTGGCCCTGGTCGAGGGGGAGGTGCACCTGATCGGCGCCGACCTGCTCGACACCTGCACCGCGGTGGTCGACCGGATGCTCGGTGGCGGCGGCGAGCTGGTCACCCTGCTCTGCGGGGCGGACGCCCCGGCCGGGCTGGCCGACCGGGTGCGCGAGCACGTCGAGCGCTCCTGGCCGTTCGTCGACGTGCAGGCGTACGAGGGCGGCCAGCCGCACTATCCGCTTCTGCTGGGGGTCGAATGACGAGCGAGCCGACCACGGTGGACACGCCGCTGAAGAAGCTGGTCGGGGAGAAGACGGCCAAGGCCCTGGCGAGCCACCTCGACCTGCACACCGCCGGCGACCTGATCTACCACTTCCCGCGCCGCTACGACGAGCGCGGCGAGCACACCGACATCCGCTCGCTGGACGTGGGGGAGCAGGTCACCGTGCTGGCCCAGGTGCAGCGCACCGCGGTCCGGCCGATGCGCCAGCGGCGGGGCAACCTGCTGGAGGTGACCGTCGGCGACGGCTCCGGCGGCGTGCTCACTCTCACCTTCTTCGGCAACCAGGCCTGGCGCGAGCGCGACCTGCGCCCCGGCCGGTGGGGGCTGTTCGCCGGCAAGGTCACCGAGTTCCGGGGCAAGCGGCAGCTCAACGGCCCCGAGTACGTGCTGCTCGGCGAGGGCGGCGACGGCGAGGCGGCGGCCAACGAGGAGGTCGAGGAGTTCGCCGGGGCGCTGATCCCGGTCTACCCGGCCGCGGCGGCCGTGCCGACCTGGGTGATCGCCCGCTGTGTCCGGGTGGTGCTGGACACCTTCACCCCGCCGGAGGACCCGCTGCCGGCCACCGTCCGGGCCAGCCGCAACCTGGCCGACATCGGCACCGCGCTGCGCGAGATCCACCGACCGTCCAGCAAGGAGGCCCTCTACCGGGCCCGGCGCCGGCTCAAGTGGGACGAGGCGTTCGCCGTGCAGCTCACCCTGGTGCAGCGCAAGCACCGGGCGGCCGCCTGGCCGGCGCAGGCCCGGCCGGCGCGCGCCGGTGGCCTGCTGGACGCGTTCGACGCCCGGCTGCCGTACGAGCTGACCCCCGGCCAGCAGACCGTGGGCCGGGAGATCGCCGCCGACCTGGCCACCGCGCACCCGATGCACCGGC
>NZ_JAPDPH010000404.1 GCF_026013475.1 Micromonospora yasonensis | reverse complement strand
CCTCAGTCCGCTCGCAGTCGTACAGCCGATCCTGGTCAGCGGTTTGTTCCTGGCGATCCTGCTGGAGGCCGCGCTCAACCGATCACGGCCACAGCCGCGCGATCTCATCGCGGTGACCGTTGGCGTGGTCGGTCTGGCCGCCTTCCTCGCCACCGCACAGCCCCGCGCGGGCCTGCCCGATCCGGCCACCTCGGCCTGGGTCGGCATCGGGGTCGGCTCCGGTGGATTCGTCGCTGCCTGTCTGGCCCTCGCCGCCCGGTCGCACGACGCCGCCCGTGGAGCCTTGCTCGGGGCGACGGCCGGCCTGCTCTACGCCCTCATCGCAGCCCTGCTCAAACCCCTCACCAACAAGATCACAGCCGACCCGCTCAGCACGCTCACCGACTGGCACCTCTACGCCCTGATCCTTGTCGGTTTCGCCGGGCTGGTGCTCAACCAGAACGCCTTTCAGAGTGGCCGGCTCGCCGCGCCGCTGACCACACTCACCCTGGTCGACCCGGTCGCCAGCGTGATCATCGGGGTGATGGCCTTCCGTGAGACACTCTCCATCGGCGGACCGCGCATCGTGATCGAAATCGCCGCCGCCACTGCGATGGCGAGCGGGATCTGGCTGGCCAGCACCCGTCGTCGGCGCGGGGCGACGACGTAACCGGGGCCGGCCCAGGTGGCGCCGACGCGCCGAGCCTCCCCGCGCGGGCCGCTATTTCCCGCCGGGAACCTGATCCTTGACCTCGTCATAGCCGACCTTGGCGGGTGCGGCGGTCGGCGAGTAGATCACGCGGATCACGCCCGTCGGAAACGCCTCCGTCGCCGTCACTCTCAGGTGGTACGGCGCGTCGCCGTCGTCGAACAGCTTGCGGCCCTTACGCGCCGCCACCGGGTGTACCAGCAGGCGCAACTCATCGACCAACCCCGCGGCGAGCAGTTGCTGCACCACGGAGATCGACCCGGGGATCAGAATGCCTCTGATGCCGGCATCGGCTTTGAGCGAGGCGACGGCATCGAGGAGATCGCCCTCGATCAGCTCGGAGTTGCGCCAGGAGAACTCCAGCGGCTGGCGCGAGACGACCACCTTGCGCATGTCCCCGAGTTGCTTGGCGAACGGCGCGTCGTCCCCACCCGCGGCCTCGCGGTCGGGCCAGGCTCCGGCGAAGGTGTCGTAGGTCTCGCGGCCGATGAGCAGCACGTCAGCGGTGTCATAGTCCTCGCCGACGGCGCGGCTCATGTTCTCCTCGAAGTACGGGAAGTGCCAATCGGGGTCGATCTCGGCCACACCGTCAGCCGAGATGAACAGCGTGGAGATGATCTTTGCCATCGGGTGATCCCTTCGTGTCGGGCGGTGCCGGTAGGTAGACCGGCGCAGCGTCCCAAACTCATCGGCCGGCCACAGATCCGTCCCGTCCCCGGGCGTCGTAGGCTCAGCCAGCCCCGACGGGTCCTGAGTAGCGTCGGGACGCCGACGAGCGCAACAGGAACGCCCGCACCTCACGGCGGAACAGGTCGGCCAGAATCCAGCCGCCCAGGACGACCAGCAGCGCTGCGACGATGCCGACGACGATCCCGGCCCGCGCCGCGAGACCGAGATCCACCAGCACCACCGCCTCCGCGGCGAGCACCAGCGGAAATGCGACCAGGAAGCCACGCCGCACCAGGGCTGCGGTGAGGCCGAGCAGCACCGCCGTGCCCTTCCGCGCAGGCATCAGCATCTCCAAACGACCCAACTGATCGCCGCTCGCACCGCTGGCGCTGGCATAGGACCGGCCGCTGGTGCTGCCGCTCAATATCGCCCCGGCGACGACAGCCACCACGAGATTCACCGAGGTCAGGTGGAACTGCAACCAGATCAGGATCCGCATCTGGTCCACCAGGCTGGGCAGTGCCGGCCGGATGCGGCGCGAGTCCCGGGTGACCTGGCCCGGTTCCGACGGGGAAGCCATGGCGGCCAGCCTAGTCGCAGCCCATGCCCACGCACCGCCCCGTGGGAACGGACCTCGGCCGCGCAGCGTCGGCGTCACGCTCGTCGGCAATCCCCTGACGCTGCGATGCGGCGGGATGGCCCACATCGGACCACAAGCGGTCGTGCTCTCGCGAGTGGCCAGGTAGGGGCGGAAGCCGCGGCTCCGCTCGTCGTCGCGGGGCCGCCGCTGGCAGCCGGCCGTCCGGCCACCCGGCCGGCACCTGCGTGGAAAGCCGGTCATCCAGCCGCTGATCAGCACGAGTTCCGGACGCTGGCGATCCTTGGCGGGGTACGGTCGTGGCATGGGCCTCCCTACCGCAGCGACCACCGCGGGCTCCCTCATCGGCGGGTGGCAGCTCGCCCGCCGGACCGGCAACCGTCCCCTCGGCGGCGTGGTCCTCGCGGCGGGTGGCGTGTTGGCGGGACGCGAGTGGGCTCGGCGGACGAGCCCGGCCGTGACCGCAGCGCTGGTCGCGACCTACGTCGGGGCTTTTGGCCTGTCGCATCCGCTGGCCAAGCGCATCGGCGCCTGGCCCTCCGTGCTGGCTGTCTCGGCGCTCACGGCAGCCGCCTCGTACGCCGTGGCAGACCGCCGCGCGCCGCGCTGAGCGCCACCTGGGGCCACTCCCGATGAGCGTGGCACCTCAACGGCGATCGGCGGCCGCGCCGGTGGGTGATCGCCACGCCGCGCCGGCGCCCTTGGCGCAAGGGCGCGCCAGTCGCCGTTCGGCAGCGGACCGCCCGGGCCTCAAGTAACGCTCGCCCGGAACGGATGTGCTGTCCATCCGCTCCGGGACGCGTTCCCCGAGGACGAGCTCGGGTCTCAGTGACTTCTCGCTGGTCGGTGCCGTCCGCGTTACCAGGCGGCGTTGATCACGAAAGGCGCCGAGTTGAAG
>NZ_JAPDPH010000403.1 GCF_026013475.1 Micromonospora yasonensis | reverse complement strand
TGCCGAGAGCGAGCCTGCCAGCCCGTTCGAGCCGGACCCGGACGCGCAGCCGCCGCTCGCCGTGCTGCGCGGTGATCCGTGAGCGGGCGAAGCGCAGCAGGCCGACGTGCTCGCCACTGATGTCGAGCCGGGCGCCTGGCCCGAGGAGGTGCAGTGCGGTGTGTACCTGCTCACGGTCCAGGGTCATCGGGCACCGACCCGCACGTCGCGGAACCGGGCCGGCACGGTCCCATGGCCGATGTGCGCCACCTGCAACGGCTCCCCCTTGTTGCAGGACGGGATGCCGTGGATCCGGTACTCGGTCGCGTTGCCCAGGGCGTCACAGCCCGCCCAGAGCTGCGGCGTCACGCCGGTGTACGTGCAGTTCTTCAGCATTCGGCCGAGCTGGCCGTCCCGGATCTCCCAACCCACTTCGGCCCCGAATCGAAACGACATCCGCTGGTCGTCGATGGAAAGGCTCTTGTTCATGTCGATGAGCACGCCCCGTTTCGTGGTTTCGATCATCTCCGGCAACGAGGAATCGCCCGGGAGCAGGCAGAGGTTGGTCATCCGCACCAGCGGGGCCCGCTGCCAGCCGTCGGCGCGGGCCGCTCCCGACGACGTCTCGCCAAGTTCCGCTGCGGATTCGCGCCCGGACAGGTAGCCCACGAACACGCCGTCGCGGATCAGGTCGGTCCGCTGCGCCGCGACGCCCTCGTCGTCGTACCCGTACGAGCCGAGGCCGCCGGTCACGGTCGCGTCCGCCACCACCGAGACGATCGGCGCACCGAACCGCAGGGTGCCACGCCGTTCCGGAGCGGCGTATGTGCCCCCGGCGAGGCTCGCCTCGGCACCCAGCGCCCGGTCGGCCTCCATCGGGTGTCCGGCCGTCTCGTGCAACAGCAGGGCGAGCTGGGTGCCGGAGATCACCAGCGTGGTGGTCTCGTCCGGGCAGACGGGCGCGGTAAGCAGCGCGACGGCCTCGGCCCCGACGCGTGCCGCCTCCTCCGGCAGTCGCAGCGACGGAATGTGCTCGTATCCCGCGGTGGCGAAGTCGCCCCGCTGGCCCCGGATCGATCGGGGCACGCTCTGCGGGTACGACCTGCGCTGCACGTCGTTGCCGTCGCTGGCGATGACCAGCAGGCCGGCGCCGCTCTCGGTGATGGTCTGTTCGATCAGCGCGCCCTCGGTGTTGGCGAAGACTTTGTCGTCGCGGAAGAAGTCCATCGACGCCTCGACCCGCTGCACCATCGGGCCCGCCGTGCTCGCCTCGGCCACCGCCGCCGCGAGCAGGTCCACCTTGCTGGCGAGCGACACCGTGAACGGGTCCACCTCCGCTGGTGAGCGCCAACGGGTCCGGGTGGTGACCGGGGGCCCGAGGCGGTCGGCGATGCTGCGGCGCGCCGCGGGTGCGCCCTGGGCGGCCGCCCGGGCCTGCCCCACTGCCTGGGTCACCACGTCGGCGAGGCCGGCGCGGTCGAGCCGGTGGGTGGCGGCGAATCCCCACACGCCGTCGACCATCACCCGCAGGCCGAGCCCGGTGGAGTCGTTGAGCGCCACCTCACCCGGTCCGTCGTGCTCCACCAGCACCAGCTCGTGGGTGCGGTGCACGACGCGTACGTCCGCGTACTCCACGTCTCTCGGCAGCAGTCCCAGTGCTGCTTCGGCGTACTCGCGCATCACTTGGCTACCGCCGCGACCGGCGTGGCCGAGCCGTCGGACGTCGTGCGGGACCGGCCTTTGATCGGGATGCACAGTGGCTTGCCGCTGACCGGATGCGCCTGCACCTGCGCCTCGATGCCGAAGACCTCGTGCAGCAGAGGCGGGGTGAGCACCTGCTCGGGCGGGCCTTCGGTGACCAGGGCGCCGGATTTCATGACGAAGATGTGGTCGGCGTATTCGGCGGCCATGTTGAAGTCGTGCAGCACCATCGCGACCGTCTTGCCCTGCGTGCGGTTCAGCTCCGCCAGCAGGTCGAGCACCTCCAGTTGGTAGGCGACGTCGAGGAAGGTGGTCGGTTCGTCGAGGAGGATCAGATCGGTCCCCTGCGCCAGGCACAGCGCGATCCATGCCCGTTGCCGCTGGCCGCCGGAGAGCTGGTCGACGGACTTGCGGCGTAGCGATTCGGTGCCCGTCACCTCCAGCGCCCATTCGACGGCGTCCTTGTCGACGGTGGACGGCACGGACAGCGACCGGCGGTGCGGGTGGCGGCCGAACCACACCAGGTCCTCGACGGTGATCGCCTCGGGCGCGGACAGCAGCTGCGGCAGGATGGCCAGCCGCCGGGCCACCTCCTTGGTGGAGAACGAGTGAATGGTCTTGCCGTCCAGCACCACCTCGCCCTGGCGCGGCCGCAGCAGCCGGGACAGCGCGCGCAGTGCCGTGGACTTGCCACAGCCGTTCGGTCCGATCAGCACGCTGACCTTGCCGTCGGGGATGGTGAGGGACAGATCGGTGGCGATCACGAACTGGTCGTAGGCGAGTTCCACGCCTTCGGCACGCAGTCGCACGACGACCTCCTACTTGCCGGTCTTGGTGAGCAGGTAAAGGAAGTACGGGCCGCCGACCAGAGCGGTGATCAGCCCGACAGGGATCTCCAGCGGTGGTGCAATGCCCCGGCCGACGGCGTCGGCGAGCAGCAGCAACAGTGCGCCGAGCGCGCCGGCGGTGGGCAGGAGCGCGAGATGCCGGCCGCCGACGAGCCGGCGGGCCATGTGTGGAGCGATCAGGCCGACGAAACCGACGGTGCCGGCGACGGACACGGCGGCGGCGGCCAGGGCGACCGCCAGCAGCAGCGTGATGCGGCGGGTGCGCTCGACCGGCTCACCGCCGCCCGGGGGCCGGGCGGCGCCCCGGGCCCCGGCGGCCCGTCCGCGGGGGGGGGA
>NZ_JAPDPH010000402.1 GCF_026013475.1 Micromonospora yasonensis | reverse complement strand
CGGTGCAGGCGGTCTTCGGGGAGGTGGTCAGGCCGGTGGGCTTGTTGGGCTTGTGGTTGTAGCGGATGGTCAGGGTGGGGCTGGTCTCCAGGAACTCCTTCCAGCTCTCCGTGTCCGTGGCCTCGTTCGCGGCGACCATCCACAGGGTGCGGGTGGCCTTCTTGCTGGTCACGTCGGTGCGGATCTGGCTGGTGATGTCGAAGGAGACCGCGGCGGCGTCGCAGCCGGAGTAGCCGTACGCGAAGCTCTTCGAGGCGATCGCCGAGCCCTTGCTGACGCCCTCCCAGTAGTTCCAGGTCGCGTTGGAGGAGGAGAGGGTGGTGCTGGGGCCGTAGACGTAGACGGTCTTGGCGGTGCAGCTCCAGGACCGCGTGTTGGTGATCTTGAAGATGGCGTCATAGATCTCCGCCCCGGCCAGGGTGGTGTAGGGGACCGGGAAGTTGATCAGCGTGTTCGACCGTTGGCTGCCGGCGTTGCCGACCTGCATCCGCCCGATCAGGTCGGGGGTGTTCTTCCAGTAGTTGGTCGACTGGTGCTGGTAGGAGATGGTCGCCCAGCCGGACATCTTCGGCCCGACCGGGGTCCAGGTGAAGGTCGGGTCGATGTAGACCGGGAAGGTCGTGGCGCTGTCCGTGAGCAGCTTCCGGTCCGGGATCAGGCGCAGCTGCCCGGCGGCGACCTGCACGCCGATCGGCGCGCTCCGGGCGGCCCGGCCGGGCGCCACGGTCGTCGACAGGGCGCCGCCGGCGGCGGGCGTGGCCGCAGCGCCCGAGTCCCACATGGTCGGGGCCGGCGCGGTCAGCACCGCCTGCCCGTTGCGGTCCCGGCCGGTGATGTTGCCCGCCGCGTCCGCCCCGAGCGTCACGCCCTTGCTCGTCGTGGCGAGGTCGAGTTCCGCGAGTTTCGGATTGGTGGCGGCGGCGCGGTTCTTCACCACGAAGACGTGCGAGAACGCGCCCTCGCTGGTGACCCGCACGGTCAGGTCGACGCCCGGCAGGACCTCCGAATAGGTAGCGGTCTGGCCGGACAACACCGGCGCAGGCAACGCCAGCGGCACCGAAACGGACAGTGACCGGTCGCCGCTGGTCAGCTCGGCCAGCGGGCCGGTGCCGCCGCCGGAAAGGCGTACCTGGTTGGTGGTCACCGCAGCGGTAATGCTGCCGTCTGCGTGCCGGACCAGGGTCGGATCCAGGTTCTTCCACTGGCCGTTCACCAGCGTGCGGGTCGGTACGGCCGACTGCGTCAACTCCACGGTGCCGTCCGGGCGGGCCGTCAGCCTCGTGGTCGACGTGCCGGCGGCGGTTGCTTCCACCGGCTTGCCGGACCGCCGCGCCTCAGCCCACGCCTGATCGACGGTCAGCGGGCCATTGGCCGCCTTGGGAATTGGCTTGTCGGGTGCGGCGGTGGCCGGCGGGGCCACCAGGGCCGCCGAGGCGGCGCCGAGGGCCAGTCCTGCGACGGCGGTCGAGGCAATCAATCGCCTCGCGTTTGTAGATTGTTTTTTGGGCAGCAAGAGGTAACTCCCCCGTGTGTGTCCGTCGAACGCCGGATCGCGTCCGCTGAGCGGCCACAGTGAATCAGCCGAACCGCCTCTGCGGAACGCCGGTCGTCACGCCGGGTTGTCCCTTTCGCACTCCCTGCCACCCATATGGGTCACCGGGCCTGGACGATCGTTATGATCTCGTGACCTTAAATAGTGATCGACGTGAAAGATTGTTCGCGCCACGGGGGTGCGCGTTCTGTCACTCTGCGTGGTTTCCGTTTTGTCGCGCAGAGGTGAGGTTCGGATGGTCGAGCACGGGGGTCCACGCATGTGGACTCGTCCTAGACGCGCCGTCGCGGTGGTCGCGGCGGCGTCGTTGGTGACGGGCTTGTTGACGGGTACGCCGGCTGCGGCGAAGCCCGGGGACGGTGTGGTGGCGGGGCCGCCGGGGGTGTCGCCGGGGCCGTCGGTCAAGGGTGTGAAGCCGTTGCCGACGCGGTTTGTCACGCCGAGGAACGACGCGAAGACGACGTACCGGCCGACCAGGGTGACCTGGCCGAAGGCGGCGTCGGCGCAGTTGGAGCTGGCTGCGCCGGCGGCGAGGGCGCGGGCGGCGGGGACGCCGGTGTGGGCGCAGTCGGTGGCGGCGAAGGACGGCCGGGCGGCTGGTCCGGGTCGGTTGTCCGTGACGGTGGCGGATCGTCAGGCGGCGCAGGCGGCCGGGGTGGACGGTGTGTTGCTGTCGGTGACTCCGGATGTGGCGTCGGGTGCGGTGCGGGTCGGGGTGGACTACGACGCGTTCGCGGAGGCGTACGGCGGTAACTACGGGTCACGGTTGCGGTTGGTGAAGTTGCCGGCGTGTGCGTTGACGACGCCGTCGGTGGCGGGTTGCCGGACGGTGACCCCGTTGGCGTCGACGAACGACCCGGCGGCGCGGACCGTGTCGGCCGAGGTGCCGATGACGATTTCGGGGGCGCGCAGCGAACTGACCGCGAGCAGCATGACGGTGCTGGCGGCGACCGCCACGGCGGGGGACGAGGGTGGCGCGGGTGGCACGTACGCCGCGACGGAGTTGAAGCCGTCGGGTTCGTGGACGGCCGGTGGCAGCACGGGTTCGTTCACGTACTCGTACCCGGTCACGGTGCCGCCGGCGGCGTCGGACCTGGTGCCGACCGTGGCCCTGTCTTACGACTCCGGGAGCGTGGACGGTCAGACGGCGTCGACGAATGCGCAGTCCTCGTGGGTGGGTGACGGCTGGTCGACCGCGCGCTCGTATGTGGAGCAGACGTTCGTGTCGTGTCAGGACGACCCGGGTGGCAGCCCGTCGCCGGTGAAGACCTACGACCACTGTTACGACGGGCCGATTCTGACCCTGTCGTTGAACGGGTCCTCCACCTCGCTGGTGTGGGAC
>NZ_JAPDPH010000401.1 GCF_026013475.1 Micromonospora yasonensis | reverse complement strand
CCGACGCCGGCACGGACGACGCGTTCGTCAGCGAGATGCTGTGGGTGATGACCCGGGTGCGGCGCCGGCGGGAGCGGCGCCCGACGTGGCGGCGGCGCGGCGGCGCCGCGGTGCCGGCGCCCGGCCGGCAGGTGGCCGACGGCCTGCTCGTCGTCCAACTCGACGGGGTGGCCGCGCCGCTGGTGGGGTGGGCCATCCGCGCCGGTAACCTGCCCACGATCGGCCGTTGGCTGCGCTCGGGCAGCCACCGGATGACCCGCTGGCACACCGGCCTTCCGGCCACCACACCCGCCGCGCAGGCGGGTCTGTTGTACGGCGACGTCCGGCGGGTGCCGGCCTATCGCTGGTACGAGAAGGCGACCGTGGGCGACAACGGGAACCGCTCCACCGGCCGCCTCGTGGTGACCAGCCGGCCCCGGGACGCCGCCGCGATCGAGCAGCGCCTCTCCACCAGCCAGGGCCTGCTGCGGGACGGAGGCGTCAGCATCAGCACCGCCTTCTCCGGCGACGCCCCCACGAGCCTGCTCACGGTGAGCCGCGCCGGGCTGCCCGGACGGTCCACCCGGGGCTACGCGGTCTTCATGGCCAGCCCATACGGGTTCGCCCGAGCCGTGGTGCGCGGTGCCGGCCAGGTGCTCCGCGAGCTGTACGAGGCCCGGCGGCAACGGCTGCGCGACATCCAGCCCAGAGGCCGGCGCAGCGGCTCGTACCTGGCGCTACGCCCGATGGCGAGCCTGCTCAGCGACCTGAACGTGTCGCTCATCGCCGAGCAGATGGCCAGCGGGGCGCCGGTCATCTTCTGCGACTTCCTCGACTACGACGAGGTGGCCCACCATGCCGGCCCGGCCCGGCCGCAGGCGATGGCGGTCCTCGAGGCGCTCGACCAGACGCTCGGCATCCTGCAACGGCTGGCGGCGGAGGCGACGCGGCGCTACCACATCGTGGTGCTGAGCGACCACGGGCAGAGCCAGGGCGCCACGTTCCGCCAGCGGTACGGCGAGTCCCTGACGCAGGTGATCGCCCGGCTGACCGCGCATCCGGTGCGGGAGATCGCAGCGGGCGGCCGGCCCGTGCCCACCGCCCGGGTCGGCGCCGCGACGACCGCCGAGGCCGCCGAGTCGGTCGAGGAGTGGGGCCGGGTGAACACGTTGCTCACCGAGGTGGGGGGCCGGGGCGGGGCGACCGGTACGGCGGCTCGGCTGGCCCTGCGCGCACGCGCGCCGGAGGGCGAGGTCAGCCTCGGGCCGGCCGATCGGGAGGAGGCCGCCACCCGCGCCGATCCGGAGACCGTGGTGGTGGCGTCGGGCAACCTGGCGATGATCTACCTACCCCGTCATCCGGGACGGCTCACCCGGGAGCGGATCGACGCCGCCGTCCCGGGGCTGATCGACGGCCTGGCCGCGCACCCCGGCATCGGTCTGGTCGTGGTCGACTCCGCCGCGGGACCGCTGGCGATCGGGGCCCGGGGCTGCCACCGGCTGCGCGACGGGCGGGTCGACGGCGACGATCCGCTGGCCCCGTACGGCGCCCGGGCGCGCCGGGACCTGCTGCGCCACCAGGCGATGGACCACGTCGGCGACCTCGTGGTGATCAGCGCCGTCGACCCGGTCCTGGAGGAGGTCGCGGCCTTCGAGGAACTGGTCGGCTGCCATGGCGGACTCGGCGGCTGGCAGACCGAGGCGCTGCTGATCCATCCCGCCGGCTGGCCGCAGGAGGGCGACCTGGTCGGCCCGGACGACGTACACCGTCAGTTGCTCGACTGGATGCGGCGGCTGGGCCTGCGGCAGGCCGACGACCACGCCGGCCCTCGGGACGGCCGGGCCGACGACGAGCCGGACCACGACGAGCGCCACGGGCCGGCCGCGTAGCAGGGGCGACTAGGCCGGCCGCGGGGACTCACGGCGTCGCCAGCGGATCGTCCGGCACCTTGCGGCGCCGGCTCAGCCAGCTCAGCCCCTGGGTGACCAGCACGACGAGCAGGACCGCGGCGACGACGCTCTGCCACGGCTCCGGGAAGACCGCCCGCCCGAGGACCCCGATCGCGGCGTAGAGCACCGACCACAGCAGGCTGGCCGGCGCGTTGGCGACGGCGAAACGCCGCCAGGCCAGCCCCGCCACGGCCGCGGCCAACAGCACGGGGACCCGGCCGCCCGGGATCAGCCGGGACACCAGAAGCGTCGAGACATGCCCCTCGCGCACGCGGACCGAGACCTGGCCGACCCGTTGCCGTCCACGCAGGCCGGGCAGCCGCCGGGCGACCCGCTCGCCACCCCAGCCGAGCATGCCGTACGTCACGAGGTCACCGACGTACGCGCCGACGGCGCCGGCGATCACGACCAGGACCACGGTCAGCGGGTGCTGGTGGGCGGCGAGCGCCGCGGCGCCGCTGACCGCCGCGCCGGTCGGCACCACCGGGACCACGGAGCCGAACAGCACCACCAGAATCAGCGAGCCGAGTGCGCCGAGGGTCGCCGTCACGGCCGGCGCACCGTGAACGACTCGCCCGGGCGCAGCACCCGCACCCGGGTGCCCGGCGAGACCGCCTCGACCTGCCGCGCGAAGTCCTCACCCGGCAGGTCGAACCGGTCCGGCCGGATCCGGCCGCAACCGATCGGCCAGAAGGTGCCGAAGTGGATGGGTACGGCCCACGTGGCCCCCGCACGCCGTACCGCCTCGGCGGCTCGCGCGGGGTCGAGGTGGCCGGGGCCGAGCGTCGGTCCCCATCCACCGACCGGGACCAGCGCGAGATCGAGCGGCCCCAGACCGGCCATCTCGTCGAACAGGCCGGTGTCCCCGGCGAACCAGGTACGCGAGCGGCCTTCGATCAGGTAACCGAGGGCGGGTGCCCGGTGCCGGGACCACGGGCCCCGGCCGGCGTGGTGAGCGGCGGGGACAGCGGCGACGGTGAGGCCGCCGATGGTGATCCGTTCGCCGACCGTGAGTTCCGTGCA
>NZ_JAPDPH010000400.1 GCF_026013475.1 Micromonospora yasonensis | reverse complement strand
TCAGCAGTTCCTTGAGCGGCACGTCGGACGCGGCCGCCCGGTCGGCCGGGAGCGGCGTGCCGCTGGCGAGCGCCCGGCGTGCCGCAAGGTAGTCGGGCGCCAGGTTGACGGCGTTGACGGCCAGCAGGTTCCCTCGCCGGTAGTACAGCACCGAGAACCGTTCGCGGTCGGGGTCGCCGCGCACGACGAATGAGTCGTATCCGTCCGGCACGCCCGCGATCTGCAGCTTGAGGTCGTACTGATCGGACCAGAACCACGGTACGTCGGTGTAGGGCTGCGGCTTGCCGGCGAGCGTCGCGGCTGCCACCCGCGCCTGGGCGACGGCGTTGGGCATCGACTCCAGGCGGACCAGTCCCTCGCCGGTCAGCGGGTTGGGCAGGACAGTGCAGTCACCCGCGGCCACGACCGACGGCTCGCTCGTGCGGGCGAACTCGTCGACGACGATCCCACCCTCGCACCGGAGCCCGAGCTGTACGGCGAGTTCGGTTCGTGGGACGACGCCGACACCCACGACGACCAGGTCGGCTGGCAACAGACTGCCGTCCGTCAGCCGGACGCCGGTCACCTTACCGTTCGTACCGCAGATTTCGGCGACCCCGGCGCCGAGGCGTATCCGGGCCCCGCGCCGGGTGTGTGCCTGCCGGTAGAACTCCGAGATCACGGGGGCCACCGCGCGGGAGATCAGCCGGTCCGCCGCCTCCACGATCGTGACGTTCCGGCCTGCCGACCCGGCGACGGCGGCCGCCTCCAGTCCGATGAAGCCACCCCCGATGACCACGACGTCACGTGCTGACGTCAGGTGGGCTCGTAGCCGGCTGGCGTCATCGATCACCCGCAGGTAGCACACGCCATCGAGGTCGGCGCCGGGCAGGTCGAGGCGTCGAGGCCGCGCACCCACCGTGAGGGCGAGCTGGTCGAACGCCAGGGTGCGACCGCGGTCGGTCAGCGCGATGCCGGAGCCGCGTGGGCCGGCGGCCGACAGGTGGACCTGGGTGACCCGTTCCCCGGTGACGACGTCGATGCGCTGCTCGGCGTAGAAGGCGGGAGTGCGCAGGTGGAGGGCGGTGACGTCCGCGGTTCCGGCGAGGAACGCCTTGGACAGGGGAGGGCGTTGGTACGGTGGCTGCGCCTCCGCGCCGACCAGGGTGACCGGACCGCCGTAGCCGTGGTCGCGCAGCGAGCTGGCCACCTGGAGGCCGGCCTGGCTCCCGCCGACGACGAGTACTCCGCCGGTCACGGCTGTTCTTCAGGGCACTCGACCGTCAGGCCGTCCAGGGCCTCGGTGATCTTGATTTGGCAGGACAGCCGGCTGGTGGCCCGGCGGTCCGAGACCCCAAGGTCCAACAGGTCGTCCTCGAAATCGCTCGGCGGACCGACGAGAGCCAGGAAATCCTCTTCCACGTACACGTGGCAGGTGGCGCATGAGAGGTTGCCCCCGCACTCCCCGATGATGCCGGGCACACCGTTCTTGACGGCCATCGCCATGACCGAGTCGCCGGCCGCCGCGTCGATCGTGCGTCGGGACCCGTCGAGGGCGACAAAGATGACCTTGGGCACGTTCGGGTTCCTCTCGGGTCGGGTTCCCTCCGGAGCAATGGACTAACCATACTACCTAGCCCCCTTGATGGGTACCGTCCGCGCGAGGAAGATCTTCGCCAGGGGTGGTTGTGCGGCAGGGCCTGCCGGGCTGGTCATAAAGGTAGGACCAATTGCCCTACCGGGGCGGCGGTCGTGCTGCCTACGCTCGCGCCATGAAGCCTGCCGCAGTCATCGACCGGGTGCTCGGTCGCGCCCATCTGGAGATCGAGCAGGGCCGCGTGGGCTGCCCCGTCCGGGGCGTCCGGCTCGACGCCGAGACGTGCTGGTCGTGCCACGACTGGCACCGCACGGAGATGGATGAGGGCGATCGCGGCGTGGTGATCTGCCGGGCGCGGACCCTGTTCGGGGGCGACGCCGCCGGCACGCCTCCCGGGTGACCCTCCTCCCGATCCGGGTGCGGGCTCGACCTCCGTGCCGAGGAGCTGTCCGCGTCGGTCAACCAACTGAACGGCCGGCTTCATCGGCCGCACGCTTGGGGCCGGTCTGGCGCATGCCGGGCTGGGCGGCCGGCCGGTCCTCGGCCGGGCGCAGCGCTCGGGCGCGGCGCAGTTGCGGGAGCACGACCAGTGCGGCGAGTCCGGCCGACACCCCGGCGAGCAGCAGGCCGGCCCGCGGTCCCCACTGTTCGCAGACCCATCCCGTTATCGGACCGCCGAGCGGGGTGCTGCCGAGGAAGATGATGCTGTGCAGGGCGATCACCCGGCCCTGCATGGTGGGTTCGGCGCTGAGCTGGAGCAGCGTACGCGCGAGGGTGTTGAAGCAGATGTTCGCCACGCCCACGCCGACCATCAGCGCCATCGCGACGCTCAGCACCGGCGCGAGCGCGGCGATCGTGTTGATCGCTCCGAAGGCTCCCGTCCAGACGAGCAGCGACCAGGCAGTCACCCGCTCACGGGCGGCGCTGGCGAGGGCGCCGAGCACGGCGCCGATCCCGAGGGCAGAGGTCAGCCACCCGTAGACCTGTGCGTCGCCGTGGAAGGTGTCGCGGGCGAGCAGGGGCAGGACGACGCGGAAGTTCTGGCCGAGCAGGGCCACCACCGCGACGAGGAACATGCAGACCCGCAGCTCGGGGTGCTGCCAGACGTACCGAAGGCCCTGCCTCGCCTGGCCTCTCTCCCGCGCGGCGGCGGGTGTTCGACGCAATTGGGCCGGATCCATGAGGGCCAGGCCCAGCAGGACCGCCGCGAAGGACAGCGCGTTCGCGGCGAACGCCACGCCGGTGCCGACCGTGGCGATGAGCAGGCCGGCGAGCGCTGGACCGACCAGCCGGCCGGCGTTGTGGACGGTGGAGTTCAAGGCCTGCGCGTTGACGTAATCCTCCGGCCCCACCATCTCGGTGACGAAGGCGTGCCGCGCGGGCACGTCCAGGACGGTGA
>NZ_JAPDPH010000040.1 GCF_026013475.1 Micromonospora yasonensis | reverse complement strand
TGCTGCAGGGCGAGGTCGGCTCGGGCAAGACCGTGGTGGCGCTGCGGGCCATGCTCCAGGTGGTCGACGCCGGTGGGCAGGCCGCCCTGCTCGCCCCCACCGAGGTGCTCGCCGCCCAGCACCACCGGGGCATCCTCGACCTGCTCGGCCCGCTCGCCCAGGCCGGCGAGCTGGGCGCGGCCGACGACGCCACCCGGGTGGAGCTGGTCACCGGCTCGCTCGGCGCGGCGGCCCGGCGGCGGGCCCTCGCCGAGGTGGCCGAGGGGCGGGCCGGCATCGTGCTCGGCACCCACGCCCTGCTCTACGAGGGGGTCGACTTCCGCGACCTGGGCCTGGTGGTCGTCGACGAGCAGCACCGCTTCGGCGTCGAGCAGCGGGACGCGCTGCGCGCCAAGGCCGACCAGCCGCCGCACGTGCTGGTGATGACCGCCACCCCGATCCCGCGCACGGTCGCCATGACCGTCTACGGCGACCTGGAGACCTCCACCCTCTCCCAGCTCCCGCAGGGCCGGTCGCCGATCGCCTCGCACGTGGTGCCGGCCGCCGAGAAGCCGGCCTTCCTCGACCGGGCCTGGCGCCGGCTGCGCGAGGAGGTCGCCAACGGCCATCAGGCGTACGTGGTGTGCCCGCGCATCGGTGAAGGGCCGGTCTCCGAGGAGGAGCCGCCGCGCGAGGACGACAACGGCCGGCGGCCGCCGCTCGCGGTGACCGAGGTGGCCCCGCTGCTCGTTGAGGGGCCGCTGCACGGGCTGCGGATCGGCGTGCTGCACGGGCGTCTGCCGGCCGACGAGAAGGACGCGGTGATGCGCTCCTTCGCCGCCGGTGACCTGGACGTGCTGGTGGCCACCACCGTGGTCGAGGTGGGCGTCAACGTGCCCAACGCCACCGTGATGATCGTGCTGGACGCCGACCGGTTCGGCGTCTCCCAGCTGCACCAGCTGCGCGGCCGGGTGGGCCGGGGCTCGGCCGCCGGCCTCTGCCTGCTGGTCACCGAGGCGGTGGAGGGCTCGTCCGCCCGGGAGCGACTCGACGCGGTGGCGTCCACCACGGACGGTTTCAAGCTCGCCGAACTCGACCTGGAGCAGCGCCGGGAGGGCGACGTGCTGGGCGCCACCCAGTCCGGGCGCCGCTCCCACCTGCGGCTGCTGTCGCTGCTGCGGGACACCGATCTGATCCGGGACGCCCGGGCCGAGGCGATCAGCCTGGTCGAGGAGGACCCGGAGCTGGCCCGGCACCCGGCCCTGGCCGCGTCGGTGGCCGCCCTGGTCGACGAGGAGCGCGCCGAGTACCTGGAGAAGGGCTGACGGGCTGATCCACTCGGGATGCCGTGTTCCGCGCGTCCCGCCGTGTCGACACCCCGATCTGCGGCAAGTGGAGTCGATCAGCGCCGGATGCGCCGAGGGCGCGCCGACCGGGTGGTCAGCGCGCCCTCGGGTCAGGCTGATGGCCCTCAGACGGTGAACCGCAGCTTGCGCCGGCGGGCCACCACGAACAGGACCGCGCCCGCGGCCAGCAGCGCGATCGCGCCGGCCACGATGCCGCCGGTCGCGGCGCCGGTCAGCGGGAGCGTCGGGCCGTCCTCCTTGCCGCCACCGGTGCCGGGGGTGCAGTCGGCCGGCTTCTCCCAGGCGATCGGCTCGGAGTCGTCCAGGCCCTCGGCGGTCGGGGTGACCGTCAGGCCCTCGAACGCCTTGAACTTCACGGTCTTGGTCTCGCCCGGCTGGACGACCAGCTTCTGCGCCTCGCCCTTGTTCGGCGTGAAGGTTACCTCGACGGTCTTGCCGTCCTTCGGGTTCTCGATCTGGAAGATCAGCTCATCGCAGGTGGACATGTAGCTGCCCGACGGCTCGCCCGGCTCCACGCAGTCCTTGGCCTCGGCGGGCTTGTCGTCGAAGAGCGGCTGCTCCAGACCGGCCTCGGTCACCTTGATGTGGGCGGCGTTCTTGGCCGGAACGCGGATCGAGGTGCTCTTGCCCGGTGCGACGTCGGCGGTCTTGGTGAACCCGTCGGTCCCGGTGATGGTGAAGGAGGCGTCCTTGGTGGCCTCGGCGCCGTTCTCCAGCTTCACGGCCACGTCGCCCGTGCAGTCGGAGGTCACCGTGGCCGTGGGGTTGGCCTTGGCCGGGGGCGGAGTGACCACCTTGTCGCAGCTCTCGCTGAACTTGATGGACGCGCTCTTGTCGTCGTTCTCCTGGTACGTGTTGTCCCACTGCGCGCGGACGGTCAGCGACGCCTCGGTGACATCGCCGGCCAGGCGGGCGGTGCCGACCAGCGACTGCGAGACCTCGTGCGGGTACGAGGCGCCCTCGGTGACCTGGATGCCGTCGATGGTGAAGGGGGTGCTGGTCGCGCCGGTCTTGCTGACGGCCTCGACCTTGGTGAGCTTGTACCTGTTCACGCCCTGCGGCGCGTAGGTCCGCACCGTCCAAGTGGTGACCCACTCGCCCTTGGCGGTGTCGCACTCGGCAGTGACCTTGACTTCGCTGTGGTGGGCGCTGGCGGGGGCGGCCACCACAGCGACGCCCGCGAGGCCGATCAGCGCGCCGGCGATGACCGCCACGGAGCGCCGGAGGTTGAGACGGTTCACGTCTACTCCTGATGAGGGGAAAATCGGAGAGTGCGGCGGACGGACCGGAGCCTCACGCCCGCACGACAACCGGGCAGACCATAGCGAGATCGACGCCAAAGGCGTTACATCGATTGGTGCCCGGGAGGGGCTATGTTATGAATCTGAGATCATTGATGAACTGTAAGTGATCAATCGATCCGGATCGCGGTACACGCCGTGTCGTCGGGGCGGCTCGGTCGTCGCGTAGCGTCAGCGGTATGCGCAGGAGCAGACGGTGACCCGGATCGTGGCCGGGACGTTCGGCGGGCGGCGGATCGCCGCGCCGCCCGGCGCCGGCACCCGGCCCACCTCCGACCGGGTCCGGGAGGCGCTGTTCAGCGCGGTGCAGGCCGAACTGGACCTGGACGGGGCGCGCTTCGCCGACCTCTACGCCGGCTCCGGGGCGATCGGGCTGGAGGCGCTGTCCCGGGGTGCCGAGCACGTGCTGCTCGTCGAGTCCGACGCCCGGGCGGCCCGGGTGATCCGGGAGAACATCGCCGCGCTGCGGGCCGCCCCGGCCGCCCGCCTGGTCACCGGCAAGGTGGCCACCGTGCTCGCGGCCGGCCCCGACGGTGACCCGTACGACGTGGTCTTCGCCGACCCGCCGTACGCCGTACCCGACGAGGAGATCACCGCGGTGCTGGCCGCGCTGGTCGACGGTGGGTGGCTGGCCCCGGACGCCCTGGTGATCGTGGAGCGGTCCAGCCGTACCGGCCAGGTCGACTGGGTGGAAGGCATCACGGCCGAGCGCAGTCGCCGCTACGGAGAGACCACCCTTTGGTACGGTCGCCGATCATGAGACGTGCGGTCTGTCCGGGCTCCTTCGACCCGGTCACCAACGGACACCTCGACATCATCGGCCGGGCCAGCCGCCTGTTCGACGAGGTGATCGTCGGCGTGCTGGTCAACCAGTCGAAGCAGGGGCTGTTCACCGTCGAGGAGCGGATCAAGATGCTCCGCGAGGTGACCGCCTCGTACGACAACGTCCGGGTCGAGTCGTTCCGCGGGTTGCTGGTGGACTTCTGCCGGGCCCAGCAGGCGAGCGTGCTGATCAAGGGCCTGCGGGCGGTCAGCGACTTCGACTACGAGCTGCAGATGGCCCAGATGAACATCGGGCTGGCCGGCGTCGAGACGCTCTTCATGCCGACCAACCCGCTCTACTCCTTCCTCTCCTCCAGCCTGGTCAAGGACGTGGCCAAGTGGGGCGGGGACATCTCCGCGCACGTCCCCGACGTGGTCCGCGAGCAGTTGGCGGCCCGCCTCCACCCCGACACCCGCCCCTGACCCTTCCCCACCCCGCCCGTCCCCGGGGCGATCTTGCACTTGCGGTTGGGGATTTGTCCCGGGGCGGGTGGAATGCCGCCACCACAAGTGCAAGATCGGCGGGCTGGGGTGGGCGGGGGGCGGGCGACGCGCCGGGAGGGGTGGATCGGTGCGCGGTGGAGGGGGCGCGACATGATGTGTGCAGCGCCGAAGCCGGGCGCAGGCCGCATCATGAAGGTCGGCCGACGAGGACAGGAGTGAGGTACCGGTGGACCCGCTCGATCGCATCGACGAACTGATCGCCATGGTGGAGCAGGCCCGCTCCGTGCCGATGTCGCGCAACAACTGCATGGTCGACCGGGGCGAGATGATCGCCGCCCTCGACGAGCTGCGCGCGGACCTCCCGGCCGACCTGCGCCGGGCCGCCGCGCTGCTGGAGGAGCGGGACAAGATCATGGAGGCCGGCAAGCGTGAGGCCGACCGGATCATCAGCGAGGGTGAGGCGGAACACGCCCGCCTGGTCTCGGTAAACGAGATCACCGTCTCCGCCGAGCACGAGGGCGCCCGGATCATCGCCGAGGCCCGCGCCGAGGCGCAGCGCCTGCGCGACGAGGTGGACGACTACGTCGACACCGCGCTGGCCAACTTCGAGCAGTTCCTGACCCGGGCGCTGGCCTCGATAGAGCGCGGCCGGGACAAGATGCACGCGCTGCGCGAGATCGGCACGTTCGCTGGGGACGAGGCGGACCGCCCGCTACCCTTCTGAGCGGCACGCGGGCCGGCGGCCGACAGCCGGCAGCCGCCGGGCCAGGGGCGACGCCCCCGGTTCGACGGTCCGCCGGTCATCCAGGTAACCTTTTTTGTCGGCCTCTCACCGGCCGGAGTCTAACTATGCCCAAGCACTCGCCAAGCCCACTCGACCCCAGGTCGCCGCTGGTCCTCGACACGAGGGACCTGCCGCGTCGGCCTGGTGCGTTGCGTACGGTCAAGCGGGTCGTGCCGGCACCGGCGGACCTCGGCGTGGAGTTGATCGGCGTGCCGGAGGGCGCGGACCTCGACCTCGACCTGAGGTTGGAGTCGGTGTCCGAGGGCGTGCTCGTCTCCGGGACCGTCAGCGGTCCCGTCAAGGGCGAGTGCGGCCGCTGCCTGCGCGAGATCGACGACTCGGTGGCCGTGCGGATCCAGGAGCTGTACGCGTACGAGAACAGCACCACGGACGACACGACCGACGAGGACGAGGTGGGCCGGATGCAGGGCGATCTGATCGACCTGGAGCCGGCGCTGCGGGACGCGGTGGTGCTCGCACTGCCGACCAACCCGCTCTGCCGGGAGGACTGCCCAGGCTTGTGCCCCGACTGCGGGGTGCACTGGGACGATCTGCCGGCCGACCACAGCCATCAGCAGATCGACCCGCGTTGGGCGGGCCTGTCGCAACTGACCCGTACAGAGGAGTAAGAACCGTGGCCGTCCCCAAGCGCAAGATGTCGCGCAGCAACACCCGCGCCCGCCGGGCGAACTGGAAGGCGGCCGTGGTGGCGACCGTGGCCTGCCCGCAGTGCAAGTCGGCGAAGCTGCCGCACGCCGCCTGCTCGGTCTGCGGCACCTACAACGGCCGTCAGGTCCTCGAGGTCTGACCTGGACGCCGAGTGACGCCCCCGACCACCGGTCGGGTGGCACGCGCACCATGGCTCTCGCCCGGTGTCCCGGCTCCCTCCGCCGCCGGCCGGCCTTCGGCCGGTGTACCGGTGGAGCCGGGCACCGCGCGGATCGCCGTCGACCTCCTCGGCGGGGACAATGCTCCCGCCGTCGTGGTTGACGGCGCTCTGCGAGCGGTGCGCGCCGACCCTGACCTGCACCTGCTGCTCGTCGGACCGACCGAGGTCGCCGACGGGCTGATCGGTGCGCTCGCCCCGGAGCAGCGTGCCCGGGTCACGGTCCGCCCGGTGCGGACCGTCGTCGGCATGGCCGACCATCCCACCGCCGCACGCGCGGAGAGCACCGTCCGCGCGGCGGTCACCGCCGTCCGCGACGGGCTCGCCGACGCGCTGGTCTCCGCCGGTTCGACCGGCGCGACCGTCACCGCCGCCGCGCTCGGCCTCGGCCGCTGGACCGGGGTACGCCGCCCGGCCCTGGTGGCGACTTTGCCCGCCGTCGCCGGCCCGGTCGTGCTGCTGGATGTCGGCGGCACCCTGGAACCCGGCCCGGCCACGCTCGCCCGGCACGCCGTGCTCGGCGCCGCCTACGCCGCCGTGGCCCACGCCGTCGTCGCGCCCCGGGTCGGGCTGCTCTCCGTCGGCACCGAGACGGGCAAGGGCGACCGGCTGCGCCGCTCCGCCGATCCCGCGCTCGCCGCCGTGCCGCTGCCCTGCAACGCCCGCTACGTCGGCATGGTCGAGGGGTACGACGTCTCCCTCGGCACCCGCGTCGACGTGGTGGTCACCGACGGGTTCACCGGTAACGTGCTGCTCAAGGCGATCGAGGGCGCGTACGCGATGGCCGGCGGGCCCCCGGCGAGCGGCGGCGCCCCCCGCGCGGCGGCCCTGCTCGGGGTGGCCGGGACGGTGGTCGTCTGCCACGGGGCGGCCCAGCCCGACGACGTCGCCTCCGGCATCGCCCTCGCCGCCCACCTGTGGCGGCGCGGTGCCACCGACACCGTCTCGACCCTGCTCGACGCGCACGATCCCGCACCTGACCGTAACGACACCGAGGTAGCACCATGACCAACGACAAGCGGCGGCGTGCTCCCGTAGGCCACCTGGAGGCGGCCTTCGGGGTGTCGCTCGACCCGGAGCTGCTGGAGCGCGCGCTGACCCACCGGTCCTACGCGTACGAGAACGGCGGCCTGCCCACCAACGAGCGGCTGGAGTTCCTGGGTGACTCGGTCCTCGGCGTGGTGATCACCACCGCGCTCTTCCACAACCACCCGGACCTGCCCGAGGGGCAGCTCGCCAAGCTGCGGGCCAGCGTGGTGAACATGCGCGCGCTGGCCGACGTGGCGCGCGGCCTCGGCCCGGCGGGGCTGGGCGCGTACCTGCTGCTGGGCAAGGGCGAGGAGGCCACCGGCGGCCGGGACAAGGCCAGCATCCTGGCCGACACCCTGGAGGCGCTGCTCGGCGCGATCTACCTCCAGTACGGCCTGGACACCGCCGCCATCGTGATCCACCGGCTCTTCGACCCGCTGATGGCCGAGTCGGCCGGCCGGGGTGCCGCCCTGGACTGGAAGACCAGCCTCCAGGAGCTGACCGCCGCGCTCGGGTTGGGCGTGCCGGAGTACCGGATCGAGGGCACCGGCCCGGACCACCTGAAGACCTTCACCGCCTGGGTGGTGGTGGCCGGCAACCGGTACGGCGGCGCCGAGGGGCGCAGCAAGAAGGAGGCCGAGCAGCGGGCCGCCGAGTCGGCCTGGCGGACGCTGACCGAGCAGGCCGAGGCCGAGGCCGCCGCGCAGGCCGCGGCCGAGGGCGCCGAGGCACCGGCCGACGTCGAGGGCACCGGGCCGGCCGCGGACGCCGCCGAAGCGGGCGCCGGCCGTGCCTGAGCTGCCCGAGGTCGAGACGGTCCGGCAGGGCCTGGCCCAGTGGGTCATCGGCCGGACGATCAGCTCGGTGCAGGTGCGCCACCCCCGGGCGATCCGCCGGCACGAGCCCGGCGCGGCGCACTTCGCCGACGTGCTGACCGGCCGGACGATCATCGACGTCCGACGCCGGGGCAAGTACCTGTGGCTGCCGCTGGACAGCGGGGACGCCCTGATCGGGCACCTGGGCATGTCCGGCCAGCTGCTGCTCCAGCCGGTCGGGGCGGCCGACGAGCTGCACCTGCGGGTCCGGCTCCGGTTCGCCGACGACGGTCCGGAGCTGCGCTTCGTCGACCAGCGGACGTTCGGCGGGCTGTCGGTGTCCGAGGGCGGGGCGGAGCTGCCGGCCGAGATCGCCCACATCGCCCGGGACCCGATGGACCCGCAGTTCTCCGACGCCGACTTCCTGGCCGCGCTGCGCCGGAAGCGGACGGAGGTCAAGCGGGCGCTGCTCGACCAGACCCTGATCTCCGGGGTCGGCAACATCTACGCCGACGAGGCGCTGTGGCGGGCCAAGCTGCACGGCGCCCGGCCGACCGACGCGCTCACCGGCCCGGCGGCCGGCCGGCTGCTCGGGCACGTGCGGGACGTGCTCGGCGAGGCGATCAAGCAGGGCGGCACCAGCTTCGACGAGCTGTACGTCAACGTCAACGGCGAGAGCGGCTACTTCGACCGGTCGCTGAACGCGTACGGCCGGGAGGGGGAGCCCTGCCCGCGCTGCGGCGCGCCGATCCGTCGCGAGGCGTTCATGAACCGGTCGTCCTACAGTTGCCCGCGCTGCCAGCCCCGCCCCCGAGGGGCGCTGCGGGGATAACCCCGAGCCGGCTCGGGGTTGCGCCGGTGTGCCTCGCCGGGCGGTTCCGGGCGCGTCCCCCCGTCGTACCCTGAAAATCCCGTTCTGTCCGGTTGGCTGCGCCGGATCGACCCGGCCGGCCCGGTTCGGGCGGATCGGGGACGAGCCGGGGCCGTTCCCCGATGTCCGGGCGTCGCCCGCTGCCTAGCGTCAGACCGTCGGCAGGGGGTCGACGTGTGGAGGGGGAACCCAGGTATGGGCAGGCGACCGGTGACCGTGCGACTGGCACGGTGGAGTGCGGAGCACCCGTGGCGGGCCATCGCGCTGTGGGTCGTGTTCGTGGCGGTGTGCTTCGTCGGCGGCAACGCCGCGGGCCTGAACGAGGCGACCGACGAGGACCAGGCGATCGGCGAGTTCGGACGGGCCCAGCAGATCGTCGACAGTGGCGGCTTCCATGAGCCGGCGCGGGAGAACGTGCTGATCACGCCCCGCAGCGGGGCGCTTGACCCGGCCGCGGCGAAGGCCGCCGCCGACGACGCCGCGGCGCGGCTGCGGCAGGTCGACGGGGTCGCTTCGGTCGGTACGCCGCTGCCGTCCCGGGACGGCAACGCGCTGCTGCTGCCGATCACCATGTCCGGTGACCCGGATACCGCCAAGGACCGGGTGCAGCCGCTGCGGGACACCACCGCGAAGGTGCAGGAGGCGCACCCGGCGCTGCGGGTCGAGGAGGTCGGCGGCCCGTCGATCAGCAAGGCGCTGAACGACACCCTGGGCAAGGACTTCAAGCGGGCCGAACTGCTCAGCCTGCCGGTGACCCTGGCCATCCTGATCATCGCGTTCGGCGCGCTGATCGCGGCCGGCGTGCCGGTGCTGCTCGCGCTCTCCTCGGTGGCGGCGGCGATGGGGCTCTCCACGCTCGCCTCGCACCTGGTGCCGGCGACCGACAGCACGGCCAGCGTGATCCTGCTGATCGGCATGGCGGTCGGCGTCGACTACTCGCTGTTCTACGTGCGGCGGGAACGCGAGGAGCGGGCCAAGGGCCGCGCCGGCCTGGACGCGGTGGAGATCGCGGCGGAGACGTCCGGGCACGCCGTGGTGGTCTCCGGCACCGCCGTGATCATCTCGATGGCCGGGCTGCTGCTCGCCAACGACGCCCTCTTCTCGTCGTTCGCCGTCGGCTCGATCCTGGTGGTCGCGGTCGCGGTGCTCGGCTCGCTGACCGTGCTCCCGGCGCTGCTCGCCAAGCTCGGCCGCTGGGTCGACCGGCCCCGGGTGCCGGTGCTGTGGCGGCTCACCGCGCCGCGTACCGGGCGGCACGGCCAGCCGGCCCAGCCCCGGTTCTGGCCGGCCGTGCTGAAGCCCGCGCTGCGGGCGCCGCTGGCCACCCTGGTCGTCTCGGTCGGGCTGCTGCTCGCCCTGGC
Organism: Micromonospora yasonensis; assembly: GCF_026013475.1. Taxonomy (GTDB): domain Bacteria; phylum Actinomycetota; class Actinomycetes; order Mycobacteriales; family Micromonosporaceae; genus Micromonospora; species Micromonospora yasonensis. The sequence goes on along the minus strand of NZ_JAPDPH010000040.1, from coordinate 33,247 downwards.
CGCCCCGGCGCTGGGCATGAAGCTGAAGTTCCCCGGCATGGAGGACGTGCCCCGCACCACGCCGGTCATGCAGGCGTACGACCGGCTCACCGCCGCCTTCCCGAGCAACGGCACCAGCCACACCGTGGCGGTGCGGGCGCCGATCGAGCAGGCCGACCGGGTCCACGTCGCGCTGACCGACCTGGCCGGGAAGGCCGCCGCCGACCCGCTCTTCGCGCCGGCCGAGGGGGACGGCCCGAAGATCCAGGTGTCGGCCGACCGCCGGGTGTCGGTGCTGGAGGTGGCCACCCCGTACGCCAGCCGGACCGACGAGGCGGCCCGCTCGCTGCACGAACTGCGTCAGGATCTGGTCCCGGCCGCGCTGCGCGGCATCCCCGGCGTCGAGTACGCGGTCGGCGGCGGCGTCGCCGCCAGCGAGGACTACGCCCAGCACATCCGGGACAAGCTGCCGCTCGTGGTGGCCTTCGTGCTGGCGCTGACCTTCCTGGTGATGGCGTGGACCTTCCGCTCGGTGGTGGTCGCGCTCACCTCGATCGTGCTCAACCTGCTCTCCGCGGGGGCCGCGTACGGCCTGCTGGTCCTGGTCTTCCAGGGCGACTGGGCGGCGGGACCGCTCGGCTTCACCTCGATCGACGCGATCGTCACCTGGCTGCCGCTGTTCCTCTTCGTGGTGCTCTTCGGGCTCTCCATGGACTACCACGTCTTCGTGGTCAGCCGGATCCGGGAGGGGATCCGCTCCGGACTGTCCAACCGGGAGGCCGTAGCGTACGGAATCACCTCGTCGGCGGGCGTGGTGAGCAGCGCGGCGATCGTCATGGTGGGCGTCTTCTCGATCTTCGCGACGCTGAGCACCATCGACATGAAGCAGCTCGGCATCGGCCTGGCCGCGGCGATCCTGCTGGACGCCACGATCATCCGGGCGGTGGTGCTGCCGTCGCTGATGACCCTGCTCGGCGACGCGAACTGGTGGGCGCCGCGCTTCCTGCGCGGTCGCGCCGCCACGCCGCCGGCCGAGCCGCCGGCCCCCGCCCCGGAGCTGGTCGGCGTCCGCTGACCCAGCCGACCCCACCGCAGGGCCGGACCGCCACGCGCGGTCCGGCCCTGCGCATTCACGGACGGTCTGCCGCCCAGGGGCGTCACGGACGGTGACGTCGGGTTCAGGGGCGGGGGCAGGTTTCGCGCCAGGCGTCGAGGGTGCGGTCCTTGAGCATCGAGGCGAAGCCGTAGCCGACCGTGGTGACGCAGAAGGCGGCCGGATCGCCGGTGTACTCCACGTGGAAGACCGGCTTGTGCGCGTCGGCGAAGGGCAGCAGCTTGGCGCACTCCCGGCGGCGGACGCACTCCTGGTTGACCGCGAAGTCGAAGTCGGGCGCCAGCGCGGCCACCTGTGGCACGTCGTCGACCAGCCCGGGGGAGAGGTCCAGGGACCGGGCGAGCTTCGCCGCCCGCCGGTTGAACAGCAGTTGGTCGTCGAAGCCCAGCGGGAAACCGGAGTGGTGCAGGTAGGCGTCGGCGTCGTCGAGCGCCACTCCGCCGAAGCCCTTGCCACGGCAGAGCCGGAACCTATCGGCGAGCACCGGCGCGATCGCGTCCCACCGGCGTACGTCGAGCCAGTTGCGGCCCGACCCGACGGTCACCGGTGCGCCCCGCACGTCCGTCGGGAACCGGTCGACGTCCGGGTCGGTGGCCGCGTACGACCCGATGCGCACCTGGCAGATCAGTCGGCGGTCCCGGGACCGCAGCGCGGCGGCCTCGGTGGAGGTGGTGCGGACCGGGTCGAGCAGGAAGACGTCCGCGTCGGCGGTGACGTCCAGCGGGCCGGTCAGCTGCCACTGCCACTGCCACTGCCGGGCCAACGCGGTCGGCCACGGGGTCGGTGCCCCGGGCGGGACGAGCTGCTCCCGGCAACCGGGCAGCGGGCCGAGCAGGAGCACGCTCAGCAGAACCGCCAGGCCCCGGCCCGCCCCACGTCGGCGGGCGTGGGCCGGCCGGGGGAGCGGCACGGCCCACGCCCGCCGGATCCGCATCGGCAACTCCCGGGTCGCGGGCGGCTCCCTGCCGCCCCCTGACCGGTACGCCGAGCGGCCCGGCACGCCGGCCCCGGGCCGGCACCCGCCGGGCGGAGCGGGCGTACCTCACCCGGTGAAACGAGCGCGGGTCCGGTCACGACGCGGGAACTCAGCGCGGGGTGCCGAAGTCCTGGGTCCAGTACGGCCCGTTGCTCCGCGCCACGCCGACGCCGATCTCGGTGAACGAGCAGTTCAGGATGTTCGCCCGGTGGCCCGGGCTGTTCATCCAGGCGTCCATGACGGCGGCCGGTGTCTGCTGGTTCCAGGCCACGTTCTCGCCGTACGCCCGCCAGGCGTAGCCGACCCGGTCGAGGCGGTCGCCGACGTCGCTGCCGTCGCTGCCGTCGTGCGACATGGTCTTGTGGTCGGCCTGGTCCTGGCTGTGCCGCTGGGCGGCCAGCATCAGCTTGTCGTCGACGGTCAGCGCCTTGCAGCCGGCCTTGGCCCGCTCCTTGTTGACCAGGTCGACGACCTGCTGGAGTTCGGCGGTGATCCCGGTCGTCGTGGCGGTCCGGGTGGCGGTGCTGCTCGGCGCGGAGCTGCGCTGCAGTTGCCGGGACGGGGCGGTGGTCCGGCTCGGCTTCGGGGTGGCGGTCCGGGTGGGGCTCGGCCGGAGGCTGCTCGGCGCGGTGCTGGGGGAGGGCGCGGCGAGGGCGTCACCGGGGGCGGCATCGATGCCGCCGGGCACGGCCGGGGCTGCGGCGATCGCGCCGTCGGCCGGGGTCGGCTCGGTCTGCTCGTCGCTGCGGGGCAGCATCAAGGTACCCACTCCGAGACTCACCACGAGGGTCGCCGCGGCGGCGGCCCCACCGATCACCAGGGGACGCCGGAGGCGCCGCTTCTGCCGGTGCCGGCCGGCCGGCTCGGCCGGTCCGTCGGCGGCCGGACGCCAGGCGGCGGGCGGCGACTCCCCGATGCCCCGCTCGTACGGGTCGAACGGCGGGTACGCGGCGGTGTGGTCGATGGCTGGGACGTACCCGGTCCGGTCGTCCATCGGAGTGAGGTACGCGCTCCGGTCGCCCGGCGGGGCGTCGGCCCGCCAGACGCCGGTCGGGGCGTCGGCCCAGTCCGGTCCCGGCTGCTCCGGTTCGTCGCCGAACAGGTAGGACGACCGCGGCTCGGGCCGGTCGGTGAGCCAGGCCGGTCCCTCGTCGGCCGGCGGCCCGGGAGATCGGGGGACGCCATCCGGTTCGCTCGGGTCGGTCCAGCGGTACACGCCTGTCCCCTCCACGGGTCGGTTACGGGCCGGGCTGACGCTACGGGTGCGCCCTGAACTGCGGCAACCCGGCTAAGAGAGAGTTAAGGGGAACCCGACACCGAGGGTGAGGCGTTCACGCATTTCCGGGCGTACAGTTAAGTTGTCCGGACAGAGCGTGTCCGCGCCTCACGGCAGCCCCCCCGGCAAGTGGACAGGCCGACGCAGAGATGATCTACGGCCTGTGTGAACTTGACGAAGGAGGGGGGTTCGGCTCAATATATAGGTGTCGCCAGTCGCGCCCAGTCATGCCCGGATTTCGCCGGGTGGACAGCCGCGAACCAATGGGCGCGCGTTGGCCGGCCTTTCCGGCAGCGCATATCAAGGAGTCAGCATGGCGAAGGCCCTCTACGGCCACGTAGGTGCAGCGCCCGACCGGCGTCTGCTCGACGAGGTCACCCGACTGCGTGCCAGGGTCCAGGCACTGGAGTTCGAGATCACGCGTCTGCGCGCCGACAATGATCGGCTGGCTGCGGCAGCGGCGGAGGCTGACGACCTCCTCCGACTGGCCGAGCCCGCGCTGACCTGATCTCCGGTCCTCGGGAAAACTGAATAGCACCACACGAAAAAGCGCGCCGACACCGCAGTGCCGGCGCGCAGCTTTGTGCGCAGCCATTTTGTTTCGGGTCGCTCTTGCGATCTTGGTGACCGTGGCGGAATTGCACGCCGGCAATTATGATCTTGCGCTTTCCGGCCCGGCGACCGTGCCGGCGGGAAAACCGGACACTCCCGGCGCGGGGTGGGTCGCGTACCAGGGTGTTCCCGACCACGGGTTAGTCTGCGAGTTCACCAGGTCCCCGGAGCCGGCGACGGTACGGCGGCCACCGGACGAGGATCGAGAAGGTGCATCTCAAGAGCCTGACGGTAAAGGGCTTCAAGTCCTTCGCCTCCGCGACGACGCTGAAGCTGGAGCCCGGGATCACCTGCGTGGTCGGCCCGAACGGCTCCGGCAAGTCCAACGTCGTCGACGCCATCGCCTGGGTGCTCGGCGAGCAGGGCGCCAAGGCCCTGCGCGGCGGCAAGATGGAGGACGTCATCTTCGCCGGCACCGCGGGGCGGGCACCGCTCGGCCGGGCCGAGGTCACCCTCACCATCGACAACACCGACGGCGCGCTGCCGATCGAGTACACCGAGGTCTCCATCACCCGCCGGATGTTCCGCTCCGGCGAGAGCGAGTACGAGATCAACGGCGACTCCTGCCGCCTGCTCGACATCCAGGAGCTGCTCTCGGACTCCGGCATCGGGCGGGAGATGCACATCATCGTCGGGCAGGGCCGGCTCGACGGGATGCTGCACGCCAAGCCGGAGGACCGGCGGGCGTTCATCGAGGAGGCCGCCGGCGTCCTCAAGCACCGCAAGCGCAAGGAGAAGGCGCTGCGGAAGCTCGACGCGATGCAGACCAACCTCAACCGGCTCACCGACCTCACCGCCGAGCTGCGCCGCCAGCTCAAGCCGCTGGGCCGGCAGGCCGAGGTGGCCCGGCGCGCCGCCGCCATCCAGGCCAACCTGCGCGACGCCCGGCTACGGCTGCTCGCCGACGACCTGCACACCCTGCGTACCACCCTGGACAGGGAGATCGCCGACGAGACCGCGGTGCGCGAGCGGCGCGAGCAGATCGAGGCGGAACACACCGAGGTGCAGGCCCGCCTCGGCGAGCTGGAAGCGGCCCTCGCCGAGGACGCCCCGCTGCTCGCCGCCGCACAGGACACCTGGTACAAGCTCTCCGCGCTCCAGGAGCGGTTCCGCTCCATCGAGCAGCTCGCCCGGGAGCGGCTGCGCCACCTCAGCGCCACCCCCGACGACGAGCGCCCCGGCCGCGACCCCGACCAGCTCGAGGCGGAATCGCAGCGGGTCCGCGAGCAGGAGGAGGAACTGCGCGCGGCGCTCACCGAGGACCAGATCCGGCTCGCCGAGGCGGTGGAGCACCGGCAGGAGCTGGAACGGCAGCTCGCCGCCGCCGAGCGGGAACTGGTCGCCGCCGCCAAGGCCATCGCCGACCGGCGCGAGGGGCTGGCCCGGCTCACCGGCCAGGTCAACTCCGCCCGGGCCCGGACCACCAGCGCCGGCGAGGAGATCGAACGGCTCGCCGCCGCGCATGCCGACGCGCTCGCCCGCGCCGAGAAGGCCCAGGCGGACCTCGACGCGGTCGCCGAGCAGTCCACCGAGGCGGACCGGGACAACGCCGACCTGGACGCGCGGCACGCCGAGGCCGTCGCCGTCCAGGAGCAGGCACAGGCGGCCGTGCGCAGCCTCTCCGACGCCGAACGCGCCACCGAGAAGGACGCCGCCACCTGGAAGGCCCGCGAGGAGGCGCTCGCCCTCGGTCTGCGCCGCAAGGACGGCGCCGGGGCGCTGCTGGCCCGGGCCGACCAGGTGCCCGGCCTGCTCGGCAGCCTCTCCGGGCTGCTCACCGTCGCGCCCGGCAACGAGGCGGCGCTCGCGGCCGCGCTCGGCGGGCTCGCCGACGCGGTCGCGGTCAGCGGCGTGGACGAGGCCGTCGAGGCGATGCGGTTGCTGAAGATCTCCGACGCGGGCCGAGCCGGCCTGCTCGTCGGCAGCCCCGCCGGGCCCGGCATGGACGGTCCGGCCGACGCGCTGCGCCCGAAGCTGCCCGACGGCGCCCGCTGGGCGCCCGACCTGGTGGAGTGCTCCACCGAGATCCGCCCGGCCGTCTACCGGGCACTGCGCGACGTGGTCCTGGTGGACGATCTCGGGGCCGCGGCCGAGCTGGTCGCCGGCAACCCGGAGCTGCGCGCGGTCACCCCGGACGGCGACGTGGTCGGGGCGTACGCGGCGGCCGGCGGCTCGGCCAAGGCGCCCAGCTTCATCGAGGTGCAGGCGGCCGTCGAGGAGGCCCGGGTCAACCGGACCGCCGCCGAGCGGACCAGCGCGGAACTGCGCGAGCAACTGGTCGAGGCGCGGGCCGAGGTGGCCGCCGCGAAGGAGGCCGTACAGCACGCCGCCGCCGCCAAGCGGGAGGCGGAGAGCCACCGCAACGCCGCCGCCCGGCGGCTGGCCGAGCTGGGCGCGGCCGCCCGCTCGGCCAAGGCGGAGACCGACCGGCTCGGCGAGTCCCGGGCCCGCGCCGAGGCGGCCCGGGAACGTGACCTGCAGGCCCTCGCCGAGCTGGAGGAGCGGCTGCGGCTGGCCGAGGCCACCCCGCTCGACGCCGAACCGTCCACCGAGGAACGCGACCAGCTCGCCGCGATGGTCCCGCCGGCCCGGCAGAACGAGATGGAGGTCCGGCTTGCGGTGCGTACCGCCGAGGAGCGGGTCTCCTCGATCGCCGGCCGGGCCGACTCCCTCGCCCGCCAGGCCAACGCCGAGCGGGCCGCGCGGGAGCGCGCCGCCGCCCGGCGCGCGGCCCGGACCCGTGGCGCGGAGATCGCCCGGGCCGTGGTCGGCGGTGCCCGCGAGGCACTGACCCGGCTCGGCGTCTCGATCGCGCGGGCCGAGGAGCACCGCGACGAGGTCGCCCGCGAGCGCGCCGCCCGCGAGGCCGAGCTGTCCGAGGTACGCGGCGCGGCCAAGCGGCTCGGGGCCGAGCTGGAGCGGTTGACCAGCCAGGTGCACCGGGACGAGGTGGCCCGCGCCGAGCAGCGGCTGCGCATCGAGCAGCTGGAGGCCAAGGCCGCCGAGGACTTCGGCCTGGACGTCGAGACGCTGGTCGCCGAGTACGGCCCGGACCAGCTCGTCCCGCCCACCCAGGCGGACGTCGCGGCCGCCGAGAAGGACGGCCTGCCGGTGCCCGAGCCGGTCCGCTACGAGCGCCCGGTGCAGGAGAAGCGGGCCGCCAAGGCGGAACGGGAACTGGCCCTGCTCGGCAAGGTCAACCCGCTGGCCCTGGAGGAGTTCGCCGCGCTGGAGGAGCGCTACAAGTTCCTCTCCGAGCAGCTGGAGGACCTCAAGGCCACCCGCCGGGACCTGCTCACCGTGGTCAAGGACGTGGACGACCGGATCCTGGAGGTCTTCGCCAGCGCCTTCGAGGACACCGCCCGGGAGTTCGAGCAGGTCTTCACCGTGCTCTTCCCCGGCGGCGAGGGCCGCCTGGTGCTCACCGATCCGGAGGACCTGCTGACCACCGGCGTCGAGGTGGAGGCCCGGCCGCCGGGCAAGAAGATCAAGCGGCTCTCCCTGCTCTCCGGCGGCGAGCGGTCGCTGACCGCGGTGGCCATGCTGGTGGCGATCTTCCGCGCGCGACCCAGCCCGTTCTACATCATGGACGAGGTGGAGGCGGCTCTCGACGACGTCAACCTGGGTCGCCTGATCACGCTGCTGGCGCAGCTCCGGGAGAAGAGCCAGCTCATCGTGATCACCCACCAGAAGCGGACCATGGAGATCGCCGACGCGCTCTACGGCGTGACGATGCGCAGCGGGGTGACCCAGGTGATCAGCCAGCGGCTCAACCGGGCCGACGACGACGGGCAGGAGAAGAACGAGTGAGTCGGGAACGCGCCACGGCGCTCCTGGTGGACTTCGACGGCGTGCTGCGCCGCTGGGACCCGGCGGTGGCCGCCGGCGTGGAGCGGGAGTACGGGCTCACCGAGGGGGTGCTCGGTGAGATCGCCATGTCCTGGGGGCTGCTCCAGCCGGTGCTCACCGGCCAGGTCAGCCACGCCCAGTGGATGACCAGCGTGGCCGACGCGCTCACCCCGTCGGTCGGCGACCCGGCCCGGGCCCGCGCCGCCGTGGACGAGTGGCAGCGCTACCGGGGCGAGGTCGACCCGGACGTGCTCGGGTTCATCCGTGAGGTACGGGCGGCCGGCGTCCGGGTCGGCCTGGGCACCAACGCCACCGACCTGCTCGACGCCGACCTGGCCGCGCTGGGCCTCACCGACGAGCTGGACGTGGTGGTCAACTCCTCGGTCGTCGGGCTGAACAAGCCGGCGAAGGAATACTTCCAGGCGGCCTGCGAGGCGCTGGAGACCCCGCCGGCGCGGGTGCTCTTCGTCGACGACGAGGACCGGGCCGTGGCCGGCGCCCGGGTGGCCGGGCTCTCCGCGCACCGCTGGACCGGCCCGGACGACCTGCGCTACCTGCGCGCCGCGCTGGCGTACTGACGGGGTCAGTCCCCGGTGACGCCGTCGATCCGCTCGCGGATCAGGTCGGCGTGGCCGTTGTGCCGGGCGTACTCCTCGATCATGTGGACGTAGATCCAGCGCAGGCTGATCACCCGCTCGCCGCCGTCGGCCCGGCGCAGGGTGACGGTCTCGGCCAGGGAGCGTCCCACCGTCGCGGCCCGCGCCGCCTCGACCTCGGCCCGGAAGGTGGCGAACGCCTCCTCCGGGTCGGCGTCGGCCAGGCCGTGGAATTCGGCGTCCCGGTCGGTGTCGTAGTCGAACAGGTCGTCCAGGGGCTGGCCGGCGAAGCGCTGGCGGAACCAGGACCGCTCCACGTCGGACATGTGCCGGACCAGGCCGAGCAGGGTCAGCCCGGACGGCTCGACGCTGGCGATCCTCAACTGCTCGGCGGTCAGGCCGGCGCACTTGTGCAGCAGGGTGTCGCGGTGGTAGTCGAGCCAGCCTTCGAGCATGGTGCGCTCGTCGGCGACATAGGGCTCGTGTCGGCGGTCGATCTCGGGTGCTTTCCAGGTCATCCCGAGATGTTAGGAGGGGCCCCCGGTACAACGCGAGGCGTTAACAGGGGGCCCCTCCTTGCATTTCAGGGCACCACGACGACCGGCCAGCGGCCGGTGCGGACCAGCCGGGTGGCGACCGAGCCGACCAGCTTGTGGCCGGCCTGCTCGGACGAGCCCACCACGACCAGGTCCGCGCGGTGCTCGTCGGCCGCCTTGCACAGCTCGGCGTACGCGTCGCCGCGGCGGCACAGGAAGGTCACCGGCAGGCCCAGCTCCTCGGCCCCGCGCCGGCACTCCTGGCGCAGCTCGGCGGCCAGCTCGTCATGGGTCTGCTGGACCGCCCCGGCCACCACGCCGGACATGATCCCCGCGTACGGGGCGGGGGAGCTGACGAAGACCACCACCAGCCCGGAGCCCTGCCGGCGGGCCAGCCCCGCCGCGTACGCGGCGGCCCGCAGCGAGGTACGGCTGCCGTCCACGCCGACCAGCACCACCCGGGGCCCGTCCGTGCCGCGTTCGAACGGCAGCGGACGGTGCTCCGGCCCGTACTTCTCACGCTCGACCGATGCGCTCATCGCTTCAGTCCCGAACTCCGGTCCGTACCACCGAGGCGCCGCCGCCCGCGGCGACGGTCGACTCCCGGTCGACCTCGGCGGCGATCGCGTCGCCGGTGTGCCGGCGCAGCGGCACCTCCTTGATGAAGACCACCGCCAGCAGGGCGATCAGCCCGAACGGGGCGGCGGCCAGGAAGATGTCCCCGGCTCCGTGCCCGTACGCGGACTCGACGACCGCCCGGATCGGGGCGGGCAGGGTGTGCACGTCGGGCAGGGTGCCGTCGCTGCCGGAGCTGGACGCCTTGATGCCCAGCCCGGCCAGCCCCTCGGCGAGGTAGTCCTTGACCTTGTGGCCGAGTACCGCGCCGAGGGCGCTGACGCCGATCGCGCCGCCGAGGCTGCGGAAGAAGGCGACCACCGAGCTGGCCGCGCCGAGCTCGTGGGTGCCGACGCTGTTCTGCACGGCGAGGACCAGGTTCTGCATGGTCATGCCGAGGCCGAGGCCGATCAGCGCCATGAAGATCGCGATCCGCCAGTACGGGGTGTCCGCGCGCAGCGTGCCCATCGTGGCGAAGCCGACGGTGAGCAGGACCGAGCCGGCGACCAGGTACCGCTTCCACCGGCCGGTGTTGGTGATGATCCGGCCGATGACGGTCGAGGCCACCAGCAGGCCGCCGATCATCGGCAGCGTCATCAGGCCGGACATGGTCGGGCTCTCGCCCCGGCTGATCTGGAAGTACTGGCCGAGGAAGACCGAGGCGCCGAACATGCCGACGCCGACCGCGATGCTGGCCACCACGGCGAGGGTGATGGTGCGGCTGCGGAACAGGCGCGGCGGGATCATCGGCTCGCCGGCCCGCTGCTCCACCCGGATGGCGAGCGCGCCGATCACCAGCGCCCCGGCCACCATGACGGCGCTCTGCCAGGAGACCCAGTCGTACTTGTCGCCGGCCAGGGTGATCCAGATCAGCAGCAGCGAGACGGCCGCAGTGATCAGGGTGGCCCCCCACCAGTCGATCTTCACCTGGCGCTTGACCACCGGCAGGTGCAGCGTCTTCTGGAGCACGACCAGGGCGAGGGCGGCGAACGGCACGCCGACGTAGAAGCACCAGCGCCAGCCGAGCCAGTCGGTGTCGACGATGACGCCACCGATCAGCGGACCGCCGATGGTGCCGAGGGCCATCACCGCGCCGAGGTAGCCGCTGTAGCGACCGCGCTCGCGCGGGGCGATCATCGTCGCCATGATCACCTGGGCCAGGGCGGTCAGGCCGCCGGCGCCCACGCCCTGGATCACCCGGCAGGCGATGAGCTGGCCGGTGGACTGGGAGAGCCCGGCCAGCACGGAGCCCAGCACGAAGACCCCGAGGGCGAGCTGGACCAGGACCTTCTTGCTGGTCAGGTCGGCGAGCTTGCCCCAGATCGGGGTGGTCGCGGTGGTCGCCAGCAGCGTCGAGGTGACCACCCAGGTGTACGCGGACTGGCCGCCGTGCAGCTCGGTGATGATTCGCGGCAGCGCGTTCGAGACGACCGTGGAGGAGAGGATCGCGACGAACATGCCCAGCAGCAGGCCGGAGAGCGCCTCCAGGATCTGCCGGTGGGTCATGCCGACGGCGGTCGCCCGGGTGGGCGCTGTCGCCTGGGTCATCGTGGTGTGCCTCCGGAGACGTGTCGGGGGAAGGATTGCCTCGGGCAACCGTATGGCTTGGTTGCCTCAAGCAACAACCGCACGTGGTGCAGGTCTTATTCCTCGGCGAACCGGACGTCAGAAGGTCTCGTTGAACTTGTGCATCAGCCGGGCGAAGTCTTCTACGTCCTGTTTCGGCCAGCTTTCTAGCGTACGCCGGATCTGCCCGAGCCGGGCCGCCCGGGCGGTGTCGAACCGCCGGGTGCCCTCCTCGGTGAGGCTGAGCTGGGCGGCCCGCCGGTCGGTCGGGTCCGGATCCCGCCGCACCAGGCCCAGCGACTCCAGGCCGTTGATCTGCCGGCTCAGCGTGCCCTTGCCGATGCCGAGCTTGACGGCCAGGTCGGTCAGCCGGATCGACCCGGAGCGGCGCAGCCAGAGCAGCAGCCCGTACGCGTTCGGTTCGAGGTTGGGATGCACCTCCCGGGCGATCTCCCAGGACAGCGCGCGCCCCCGGCGCAGCAGCGCGGTCAGCTCGTGTTCCACGGCGCGCAGCGTCTCCGGCAGGTGATCGTCCACGGAGGAAAGCGTACTCAGGATTCCTCGCTGAGCCGCTGCCGCGCCACGGTGCGCAGGTGGCCGTCGCCCGTGGTGCCCTCGATCACCACCTCCGCCGCCCGGCCCCGGTGGGTCAGCGTGCCGACCGCGTTGCCGAAGTACGGCCCGGCCAGTTTCCGCCACCGCACGAACGGCCGGCGTACCCCGGCGGAGCGGGCCAGGGCCCGGGTGGCCGCGGCCGGCCCCGGGTTCCAGCCGAGCGTCATCAGCGGACGCATCGCGGCCGGCACCTGGTTGTGGATCGGCGAGCAGGTGAGCTGGTGTACCGGGGTACGGACGCTGCGGTCGGCGAACCGGGCCCGGGCCACGTACGAGTGGTGCACGTCCCCGGAGAGCACGCTGATCGACGCCGGCGCCGGGTACGCCGGTCCCGCGCCCACCCGTGCCCCCGCCTCGGCGGCGCGGCCGCTGCCCAGCCGTGCGAAGAGTTCGCCGAGCGCGTCGAACGAGCGCCGGAACGAGGCCCAGTGCTCCAGGTCCAGCGCGCGGCGCAGCCGCTCGGAGACCTTCGCCACCCAGGGCCGGCGGGAGTCGGCCAGCTTCTCGTTCCACGCCTCCACGTGGTGGATGCCGGGCGGCAGCAGCCAGGGCAGCGAGGCGCCCACCACGAGATGGTCGTAGACGCCGTGCGCCCGGTCCAGGAACCAGGACCACTCGCCCGGCGGCAGCATCGCCCGGTTGCCCGACTCCAGCACCCGGCTCGACCGGTTGTCCAGCATCACCAGGCGGGTCCGGCCCAGGTCGAGGGCGTAGCTCCACTGGTAACTGCGGGCCCGCGCGGGCGCGTGCGAGGAGTGAGCGGAGTGAGCCCCGCAGTCGCGCGCCGAAGACTGGCTCGGCTCGGTGTCGTGCGACGGCTCCAGGTCGCAGCGCGGCGTCAGACGCGCCGAGCTGGAGTCGTCGTAGAGGTCGGCCTCCTTGTCGACCCGCTCGCCGAACTCGTGCAGCACACCGGTGGCGTCCTCGGCGGCCATCACCTTGGCGTACACCGGGTCGGCGGCGATCTCCTCCGGGGCGAGGTTGCCCAGGTGCTGGTAGACCCAGTAGGAGGCGAGGCCGCTGCGGATCCGCTCCGCCCACCACGGCTGCGCGCGCATGTCCGCCCGCCAGGACGCCGAGGTGTTCCAGTCGTCGATGACCTCGTGGTCGTCGAAGATCATCACGCTCGGCACGGTGGAGAGCAGCCAGCGGATCTCCGGGTCCCGCCAGGACTCCAGGTAGAGCTTCGTGTACTCGTCGAAGCTGACCACCTGGGTCGCCGGGGCGCCCCTGGGCCGCAGCCGGCGCCGCCTGAGCAGCTTGCGCACCGTCGGCGAGGTCACGTCGGCATAGACCTGGTCGCCGAGGAGCACCAGCAGGTCGGGCCAGGCGGCCGGGTCCGGATCGGCCATCAGCCGCCGGGCGTACGCGTCGAGCGCGTCCGGGGGCAGCTTGCGGGCGGTCGCGTGCTGGGTGGTCTCCCGGCAGGAGCCGAAGATCAGTCGGACGGGCTGGTCCCGGGCGTCGGCCGCCCGGGTCCGGATCAGGCTGGCCGGGAAGCCGCTCTCCGGCACCGGCCAGGCGACCTCGTCGTCGATCAGCACCTCGTACGCGGTGCTGCTGTCCGGGGCCAGCCCCGTCACCACCACGATCGCGTAGTGGTGGTCGTACGCCGAGAAGGTCGGCGCGCTGCCCTGGGCGCCGTCGGCCGTGCGGATGGTGACCACGGCGGGGCCGCTGGTCTCCACCCAGACGGTCGCCCGCGTGCCGACGACCCGCCGCAGCAGCGGGCCGATGAGCAGGCGGGAACTGGGCACGGGGCACCTCCGAGGCGAATGGGGTTCACCTTGTCTACCCAGCCGGCGGGTTCGGCACGCCTGGCTGCGGCGAGCGTACCGGCAGCTCGCTCGCGTCCGGCGGCGGTGAGTGGGACGTCGTCGCCGGCATCTGACAGGATTTCGGGCATGAAGGAATACCTCCTCGTCGTACTCGCCCTGCTCGGCGTGCTGATCATCGGCGGCCTCAGCCTCGTGGTGCCCCGGCTGCGCCGGCGCCCCGAGCCGCCGCTGCCGAAGACGGAGGTCGAGACCCGGGCCGAGGAGGAGTTGGCCGGCCCGCCGGTCGCGGCCCCGGAGGCGGAACTCTCCACCGGCATCCTGGTCGAGCCGCCGGTGGTCGAGGCGCCGCCGCTGCCCACCATCGAGGTCCCCGAGCCCACCGCCGGCCGGCTGGTCCGGCTGCGCTCCCGGCTGTCCCGCTCGCAGAACGTCTTCGGCAAGGGCCTGCTCGGCCTGCTCAGCCGGGAACACCTGGACGAGGACGCCTGGGAGGAGATCGAGGACAGCCTGATCACCGCCGACGTCGGCATCGACGCCACCCGGGAGATCGTCGACCGGCTCCGCGAGCGGACCCGGGTGCTTGGCACCCGCACCGCCGGGGAGCTGCGCGAGCTGCTCGCCGCGGAGCTGGTCAACGCCCTCGACCCGGCCCTGGACCGGTCGCTGAAGACCGCGCCGAAGGTGGACGTGCCGGCCGTGCTGCTGGTCGTCGGGGTCAACGGCGCCGGCAAGACCACCACCTGCGGCAAGATCGCCCGGGTGCTGATCGCCGACGGGCGGACCGTGCTGCTCGGCGCGGCCGACACCTTCCGGGCCGCCGCCGCCGACCAGCTGGAGACCTGGGGCAGCCGGGTCGGCGCGGAGACCGTCCGCGGGCCGGAGGCCGCCGACCCGGCCAGCGTCGCCTTCGACGCGGTCAAGCGGGGCATCGACACCAGGGTCGACACCGTGCTGGTCGACACCGCCGGCCGGCTGCAGAACAAGGTCGGCCTGATGGACGAGCTGGGCAAGGTCAAGCGGGTGGTGGAGAAGCACGGCCCGATCGACGAGACCCTGCTGGTGCTGGACGCCACCACCGGCCAGAACGGCCTGGAGCAGGCCCGCGTCTTCACCGAGGTGGTCAACGTGACCGGCGTGGTGCTGACCAAGCTCGACGGCACCGCCAAGGGCGGCATCGTGATCGCCGTGCAGCGCAAGCTCGGCATTCCGGTCAAGCTGGTCGGCCTCGGCGAGGGCCCGGACGACCTGGCCCCGTTCGACCCGGCGCAGTTCGTCGACGCGCTGCTCGGCACCGAGCCGCTCGCCCGGGACGCGTAGCCTCGACGTGACGACTGACGATCGCGCCTACACGGGGTGGCGCGACCCCAGCCACCACCTGGCGCCGCGCCTCGGGAGGCCGTACGTGACCTCACAGGAGATCCCGCTGCACGGCGGGAACGTCAGCACTGTGGTCCGGGTCGGGGACACGGTCCGGCGCAACGCCGGCCCGTGGACTCCCTCGGTGCACGCGCTGCTGCGCCACCTGGAGTACGTCGGTTTCACCGGCGCCCCCCGCGCCCTCGGCATGGACGAGCGGAACCGGGAGGTGCTGTCGTACCTGGAGGGGGAGTGCGGGGAGTACCCGCTGGCCCCGCACTGGGTCACCGACGAGGCGCTGGTCACCGTGGCGACCATGCTGCGCATGTTCCACGACGCCCAGTACGGCTTCACCCCGCCGCCCGGCGCGGTGTGGCGCTCGTTCGGCCCGCCCCCGCCGGACACCGAGGTGATCTGCCACCACGACGCCGCCCCGCACAACGTGATCTGGCGGCCCGACGGCACCCTCGGCCTGATCGACTTCGACCTGGCCTCGCCCGGCGCCCGGATCTACGACGTGGCGTACGCGGCCTGGACCTGGGTGCCGATCTTCTCCGACCGGGACTCCATCACCCTCGGCTGGAAGCACCCGGACCGGCCGCGCCGGCTGCGGCTGTTCGCCGACGCGTACGGGCTGATCCCGCGCGACCGGCACCGGCTGATCCGGACCATCCGTAAGCGGATCGTCGACCACGTGGAGGGCATCCGGCGGATGGCCGCGGCCGGTGAGCCGGCGTTCGTCCGGATCGTGCACAAGGGCCACCTCCGGCGCCCGATGCGCGACCTCCGGCTGCTCGACTACGAACGGCACGCGCTGGAGTACGCGCTCCACTGACCGCGCCTGCGGAAAGAGTGGCCGGTTCCTCCTCGGAACGGCCACTCTTTTCCGTTTCCGCGACCATGATCGGCGTACTTCACATGCCGGAAACAACCCGTCACGCGTCGGAAATCGAGCGGTGTCGGTGAAGGAAACAGCCGCCGAGCAAGCTTCCGCGCAACCGGCTGACGGGCGATGCTGCCAGGTCTCAGTCGGAGGGAGGAATTCGACACCGAGAGGAGGCAGCGTGGAGATCGATACCGGGAACACCGCCTGGCTGCTTGTTTCGACTGCGCTCGTGCTGCTCATGACGCCCGGTCTCGCGCTGTTCTACGGCGGCCTGAACCGGTCCAAGGGCGTGCTGAACATGATGATGATGAGCTTCTCGTCCATCGGGCTCGTCAGCATCCTGTGGCTTTTCTACGGCTTCACCGTCGCCTTCGGCGAGGGCGGCAAGTTCTGGGGTGACCTGGGGCAGTACCTCGGCACCAAGACGTTCGTCGGCGAAAGCGACCTGTGGGGCGAGACCGGTATCCCGCTCTACGTCTTCATCGCCTTCCAGATGATGTTCGCCGTCATCACCGTGGCCCTGATCAGCGGCGCCCTGTCCGACCGGACGAAGTTCGCCGGCTGGCTGGTGTTCGCCTTCGGCTGGGCCACCCTGGTCTACTTCCCGGTCGCGCACATGGTCTGGGGCGGTGGCCTGATCGGCAAGAACATCGGCGCGCTGGACTTCGCCGGTGGTACCGCGGTGCACATCAACGCCGGTGCCGCGGCCCTCGCGCTGGTGCTGGTGCTCGGCAAGCGGGTCGGCTGGCCCCGGGAGAGCGCCAAGCCGCACAACGTCCCGCTGGTCGCGCTCGGCGCCGGCCTGCTCTGGTTCGGCTGGTTCGGCTTCAACGCCGGCTCCGAGCTGACCGCCGACGGGGTCACCGCGCTGGCCTTCGTCAACACCCAGGTCGCCACGGCCGCCGCGCTGCTCGGCTGGATCGTGGTGGAGTGGGTGCGCGACGGCAAGCCCACGCTGGTCGGCGCCTCCTCCGGCGCGGTCGCCGGCCTGGTCGCGATCACCCCGGCCTGCGCGTTCATCACCCCGGCCGCGTCGGTGCTGCTGGGTCTCGTCGCCGGCGCGGTCTGCGCACTGGCTGTGGGCCTGAAGTACCGTTTCGGCTACGACGACTCGCTGGACGTGGTCGGCGTGCACTTCGTCGGCGGGTGGATCGGCTGCCTCTGGATCGGCCTGTTCGGCACCGCCTCGGTGAGCTCGCTGGTGACCAGCGACGGCCTGCTGGTCGGCGGCAACGCCGCGCTGCTCGGCAAGCAGGCGCTGGGCGCGCTGATCGTGACCGTCTACTCCTTCGCGATCGCCTACGCCCTCGGCTTCGTGATCGACAAGACGATCGGGTTCCGGGTCTCCGCCGAGGCGGAGATCGAGGGCATCGACGTCGCCGAGCACGCGGAGAGCGCGTACGACCTGTCGCCCACCACGGGCAGCAGCGGCGGGGCGTTCGCGATGGCCGGGATCGGCGCCGCCAGGCCGGCCCCGGAGCCCACCGGAGCGGCATCGGAACCCGCCGAGCCGGTCAGCGAGAAGGTCGCCGGTTAACGTTCCAGAGATGGAGGGGTTGGACATGAAGCTGGTGACCGCGGTCATCAAGCCGTACCAGCTGGACGCGGTGAAGGAGGCCCTGCACGCCCTCGGCGTGGCCGGCCTGACCGTCAGCGAGGTCCAGGGCTACGGCCGGCAGAAGGGGCACACCGAGGTGTACCGGGGCGCCGAGTACACGGTCGAGTTCCTGCCCAAGATCCGGGTCGAGGTGCTCACCGACGAGATGGACGTCGACAAGATCGTCGACGCCATCGTGGGTGCCGCCCGGACCGGCAAGATCGGCGACGGCAAGGTCTGGGTGACCGGCGTCGAGGAGGTCGTCCGGGTCCGTACCGGCGAGCGCGGCCTGGACGCCCTGTAAGGCGTACGTGTCGATGACCTCGTTGACCACGACCGACGCGTCGGGACACCCCGGAGACGGCGACGCGGAACCCCTGGTCAACGAGGTCGTCGGCGTTCCCGCCGGAATCGGCGCCGAGGCCCGGGCCCGCCGGGCCGACGCGCTCGACGGCTGGCTCCGGTCGATCTTCCCGGCCCGGGACGGGATCGCCCTGATCGCCGTCGGCGGGCTCGGCCGGCGGCAGTGCGCGCCGTACGGGGACCTCGACCTGGTGCTGCTGCACGCCGGCGTGCCCGGCACCGACGAGCTGGCCGCCTCGCTCTGGTATCCCATCTGGGACGCCGGGCTGCGGCTGGACCACTCGGTCCGCACCGTCGCCGAGGCGCTCTCCGTCGCCCAGGACGACGTCAAGGTCGCCCTCGGCCTGCTCGACGCCCGCCACGTGGCCGGCGACGAGGCCCTGGCCGACCAGCTCATCCACACCGCCACCGACCACTGGCGGCGGACCGCCGTCCGGCAGCTGCCGAAGCTGCGGGAGATCACCGTCGCCCGCTGGGAGACCCACGGCGAACTGGCCTTCCTGCTCGAAGGCGACCTGAAGGAGGCCGCCGGCGGGCTGCGCGACGTCGGCGTGCTGCGGGCCATCGCCTCCGCCGGGGTCACCGACGCGCTGCGCCCGGCCGTGCACGCCGCCCACCGACGCCTGCTGGACACCCGGGACGCCCTGCACCAGCAGGTCGGCCGCCGGGTCGACCGGCTTGTCGCCCAGGAACGCGACGGCGTCGCCAGTCTTCTCCTCCTGGAGGATGGGGACGCGCTGCTGCGGCGGGTCGCCGGGGACGCCCGGACGGTCAGCCACGCCCTCGACGACGCCTGGCGGGCCGCCGACCGGCTCCGCTCCGGCCGCCGCCGGGGCGCCGACGGTCGGCCGGTGCGCCGGCCGGTCGCCCGGGACGTCGTCGAACACGACGGCGAGCTGGTGCTCGCCCGCACCGCCATCGGCGCCCGCCCCGACCCGAGCCTGTCGCTGCGGGTGGCCGCCGCGGCGGCCGCCACCCGGCTGCCCATCGCCCGGGCCACCTGCGAATGGCTGGCCGCGCACTGCCCGCCGTTGCCCGCGCCCTGGCCGCCGGCCGCCCGGGCCGCGCTGATCACCCTGCTCGGTGCCGGTCCCGGCCTGGTGCCCGCCTGGGAGACCTGCGACCGGTACGGCCTGATCGACGGCTGGCTGCCCGAGTGGACCCGGCTGCGCAGCCTGCCCCAGCACAACCCGGTGCACCGGTTCACCCTCGACCGGCACCTGGTGCAGACCGCGTACGAGGCCAGCCGGCACACCCGCGAGGTGGAGCGGCCGGATCTGCTGCTGCTCGGCGCGTTCCTGCACGACATCGGCAAGGGGCTCCCCGGCGAAGGTGCCGCCGGGCGGGCCGGCAGGCATGAGCCCGCCGGCACCTTCGCCGACCACAGCCGGGT
Source organism: Micromonospora yasonensis (assembly GCF_026013475.1). Lineage (GTDB taxonomy): Bacteria > Actinomycetota > Actinomycetes > Mycobacteriales > Micromonosporaceae > Micromonospora > Micromonospora yasonensis. Next base: position 14,140 of record NZ_JAPDPH010000040.1, on the reverse strand, counting down.
GGGGGCGACGCTGGCCGAGGCGGTGGCCGCCCGGGTCGGGCTGCCCGCGGCCGAGGCGGCGCTGATCGGCACCCTGGTCCGGCTGCACCTGCTGCTGCCCGACGTGGCCACCCGACGCGACCTGTCCGACCCGAAGACCGTCGCCGGGGTGGCCGGGCAGGTCGGCGACACCACCACCCTGGAACTGCTGCACGCCCTGGTCCGGGCCGACGCCGCCGCCACCGGGCCGGCCGCCTGGTCGCAGTGGAAGGGACGGCTGATCGCCGAACTGGTGGCCCGGGTGCGTACCGCCCTGGACACCGGGGAGGTGCCCGCCCCGCCGGACCCCGACCCGGCGCTGGTCGCCGGGCCGCTGCCGGTCGTACACCTTCGGGAGGACCGGGTGTCCGTGGCCGCTGCCGACCGGCGCGGCCTGCTCGCGACGGTGGCCGGCTGCCTGGCCCTGCACCGGCTGGAAGTGATCTCCGCAGACGCCGCCACGGTCGACGGCCGGGCCCTGGTCGAGTGCCGGGTACAGCCCCGCTACGGGCTGGCGCCCGACCCGATCGCGCTCACCGCCGACCTGCGCCGCGCGGTCGCCGGCGACGTGTCGGTCACCCAGCGGCTGCGCGGCCGGGCGCTCGCCGCCCGCAGCCAGGGCGCCGCGCCCCGGGTGGTCTGGCACCGGGAGGCGGCCACCGACGCGGTGCTGCTGGAGCTGCGCGCGGCCGACGCGGCCGGGCTGCTGTACCGGGTCTCCTGCGCGCTCGACGAGGCCGGTGCGCAGGTCCGGGCGGCCCGGATCTCCACCCTCGGCGCCGACGTGGTGGACGCCTTCTACCTGGTCGGCAGCTGGCCCTCGGATGCGGACCGCAACCGCATCGAGGCCGCCGTGCTGGCCGCCGTGTAATACGTCGGGGGACGTAGCCGCAGAGCCGCCGCCGGGGCGACGTGCCGGGGACCGCGCGGCGGCACTCTCGGGGCATGAACCTGCCAGTGCAGACCGAAGGGCTCACCAAACGGTACGGCGGCCTGACCGCCGTGCAGGACCTCAACCTGACGGTCCGAGCCGGGGAGGTGTACGGCTTCCTCGGCCCCAACGGCGCCGGGAAGACCACCACCCTGCGCATGCTGCTCGGGCTCGTCCGACCCACCGCCGGCACGGTACGGCTGCTCGGCCGACCGCCCGGCGCCGGCCGGCTCACCGGCGTCGGCGCGTTGATCGAGGGGCCGGCCTTCTACCCGTACCTCTCCGGGCGGGACAACCTGCGGGTGCTGGCCCGCTACGCCGGAGTCGGCGCCGACCGGGTGGCGCTCGTGCTCGACCTGGTCGACCTCACCGACCGGGCCGGCGACCGGTACGCCGGCTACTCGTTGGGCATGAAGCAGCGGCTCGGCGTGGCCGGCGCCCTGCTGAAGGACCCGCGCCTGCTGATCCTGGACGAACCGACCAACGGCCTCGACCCGGCCGGCATGGCGGACATGCGCACGCTGATCCGCCGGCTCGGCGCGGCCGGGTGCACGGTGCTGGTCTCCAGCCACCTGCTCGGCGAGGTCGAGCAGATCTGCGACCGGGTCGGCGTGATCTCCGGCGGGCGGCTGATCGCCGAGGGGACGGTCGCCGAGCTGCGCGGCACGGCCGGGCTGCGGGTGCTCGCCGACCCGCTGGACGAGGCCGTCGCCCGGACCCGGGCGCTGGTTGGCGCGGAGCGGGTCCGCGTGGTTGACGGCGGGCTGGAGCTCGCGCTGGCGCCCGACCGGGCCGCCTGGCTCAACACCGAGCTGGTCGGCGCCGGGCTCGCCGTCCGCGAGCTGCGGCCCCGGGAACGGGACCTGGAACAGGTCTTCTTCGACCTTATCGAGAAGGGAACGGCCGATGTCGCGTAGCTTGCACGCCGAACTCGTCAAGCTGGTCCGGCGACCGGCCAGCTGGCTGCTGCTGGCCATCACGCTGGCCCTCGCGCTGATCTTCACCTACCTGTTCCCGTACGCCAGCATCGCCGGCGGCACCGACGGCCCGAACACCGACCGGACGCTGCCCATGCTCCTCCCCGACCACCTGGTCGGGAACTCGCTCGGCGGGCTGCCGGTCTTCCTCGGGGCGATCGTGCTGATCCTCGGCGTGCTCACCGTCGGTGGCGAGTACGGCTGGGCCACCTGGAAGACCGTGCTCACCCAGGGGCCGTCGCGCCTGGAGGTGTACGCCGGCAAGCTGCTCGCCCTGGCCGCCGCCGCGCTGGCCGTGGTGCTCGCCGTGTTCGCGGTCGGGGCGGTGGCCAGCGTGCTGATCGCGGTCGCCGAGTCCCAGCCGGTGCACTGGCCCGGGCTGGGTGACCTGCTGACCGGTATCGGGGCGGGGTGGCTCATCGCCACGATGTGGGCGATGCTCGGAGCCGTGCTCGCCGTCGCCCTGCGCGCGGTGGCCCTGCCCGTCGGGCTGGGCCTGGTGTGGATGCTCGCGGTGCAGAACCTGCTCGCCGCGATCGCCGCACCGCTGCTCGACTGGGTGGCGCAGGCGCAGAAGGGACTGCCCGGCCCGAACGCCGGGTCGCTGGCCGCCGCGCTCGGCGCGCCCGGGGACACCCCCGGGGTCGCGGCGACCGTCGGCGGCGGGCAGGCGGCGGTCATCGTGGCGGCGTACCTGGTCGCGTTCGCAGCGGTCGGCGGGGTGCTGCTGCGGCGGCGGGACATCGGCTGAGGCCGGCGGGGAGGGACGGGTGAACCGGAACCGAAGCGGCTGGGGCGACGGGCTCTTCGACGCGCTCGTCGCCCTGGCCCTGCTCGCGATCGGGCTGCTCGGCACCGGGCCGGCCGGCCTCAACCAGGGGATGCCCACCGGCCGGGCCACCTACCCCCTGGTCGCGGTGGCCGCGCTCGTCCTCGCCGTACGCCGGCGATGGCCACTGGTCACCCTGGCGGTGGTCACCGTGGTGACCACGGCGTACCTGGTGCTCGGCTACCCGTACGGGCCGATCCTGCTCTCGTTCCTCGTCGCGGTCTACACGGTGGCCGCGTACCGGCCGCTGCGGACCGCCGCCGTCGCCGGCGGCCTCGCCCTGGCCGTGCTGCTCGTCCACGTCTTCGTGGGCACCCGGTCGCCCGGCCTGCTCGGCCTGATGCCCGCCGCCGCGTGGGTGGTGGTGCCGTTCGCGGTGGGGACCACGGTGCGGCTGGTCCGGGAGAGCAGCGCCCGCGACCGGGTGGACGAGGCCCGCCGGCTGGCCGACGCCGAGCGGTTGCGGGTGGCCCAGGAGGTGCACGACGTGGTTGGGCACGGCCTCGCCGCCATCCACATGCAGGCGGAGATCGCGCTGCACCTGCTCGGCAAGCGGCCGGAGCAGGCCGAGGCGGCGTTGACCGCGATCAGCCGTACCAGCAAGGAGGCGCTGGACGAGCTGCGGGTCACCCTCACCGTCGTCCGGCGGGACGGGGCGGTCGACGAGCGGGCGCCGGCCCCGGGGCTGGGCCAGCTGCCGCAGCTGCGCGAGCGGCTCGCCGGGGCGGGGGTGCCGGTGACCGTCGAGGTCGACGGGGAACCCCGCACGTTGCCGGTCGCGGTGGACCTGGCCGCGTACCGGGTGGTGCAGGAGTCGCTGACCAACGTGTTGCGTCACGCCGGCCCGGCCACCGCCACCGTCCGGGTCCGCTACGCGCCCGCCGAGATCGCCGTTGAGGTCACCGACACCGGTCGCGGGGCCGCCGCCGCACCCGCCCGGACCGGCGGCTTCGGCCTCGCCGGCATGCGGGAGCGGGTCACCGCGCTGGGCGGGACGTTCGCCGCCGGCCCCGCCCCGGGCGGCGGTTTCCGGGTGTACGCCACACTGCCGGTGGAGGAGGTCTGATGATCAGGGTGCTGCTCGCGGACGACCAGGACCTGGTCCGGATCGGGCTGCGTGCCCTGGTGGAGAGCGAGGACGACCTCGCGGTGGTGGGCGAGGCGGCCGACGGGCTGCGCGCCGTCGAGCTGGCCCGCCGGGAGCGCCCCGACGTGGTGCTGATGGACGTCCGGATGCCCGGCGTGGACGGCATCGAGGCGACCCGGCGGATCGTCGCCGACCCGGAGCTCGGCGCCACTCGGGTGGTCGTGCTGACCACCTTCGAACTGGACGAGTACGTCTTCGACGCGCTGCGGCACGGCGCCAGCGGGTTCCTGACCAAGGACACCCGCCCCGCCGAACTGCTCCGGGCGATCCGGCTGGTCGCCGAGGGGGAGGCGCTGCTGTCGCCGTCGGTGACCCGGCGGGTGGTCCGGGAGTTCGCCACCCGGCCGGCCCGGGTGCCCCGGCCGCATCCCCGGCTCGGCACCCTCACCGATCGGGAGCGGGAGGTGGTCGGGCTGGTCGGCGAGGGGCTGAGCAACGCCGAGATCGCCGAGCGGCTGGTGGTGAGCCCGGCCACCGCGCGTACCCACGTGAGCCGGGCCATGGTCAAGCTCGGCGCCCGCGACCGCGCGCAACTCGTCGTCTTCGCGTACCAGTCGGGGCTGGTGGTCTCCTGAGGCGCGGCCCGGCACCCCTCGGCGCGGGGCGCGGGGCGCGGCCGGCCGGGAGCGCGGGTGTCGGCGGCGGGCTACCCTAGCCATGGCTGGACAACATGCCCGGCCGCCCTGTGCCCGCCGAAAACGACAAACGGGATGTTCGTGTGTTTGACACCTTGAGTGACCGCCTCTCCGGGATCTTCACCAAGCTCCGCGGCAAGGGCCGGCTCACCGACGCCGACATCGACGCCACCGCGCGCGAGATCCGCATGGCGCTGCTGGAGGCCGACGTCGCCCTGCCGGTGGTCAAGGGCTTCATCGCGAGCGTCAAGGAGCGGGCCCGGAGCGCCGAGGTCTCCCAGGCGCTGAACCCGGCCCAGCAGATCGTCAAGATCGTCAACGAGGAGCTGATCAACATCCTCGGTGGCGAGGGGCGGCGGCTCCAGTTCGCCAAGCACCCGCCCACCGTGATCATGCTGGCCGGTCTCCAGGGTTCCGGTAAGACCACCCTCGCCGGCAAGCTGGCCCGCTGGCTCAAGGCCCAGGGGCACCAGCCGCTGCTGGTCGCCGCCGACCTGCAGCGCCCCAACGCCGTCGGGCAGCTCCAGGTGCTCGGTGGCCGGGCCGGCGTCGAGGTGTACGCCCCGGCCCCCGGCAACGGCGTCGGCGACCCGGTGCAGGTGGCTCGCGACTCGATCGAGCACGCCCGGCGGGCCGCCCGCGACATCGTCATCGTCGACACCGCCGGCCGCCTCGGTATCGACGCCGAGATGATGCAGCAGGCCGCGGACATCCGCGACGCGGTCCAGCCCGACGAGGTCATCTTCGTCATCGACGCGATGGTCGGTCAGGACGCGGTCCGCACCGCCGAGGCGTTCCGCGACGGCGTGGGCATCACCGGCGTGGTCCTCTCCAAGCTCGACGGCGACGCCCGCGGTGGCGCCGCGCTGTCGGTCCGCGAGGTCACCGGGCAGCCGATCCTCTTCGCCTCCACCGGCGAGAAGCTGGAGGACTTCGACGTCTTCCACCCCGACCGGATGGCCAGCCGGATTCTCGGCATGGGCGACGTCCTCACGCTGATCGAGCAGGCCGAGGCGGCCTTCGACGCCGATCAGAAGGAGAAGATGACCGCCAAGCTGATGGGCGGCGAGACCTTCACCCTGGAGGACTTCCTCGATCAGCTCATCGCGGTCCGGCGGATGGGTCCGATCGCCAACGTACTGGCCATGATGCCCGGCATGGGGCAGATGAAGGACCAGCTCGCCGAGCTGGACGACAAGCACTTCGACCGGGTCACCGCGATCATCCGGTCGATGACCCCGACCGAGCGCACCAACCCGAAGATCATCAACGGGTCCCGGCGGGCCCGCATCGCCAACGGCTCCGGCGTCACCGTCATGGACGTCAACCAGCTGCTCAACCGCTTTGCCGACGCGCAGAAGATGATGAAGCAGATGGGCGGCATGATGGGCCTGCCGGGGGCGGGCCGGCGCAAGGCGACCAAGTCGCCGAAGAACAAGCGCAAGGGCACCAAGGGCGGCGGCCGGCCGCGTACCGGCGCCGGTGTGCCGGGCGGCTTCCCGGGCGGCATGCCGCAGCTCCCGCCGGGTCTGGACCCGGGCGACCTGGCCGGCGGCCAGGGTCTGCCGCCGGGCTTCAAGCTCCCGAAGATCGACTTCAACAAGCTCGGCAAGGGTGGGGACAAGGGTCCGCGCTGACCACGTCCGGCCGGTTCCGTGCCCGCGCCGGCGATCCGGTAGGACTGTGCACATGGCTCTGCATGTGCGCGGTGTGCTCCTGCCGGACGACGAGGTCCGGGACATCTGGCTGGTCGACGACCGGGTCACCTTCGAACCGGTGCCCGGGGCGGAGACGGTGGCCGACGGCGGCTTCGTGCTGCCCGGCCTGACCGACGCCCACTGTCACATCGGCATCGCCCGGGGCGGGGACCCGATCACCTCGCTCGACCAGGCCCGGGAGCTGGCCCGTACTGACCGGGACGCCGGGGTGCTCGCCATCCGGGACGCCGGCTCGCCGTACCCGTACCCGGAGCTCGACGACGACCCGGAGCTGCCGCGACTGGCCCGAGCCGGCCGGCACGTCGCCCCGCCCAAGCGCTACCTGCGGGACATCGGGGTGGAGGTCGGCGCGGCGGAGGTGGCCGCCACGGTGGCCGCGCAGGCCGCCGCCGGCAACGGCTGGGTCAAGCTGGTCGGCGACTGGATCGACCGGGGCGTGGGCGACCTGGCGCCGGCCTGGGACGCCGAGACCATGACGGCCGCCGTCGCCGCCGCGCACGCCGCCGGGGTACGCGCCGCCGTGCACACCTTCAGCGAGTCCGCGGTGGAGATCATGGTGCGGGCCGGGGTGGACTCGGTCGAGCACGGCACCGGGCTCAGTCTCGACCTGATCGACCTGATGGCCCGGCAGGGCACCGCCCTGGTGCCCACGATGATCAACATCCAGACCTTCGGCGGCATCGCCGACCAGGCCCGCGCCAAGTTCCCCGGGTACGCCGACCACATGCTGGCCCTCCGCGACCGCTTCCCCGAGGTGGTCCGGGCCGCGCACGAGGCCGGGGTGCCGATCTACGTCGGCACCGACGCGGGCGGGGGGATCGACCACGGGCTCGCCGCCGAGGAGATGCTGCTGCTGCACGAGCGGGCCGGCATGTCCGCCGAGGACGTGCTCGCCGCCGCCTCCTGGCGGGCCCGGGAGTGGCTGGGCTTCCCCGGCCTGGTCGAGGGCGGCCTCGCCGATCTCGTGGTCTACCCCGAGGACCCGCGCCGCGACCTGCGCGTGGTCCGTACCCCGTCCCGCATCGTCCTGCGCGGTCGCGTCCTGCGCTGACTCGCGCGGCTCGACACGACCCGGGGTAGCCGCCCGAGCGCAGCGGGGGCCCGGGCGGCGCATAGGATGTGCGGTCATGGCACGCGTGCTCACTCCCCGTGCGGAGGACTTTCCCCGCTGGTACCAGGACCTGATCGCCAAGGCCAAGCTGGCCGACAACGGCCCGGTGCGGGGCACCATGGTCATCCGACCGGCCGGCTACGCCATCTGGGAGCGGATGCAGGCCGAGATGGACGCCCGGATCAAGGCGGCCGGCGCGGAGAACGCGTACTTCCCGCTGTTCATCCCGGAGAGCTACCTCAAGCGTGAGGCCCAGCACGTCGAGGGCTTCTCGCCGGAGCTGGCGGTGGTCACCCACGGTGGCGGCAAGCAGCTCGCCGAGCCGGTGGTGGTGCGCCCCACCAGCGAGACGGTGATCGGCGAGTTCATGGCCAAGTGGGTCGACTCGTACCGGGATCTGCCGCTGCTGCTCAACCAGTGGGCGAACGTGGTCCGCTGGGAGCTGCGCCCCCGGATCTTCCTGCGGACCAGCGAGTTCCTCTGGCAGGAGGGGCACACCGCGCACGCCACTCGGGAGGACGCCCGCGCCTACGCCCGGCGGATCCTGCACGAGGCGTACGAGGACCTGATGGTCAACGTGCTCGGCATCCCGGTGGTGGTCGGCCTGAAGACCGCCCGGGAGCGCTTCGCCGGGGCCACCGCCACGTACACCTGCGAAGGCATGATGGGTGACGGCAAGGCGCTGCAGATGGGCACCAGCCACGAGCTGGGCCAGAACTTCGCCAAGGCGTTCGACATCAGCTTCTCCTCGGCGGAGGGCGGCCGGGAGCACGCCTGGACCACCTCCTGGGGCACCTCGACCCGGATGCTCGGCGGGCTGATCATGTGTCACGGCGACGACAACGGGCTGCGGGTGCCGCCGAAGCTGGCGCCGGTCCAGGCGTACGTGATGATCGTCAAGGACGGCGAGGGGGTCGGCGAGGCGGCGGCCAAGCTGCGCGACGCGCTGCGCGACGCCGGCGTCCGGGTGGCGTTGGACGACCGGACCGACACCGCGTTCGGCCGCCGCGCCGTCGACGCCGAGCTGCGCGGCTACCCGGTCCGCGTCGAGGTCGGCCCCCGTGACCTGGCTGCCGGCAACGCGGTCGTGGTCCGGCGTACGGACGGCTCGAAGGCCGTCACCCCGGTGGCCGACGTGGTGGGCGCGGTGCTCGCCGCGCTAGAGGCGGACCAGCAGGCGCTGCACGACCAGGCCCTCGCGTTCCGGCAGTCCCGCACGGTCGAGGTCGGCACGCTGGCCGAGGCCATCGAGGCGGCCGCCACCGGCTGGGCCAAGGTGCCGTGGTCGGCGGTCGGCGTGCCCGGCGAGGCCGAGGCGAACGCCCAGGGCGTCACCGTCCGGTGCCTGCTCCGGGCCGACGGCTCGGTGCCGGACGCCGAGGACGAGCCGGACCTGGTCGCCATCCTCGCCCGCGCCTACTGAAGTGCAAGGAAGGGCCCCTTCTTAACGCCTGCGGTAGAGGAGGGGCCCCCTGTTAACAGCCTGGGGGTGACGTGCGGTTCGAGCCAGGCCGGCTGATCATGCACCGCAACGTGCGGCACGGCCGGATCGGTTGGGTCCGGTCGGCCCGCGTGGTACGCGACGACGACCGGGGGCTGCTGCTCTGGGTCGCCCGGGGCGCGCCGGTGGCGAACGAGGTGACCGAGGCGGGGCTGGGCATGCGGGCCATGCCGTTCACCGAGTGGATCACCTCGTCGTACCGGCTGGCCCAGGGCCGCTGGCACGGGCCGCCGGTGCTGAAGTTCCTGCCCACCGGCGCCGCCCACTCGGTCTGGTGGTTCCGGGACGACCGGGGCCGGTTCAAGAACTGGTACGTCAACCTGGAGGAGCCCGGCGTCCGCTGGGACGACGGCGCGGCCGCCGGGGTCGACGTGGTGGACCAGGACCTAGACGTGCTGGTGCACCCGGACCTGAGCTGGGAGTGGAAGGACGAGGAGGAGTTCGCCGAGCGCCTCGCCTTTCCGGACCACTACTGGGTGCCCGACGAGAAGGCGGTCCGCGCCGAGGGGGAGCGGGTGATCCGGATCGCCGAGGCCGGCCGGTTCCCCTTCGACGGCACCTGGTGCGACTTCACCCCGCCGGCCGACTGGGGCGTACCGGACGAACTGCCGCCCGGCTGGGATCGACCGCCAGCCCGCTGACGCGTGTGGTACGTCACGTCGGGCCCGACCCGGGTGAGCTGTCCGGGTCCGGTGCGAGAGATCCGGGCCGGATCTGGCAGAATGGGTCGCTGGTATCCGGCGCGCGTCCGGCGCCCTCTAACCCGGGCACGTCGCCAGTCCACCGAGCAGTCTCCGGCCCAACCCCACTGTGCCGGTCGGCGCTCACCCGCACACCGCCCGTACCGGGCCGGTGAGATCGCAACAGGAGCGAAACAACTGTGGCCGTAAAGATCCGGCTCCTGCGGATGGGCAAGATCCGCAACCCGCAGTACCGCATCGTCGTCGCCGACTCGCGCACCAAGCGTGACGGTCGCGCGATCGAGTTCGTCGGTGTGTACCAGCCGAAGGAGGACCCTTCGGTGATCGAGGTCAAGTCGGAGCGGGTGCAGTACTGGCTGTCCGTCGGCGCCCAGCCGAGCGAGGCCGTGCAGCGTCTGCTGGAGCTGACCGGTGACTGGCAGAAGTTCAAGGGCCTGCCGGCCCCGGCCCCGCTGAAGGTCGCCCCGGAGCGGGCCGACCGCAAGGCGGCGTACGAGGCCGAGGCGAAGGCCGCCGCTGGCCTGGCGGAGACCCCGGCTCCGGCCAAGAAGGCCGCCAAGGCCCAGGCCCCGGCCGCCGAGGCGCCGAAGGCCGAGGAGCAGACCGGTGCCGAGTCCGGCGAGCAGGCCTGACATGGCGCTGCGTCCCGCCCTGGAGCACCTGGTCAAGGGGATCGTCGACCACCCGGACGACGTCCGGGTGCGGATGGTCGACTCCCGCCGGGGCAAGCGGCTCGAGGTCCGCGTGCACCCGGAGGATCTCGGCACGGTGATCGGGCGGTCCGGCCGGACCGCCAAGGCGCTGCGCCAGGTGATCGGCTCCATCGGTGGGCGCGGGGTGCGCGTCGACATCGTCGACTCGTACTGATGCTTCTCATCGTCGGCCGGATCGGTAAGCCGCACGGTATCCGCGGTGAGGTCACCGTGGAGGTGCGGACCGATGAGCCCGAAGCACGTTTCGCACCCGGTTCGGTGCTGCGCACCGAACCGGGTGCGGTCGCGCCCGCGGAGCCCGGCGCCTACCGCGTGCCGGAGGAGCTGACCGTCGAGTCGGCGCGCTTCCACCAGGGGCGACTGCTGGTCGCCTTCGAGGGCGTGCTGGACCGCGACGTCGCCGAGGCGCTGCGCGGCACCCTGATCGGCGTGGACAGCGCCGACGTCGCGGCCCCGGAGGACCCGGAGGAGTTCCACGACCACCAGTTGGTCGGGCTCGCCGTGGTCACCCCGGCCGGCGAGCGGCTCGGCGAGGTGGCCCGGATCGACCACGCGCCCGCGTCCGACCTGCTGGTGCTGCGGCGCCCCGAGGGGCGTACCGCGCTGATCCCGTTCGTCAAGGCGATCGTGCCCGAGGTGGATCTCGCCGGCGGCCGGGTCGTCGTCGACCCGCCCGGCGGCCTGCTCGACCTGTAGCTGGAGCCACCGGTATGCGCGTCGACATCGTGTCGATCTTCCCCGAGTACTTCGCCCCGCTGGACCTGTCGCTGATCGGCAGGGCCCGCGCCAACGGCACGCTGCGGCTGGCCGTACACGATCTGCGGGCCTGGACCCACGACGTGCACCGCACGGTCGACGACACGCCCTACGGCGGCGGACCCGGCATGGTGATGCGGCCGGAGCCGTGGGGCGAGGCCCTGGACGCCCTGGCGCCGGCGGAGGCGCCCCCGCCCCGACTGCTGGTGCCCTCCCCGGTCGGCGCCCGGTTCACCCAGGCCATGGCGCACGAACTGGCCGCCGAGTCGCACCTGCTCTTCGCCTGCGGCCGGTACGAGGGCATCGACCAGCGCGTGTTCGACGACGCGGCGACCCGAATGCGGGTGACCGAGGTCTCCCTCGGCGACTACGTGCTCTTCGGCGGCGAGGTGGCGGTGCTGGTGATCCTCGAGGCGGTCACCCGGCTGCTGCCCGGGGTGCTCGGCAACGCCGGCTCGCTGGACGAGGAGTCGCACGCCCACGGGCTGCTGGAAGCGCCCATGTACACCAAGCCGGCGAACTGGCGCGGGCACGAGGTGCCGGAGGTGCTCCGCTCCGGCGACCACGGGAAGATCGCCCGCTGGCGGCGCGACGAGTCGCTGCTGCGTACGGCGGCCCGCCGCCCCGACATGATCGCCGCGCTGCCGCCGGAGAACCTGGACAAGAAGGACCGGGCAGCGCTGGAGCGGGGTGGATTTCAATTGCCGGTGGGGGATGTGGCAAAGTAGAGGGGTTGCCGCATCCGTCCACGCCGTGGGCGGCTGCGAGGGCCCTCGACCGGGGTCGGCAGCGCGGATCCCTGACCGGGGGTCGGCGTCGGCCGGCCACCACCCGGGGGTCAGAATCACCCATTCGCGCATCGACTGACGATGCGCCGTGAGCCTCACGAGGACGCAGCGATGAACATCCTGGACGCCCTTGACGCCCAGTCGAAGCGCGTTGACCTCCCCGACTTCCGTGCCGGCGACACCGTCAAGGTGCACGCGCGGGTGGTCGAGGGCAACCGGTCCCGGGTCCAGATCTTCCAGGGCGTCGTCATCCGCCGCCAGGGTGACGGCCTGCGCGAGACCTTCTCGGTTCGCAAGGTCAGCTTCGGCGTGGGCGTGGAGCGGACCTACCCGCTCAACAGCCCGGCGATCGACCGGATCGAGGTCGTGACCCGCGGTGACGTGCGCCGCGCCAAGCTCTACTACCTGCGCGAGCTGCGCGGCAAGAAGGCCAAGATCAAGGAGCTGCGCGAGAAGCAGCCGGCGAGCTGAATTCAGCTTCGCCACGCCGCCCGAACTGCGCGGATGTCGTATCGACCAGATCCCATTACCCTGGTCGTACGGGCGCAGCAGGACGGCGCGCCGCAGTCGCTCGATGCGGTGGCACAGCGGTCCACTGCCGCCCGTGGGGCCTCACCTCGAGGCTCCCGGGCGGTAGTGTCGTTTCCGCGGACCGGAGAGTGGCATGGTGCAGATGCTTGACGAGGACGGCACCGTCGATCCGTGGCGCCGGCGGGCCCGGCGTACCCGCCGGCAGATGCCCCTCTGGCAGGAGTTGCCGCTGCTCCTGATCGTCGCCTTCTGCCTGGCGGTGCTCATCCGCACCTTCCTGCTCCAGGCCTTCTTCATCCCGTCCGGGTCGATGGAGAACACCCTCCTCATCGGCGACCGGGTGCTGGTCAACAAGGTCGTCTACGACGTCCGTGACCCGGTGCGCGGCGAGGTGGTGGTCTTCCGGGGCACCGACAAGTGGGTGGCCCAGGAGGCCCCGGCGCCACCGACCAACATCGCCGGCAAGATCGGGCGCACCCTGGGCGACCTGGTCGGGGTCAGCCGGCCCGGCGAGAAGGACTTCATCAAGCGGGTCATCGGCGTCCCCGGCGATCACGTGTGGTGCTGCGACAACGGCCGGGTCGTGGTCAACGGCGTGCCGCTGGACGAGTCGGCGTACGTGTCGGAGGACTCACCCGACACGCTGCCGCCGAACCCGAAGGAGTGCCGCTCCCGGCAGTTCACCGAGGTGGTCGTACCCGCGGGGCAGATCTTCGTGATGGGCGACCACCGGCTGGTCTCGCAGGACGCCCGCTGCCAGGGGCCGGTGCCGATCGACAACGTGATCGGCCGGGCCTTCATGATCGTGTGGCCGCAGCAGCGGTGGACCACCCTGCCCGTGCCGGCGACCTTCACGAACCTGCCGCGGTCCGACGCGGCGCCGGCCAGCCCGGTGCCGGTCGATCCGGACCCGGCGGGCGGTGTCGTGCTGATCCTCCCGGTCACGGCCGCGGCTTCCGTTCTCGCGCGTTCGGGGCGACTGCGTCGCGCCCGGGGACGTAGGCTCCTCCCGTGATCGACGAGCAGACCGAAAAGCCGCGCAGCTCCTTCTGGAAGGAGCTGCCCATTCTCCTGGGCGTGGCGATCCTGGTCGCAGTGCTGGTACGTGCCTTCGTGCTGCAGACCTTCTTCATCCCGTCCCCGTCCATGGAGAACACCCTCAAGATCGACGATCGGGTGCTGGTCAACAAACTGGTCTACGACTTCCGCTCGCCGCACCGCGGCGAGGTGATCGTCTTCAAGGCGCCCACCACGTGGAGCGGGAACCCGGAGGGTGAGGACTTCATCAAGCGGGTGATCGGCGTCGAGGGCGACCACGTCGTCTGCTGCGACCGCAGCGGCCCGCAGGAGCGGCTGATCATCAACGGCAAGCCGATCGACGAGCCGTTCATCTTCCCCGGCAACAAGCCGGCGGACCAGGACTTCGACATCACCGTGCCGAAGGGTCGGCTCTGGGTGATGGGTGACCACCGGGAGGCCTCCGGCGACTCGCTGGAGCACTGGCAGCAGTCCGGCGAGGACATCAACGAGGCCACCATCCCCGAGGACCAGGTGGTCGGCCGGGCCTTCACGATCTTCTGGCCGGTCAACCGGGCGACCTGGCTCACCGTCCCCAAGCAGTTCGACGGCATCCCGAATCCCTGACCGGGGAGGGCGTGGGCGTTGTCGGACGCGTCTGGCAGGCTAGGGCGGTGACCGTCTACACCCCTCGTCGCGCGGCCCGGGTGCTGCTCGTTGACGCGTCCGACCGGGTGCTGCTGTTCGCCGGCACCGATCCGGCCCGC
>NZ_JAPDPH010000004.1 GCF_026013475.1 Micromonospora yasonensis | reverse complement strand
GGGCGCGTACCCGCCACTGGAACCGGGCGCCCGGGTTGAATCCCGCGTCGGCGAAGGTCGGCGAGGAGTTGTTGATCTGGCGGTTCGGCCGCCAGACGCCGGTGATCACGGCGGGGCCGGTGGCCGAGTCGTCCGCGGCGACCGGGGTGCGTTCGATCTGGTAGTCGGTGGCGCCCTCGACCGGGGTCCAGGCGAGGGTGGCGTAGCCGTCGCCCTGCGTGACCGTGAGGCCGTGAACCTGGTTCGGCTCGTCGGCGGCGGCCTGCGCGGGTACGGGTCCGGTGACCGCCGCGAGGGCCGCGGCGAGCAGGACGGAGAGGATGGCCGTCGTCCGTCTGTCTCTCATGGAAGCTCCAGAACAGGTGGGATGACACGGGTCCGGACAGCACACGCCAGCCACCCCGTCGACGGTTGACGGTCGACGATTTCTTGAGATTGATCTGAGGATGCGCGGGTGAGTCCACCGGTCAGCTCGCCCGGAGCCGGTAGCCCACCCCGCGTACGGTCTCCACCAGCCCGGCGTCGTCGAGCTTGCCGCGCAGGGCCGCCATGTGGACGTCGAGGGTGTGCCCGGAGTTCCAGGTGCTCTGCCAGACGTCCATCAGCAGGCGCTCCCGGGGCACGACGGTCCCCGCCTGCCGGGCCAACGCCATCAGCAGTTCGAACTCCTTGCGGGTCAGGCTCACCTCCCGGCCGGACAGCCAGACCCGCCGGGCGTTGAGGTCGACCCGCAGGTCACCGACCTCCAGCGTCTCCTCGACCCGTGCGGCGCGCGCCGTGCGGCGCAGCACCGCCTCGATCCGGGCCTGCAGCTCCGCCATCGAGAACGGCTTCACGACGTAGTCGTCGGCGCCCGCGCGCAGCCCGGCCACCCGGTCACGCTCCTCGGAGCGGGCGGTCACCGCGATGATGGCGACGTCCTCGTCCTGCCGGCGGATCCGCCGGCACAGCTCCAGGCCGTCCCGGTCGGGCAGGTTGAGGTCGAGCAGGACGAGGTCGACCGGACCAGCGGTGGCCGCCTCGGAGACGGTGGTGGCCGCGATGACCTCGAAGCCCCGGCGGCGCAGGGCGGAGGTCAGTGCGGACGCGACGCGCAGGTCGTCTTCCACCAGAAGCACCCGCACGCGCGTCTCCTCGGCCCTCGTCCCGGCAGGTCCAGGCGAGTCTTCCCGATGGACACCGGCCACGACCAGCCTGGACGGAAGATCACGACCACCGGATGACCCGGGTCGAGCCGTCTCGGTGACCCGCCGACGATCGCCCCTGTCGAGATCGACAACTTCGGCGAAGTTGCTGCCTCGACGCGGCGGGAGGTGGCGACTTCGGGAAAGTGCGCCGACGCTGGCGCCCGACCGGGCGCGCCGCCGCAGGGCGACGGCGCGCCTCGGGGTGCTCAGCGCAGGCCGGCGGCGGCCAGCAGGTTGCCCTCGGGCAGGGCGGGCAGCACGTGGCCCCGGGCCATCCGCTGCTCGGCCCGGGCGGCGGTGAACGCGGCGTCGCCGGCGATGGCGGCGGCGTACGTGCTGGCGGTGCGGGACGCGATGGCGGCCCAGCCGTACTGCTCGTGCACCATCGCGCGAGCACGGCGGGCCAGCGCCTGGGCCCGGTCCCGGTCCGCCAGCAGCGCGTGCACCGCCTCGGTGAGCCCGTCCGGGTCGTGCGGGGCGAAGGTCATGCCGGTGACGCCGGGCTCGACGATCTCGGCCAGCCCGCCGGTCCGCGACACGGCCAGGGGCGCGCCGGCCGCCGCGCCTTCCAGGGCGACCATGCCGAAGGGCTCGTAGATGCTCGGCACCGCGAAACAGTCGGAGGCGGCCATCACCGCGGGCAGGTCGGTGCCGCCGAGGAACCCGGGCATGCTGACCGTGCCGCCCAGCCCGAGCCGGTGCACCTCGGCCTCCAGGGTCGCCTTGTACGGCCCGTCGCCGACCACCACCGCGCGCAGCCCGGGGTGCCGCTCCCGCAGCCGGGGGAGCCCGGCGAGCAGGTGCTGCACGCCCTTCTCGTAGACCAGCCGGCCGGCGAAGGTGACCAGCGGGCCGTCCCCGGCGAACCGGCGCCGCGCGGCGGCGACCGCGCTCGCCGGCACCCGCCAGCGCTGCGGCTCGACCCCGTTGGGCACCACGTCCACCCGCGCGCCGGGCACGTCGAACAGCGCGGCCACCTCGTCGCGCATGTAGCCGGAGCAGACGATCACCCGGCCGGACTCGGCGGCCAGCCAGTGCTCGACGCCGTGGATGGTCCGGTTCATCTCCTCGGGCAGCCAGCCCTGGTGCCGGCCGGCCTCGGTGGCGTGGATGGTGCTGACCAGCGGGATGTCCAGGTGCTCGCGCAGGGTCATCGCGGTGTGCGCGACCAGCCAGTCGTGGGCGTGGATGACGTCGTACCCGCCGGACTCGGCGGCGCGCAGCGCGGCCCGGGTCAGGGTGTGGTTGAACGCCATGGTCCAGGCCAGCAGCGAGCCGGTGGCGAGCGGGAAGGTGACCGGATCCTCGGCGGCGCGGACGATCCGCACCCCGTCGGCGTACTCCTCCAGGGGCGCGCCCTCGGCGTGGCGGGTGACGACGGTGACCTCGTGACCGGCGGCGGCCAGGGCGACGGAGAGGGCGTGCACGTGGCGGCCGAGACCACCGACGAGCACCGGCGGGTACTCCCACGACAGCATGAGGATGCGCCGGGGCCGGGACGGCACGCCGGACTGCTGCGGAATGGCGGGGCGGGAGGTGAGAGTGGGGCGGTGGGTCCGGTCCGTCGCGGTGGCGGGCTGCTCGCCGACCCGCAGGATGGTCACATCAATCTCCGTCCATGCATGCTGGAACGCGCCGGCGACACTGGCGGCGTGGGAAGCGTGGTGAGGTGGCCGAGAGGCCGAGTGGACCCGCGCGGGCGCGCGCGTCCACCAACAAGGAAACGGCATCCCGCGCCGACCCGCACGTGGAAAAGGGCGTTCGTGACGGAAGACACCCGAAGGGCCGGCCGGCCTCAGGTGGGTGGATTCCGGCGACGGCCCGAACAGCTGGATTGGCGATGCGTACGGCGGGGCATTAACGGCGTGCGCACCGGCGGCCCGGCCGTCCGGTGCGCTCGTGATCGTGGGCTGAAGGAGCGACATGCAGGTCTGGCCGGGCGAGAGCTACCCCCTTGGCGCCAGCTACGACGGGATGGGGACCAACTTCGCGATCTTCTCGGAGGTGGCGGAGCGGATCGAGCTCTGCCTGTTCGACGAGTGGGACACCGGCGCCGAGCGCCGGGTCGAGCTGCGCGAGGTCGACGCGTACGTCTGGCACGCCTACCTTCCGGGGATCGAGCCCGGCCAGCGCTACGGCTACCGGGTGCACGGGCCGTGGCGCCCGGCCGACGGGCTGCGCGGCAACCCGCACAAGCTCCTGCTCGACCCGTACGCCAAGGCGGTCGACGGGGAGGTCACCTGGGACCCGGCCGTCTACGACTACGAGCTGGGCGGCGACCCGGACCGGATGAACGAGACCGACTCGGCGCCGTTCATGCCCAAGTCGGTGGTGGTGAACCCGTACTTCGACTGGGGCAACGACCGGCCGCCGCGCACCCCGTACCACCACTCGGTGATCTACGAGGCGCACTGCGCGGGCTGACCATGCGCCACCCCGACATCCCCGCGGAGCTGCGCGGCACGTACGCGGCCATCGCCTCACCCGTCATGATCGACTACTTCAAGCGGCTCGGGGTGACCGCGGTCGAGCTGATGCCGGTGCACGAGTTCGTGCACGACCACCGCCTGGCCGACCTGGGCCTGCGCAACTACTGGGGCTACAACACCATTGGCTTCTTCGCCCCGCACCACGGCTACTCGGCGCTCGGCCGGTTCGGCCAGCAGGTGCAGGAGTTCCGTGGCATGGTCAAGGCGCTGCACGCGGCCGGCATCGAGGTCATCCTCGACGTGGTCTACAACCACACCGCCGAGGGCAACCACCTCGGCCCGTCGCTGAGCTTCAAGGGCATCGACACGCCGAGCTACTACCGGCTCTCCGAGTCCGACCGGCGCCACTTCGTCGACTACACCGGCACCGGCAACAGCCTCAACGTGCGCAGCCCGCACTCGCTCCAGCTGATCATGGATTCGTTGCGGTACTGGGTCACCGAGATGCACGTGGACGGCTTCCGGTTCGACCTCGCCGCCACCCTGGCCCGCGAGTTCTACGAGGTGGACCGCCTCTCCACGTTCTTCGAGGTGGTCCAGCAGGACCCGGTGGTCGGCCGGGTCAAGCTGATCGCCGAGCCGTGGGACGTCGGCCCGGGCGGCTACCAGGTGGGCAACTTCCCGCCGCAGTGGACCGAGTGGAACGGCAAGTACCGGGACACCGTGCGGGACTTCTGGCGCGGCGAGCCGGCCACCCTGGCCGAGTTCGCCTCCCGGATCTCCGGCTCCGCCGACCTCTACCAGGACGACGGCCGCCGCCCGTTCCACAGCATCAACTTCGTCACCTGCCACGACGGGTTCACGCTCCACGACCTGGTCTCGTACAACGACAAGCACAACGAGGCCAACGGCGAGGAGAACCGGGACGGCGAGAGCCACAACCGCTCGTGGAACTGCGGCGTCGAGGGGGAGACCGACGACCCGGGGGTGCTCGCCCTGCGCGCGCGCCAGCGGCGCAACTTCCTGGCCACCCTGATCCTCTCCCAGGGCGTGCCGATGATCGGCCACGGCGACGAGCTGGGCCGCACCCAGCACGGCAACAACAACGCGTACTGCCAGGACAGCGAACTGGCCTGGGTCGACTGGGCGCGGGCCGACGAGGAGCTGCTGGCCTTCGTCCGCCGGCTCACCGACTTCCGCAACCGGCACCAGGTGTTCCGCCGTCGCCGGTTCTTCACCGGGCTGCCGGTGGGCGGCCGGGCCGCTGGCTCCGCCCTGCCCGACCTGGCCTGGTACACCCCCGACGGTCGGGAGATGACCGGCGAGGACTGGGGCAACGACTTCGGCCGCTCGGTGGCCCTGTTCGTCAACGGCGACGGCATCCCGGAGCGTGGCCAGTACGGCCAGCGCCACCGGGACGACTCGTTCCTGCTGCTGTTCAACGCGCACGACGCGCCGCTGGACTTCACCCTGCCACCGGCGGAGTTCGGGCAGCGGTGGGAGCAGGTCATCAGCACCGCGGAACCGGATCCGGCGAAGACCACGGTGGTGGAGGCGGGGGGGAGCGTCTGCGTACCCGACCGCTCGCTGCTGGTCCTGAAGAGGTCGGTCTGACCATGCCCGGCACCCGGCTGTCGATTTCCGTTCACGGTGTTACGGACATGTTCACCGGTCGGGTCTACAGTGGGTCTGAGCTGCTCCTTCATGATCTGTTGAGCACCTATCCCGTCGCCCTGCTGGCTCCCACCGCGGAGGCTGCCGCATGACCGAGTTCACGGTGTGGGCGCCCGAGGCCGCCCGGGTTCGGCTGCGCCTGCCCGGCGTCGCCGACCACGACATGCGTCCCGGCCGGGGCGGCTGGTGGCGGGTCGAGGTGCCCGGGACCGGACCGGGCACCGACTACGCGTTCCTCCTCGACGACGACGAGCGGGCCCTGCCCGACCCCCGGTCGGCCTGGCAGCCGGCCGGCGTGCACGGGCCGAGCCGGCTCTACGACCACACCGCGTTCGACTGGACCGATCGGGGCTGGACCGGCCGGCAACTGCCCGGCAGCGTCCTCTACGAGCTGCACGTCGGCACGTTCACCCCGGAGGGCACCTTCGACGCGGCCATCGGCCGCCTCGACCACCTGGTCGACCTCGGCGTCGACCTGATCGAGTTGCTGCCGGTCAACGCCTTCAACGGCGAGCACAACTGGGGCTACGACGGGGTCTGCTGGTACGCCCCGCACCAGCCGTACGGCGGGCCGGACGGGCTCAAACGCCTGGTCGACGCCGCGCACGCCAAAGGGCTGGGGGTGATCCTCGACGTCGTCTACAACCATTTCGGGCCCTCCGGGGCCTACGCGCCGATGTTCGCGCCGTACCTCGCCGAGCGGGCCAACCCCTGGGGCCGCACCGTCAACCTCGACGGCCGGCACTCCGACGGGGTACGCCGCTACATCGTCGACAGCGTGCTGATGTGGCTGCGCGACTACCACGTCGACGGGCTGCGGCTGGACGCCGTGCACGCCATGCCGGACTCCCGGGCGACCCACCTGCTGGAAAAGATCGCGGTCGAGGTCGAGGTGCTCTCCACCCACCTCGGGCGACCGCTGTCGCTGATCGCCGAGTCCGACCTCAACGACCCCCGGCTGATCACCCCGCGCGAGGCCGGCGGGTACGGCCTGCACGCCCAGTGGAACGACGACGCGCATCACGCGCTGCACACCCTGCTCACCGGGGAACGGCAGGGCTACTACGGCGACTTCGGCTCCATCGAATGCCTGACCGACGTGCTGACCGGCGGGTTCTTCCACGCCGGCACCTGGTCCAGCTTCCGCAACCGCAGCCACGGCCGCCCGGTCGACCGGCAGCGGACGCCCGGGCACCGCTTCGTGGCGTACCTGCAGAACCACGACCAGGTCGGCAACCGGGCCACCGGCGACCGGATCTCCCAGACCCTGTCGGCCGGGCTGCTGCGGGTCGGCGCCACCCTGCTGATGACCGCGCCGTTCACCCCGATGCTGTTCATGGGCGAGGAGTGGGCGGCCAGCACCCCCTGGCAGTTCTTCACCAGCCACCCGGAACCGGAGCTGGCGGTGGCGGTCGCCACCGGGCGGAAGCGGGAGTTCGCCGCACACGGCTGGCCGCCGGGGGAGGTGCCCGATCCACAGGATCCGCAGACCTTCGTCCGTTCCCGGCTCGACTGGGCCGAGCTGGACAAGCCCGAGCACCGCGAGATGTACGACTTCTACCGGCGGCTGATCGCCCTGCGCAAACGCCGTGCCGACCTGTCCGACCCGCGGCTCGACCACGTCGACGTCCGGCACGGCGACCAGTTCCTGCTGATGCGCCGGGGGGAGTGTCTGGTGGTGGCGAACCTGGCCGGCAAGCCGCAGCGGATCAACCTGCCGGGTGTGGTGCGCAGCGTGCTGCTCGCCACGGAGAGCGGGGTGACCGTGATGCGCGACGGGCTCGAACTGCCGGCCGAGTCGGCGGCGGTTGTCGCGCTCTGAGATTCGCCGTGGACCACCGAGGTGTGCGTGGTGCGTCCACGAACCGTGCCGCGATGCCAGCCGAGGTGTAGATACTGAATACGGGAACGAGGAGCACTCAAAGCTCATAGAGCCGCAGATACTGGCTGCTAGGTCGCATGATGTTGTCAGACTTCTTACCGTTGCACGACTGGCAAAGTAGCTGCAGGTTGCTTATGTCGTTCAACCCGCCCCAGGCCAATGGAATGATGTGGTCGAACTGTTCTTTTGGAAGGGCGTTCAGCAATCCTGAAAGGTCAATGCCACACGCGGCGCAGCGTCCTTGTTCTCGAAAGAAGACAGCTCGACGGACCCATTTGGGCGGAGGAGTCCGCTTAAGCCTGCCGGGACCATCGAACAGTGAAGCGAGATCCGGGAACTCCCTGAAAGCGTCAGCGCCGAGATCTTGAACGTACATCGCTATGCATCGGTTCAGTCCAGCCAGAGCTACCCGGTTGAAGAACATCGTATGGAAGACTTCGTCGGCGATTTGGCTCTGTAGATCGTCGTACTCCTGGCTCAATCGCAGTTCTTGCATGAAGTAGTCATAGCAAGCATCGGCCACAACGCTCGACTCTTCCCACTGGCTTATGTTGTCTCGTACTCTGACCATCTCCCCATCGGGCGGTGGTACCTCAAATGGCTTATGCTTGCGGAACCCGTACGCCTGCAGAGCGATATCCACCGGCAAGTACCGGTGTCTCTCGAACTTTCCGGCATCGAGAACTTCGTCGACGACCACATAGGGTCCAGAGGTGTCCTCAATGAATATCTCGTCGGAAATCCACTTGGCGAACTTGTGGACTACGCTTTCCTTCTGCCAGTTTCGCAGGAATGCGAGAACTGCTCCATCTACGGTCAGCTCCTCCAGTTCCCGAATGTATGCTATTGGATCCTGGGCAATGGCGGCAAGGCGTGAGGAAATTTGGTACGTGCGGAAGTATCCGTGCGTCAGCCAGTGCTTGCGGTTCCGATTCTGGTTCTTCATCTCACCTCACGGGGGAATTTGAGGCATTGAATACGTGGTGGACTATATCGGTCAGGACCGTGGTTGGGCTATGAGCCGCCCGCGGCGGGCGATGACAACATGTAGGCCGCTGAACAGGCTAGCGACGCGACCGACCTCATCTATCTGTCCGTCGCTGTGCCGGTTGAAGGCGCGAGCGACTAGCTAGAGCAGCCGCCGGCGAGGTACACCGGAGCATGTTGGGCTCGGGCGCGCATCGCCGCGCGCACTCGTGGGGCAACGTTGCCCGGAAGGCGCTGCTCAGCCTCTTGCGGTGGAAAGAAGCCGACGCATTCGAGCTCCTGTCCGGGCAGGTCGAAGCCGTCTGGGCCGGTGATGCTTCCGCAGTCAAAGGTGAAGCTGATGATCGCTCGTGGACGTCGTCCGGCGGGAGGTGCCCAGTCCACGACGAGCAGGTCTCTCACCGCCACGGGCACGCCCAGCTCTTCCTGGACCTCACGAGCGCAAGCCTGATGGGGATATTCGTCCTCCTCCACGTACCCGCCCGGGAAGGCCCAGTGATCGCGGTAGGTGGGTTTGACGAGCAGGACGTTGTCGGCCGGGTCTGTGATGAAGGCGGCTGCTGCGGCATAAAAGGCGGGCAGGTTGGCGTACCAGATGGTGGGCTCCGTCCACGTCACCTCGGTGACGCTAGCCGACCCGTCGTACTCTGACCTGCCTCACTCTTGCGCTGATGGGGTGGCGAGGGTGTGCAGGAGCTCATTGACCTCGGGCACTGCTTGATGAGGGCCCAGCGCGGCGGTGAGTTCGCGGACGCGGCGTGACACGCGGGCGGAGCACACTTCGGGCACGTGCTGTGTTAGTTCCCTGCCCCAGACGCAGGCGGCGCCGATGTCGCCGTCACGGGCATGGGTCGTGGCGATGAGGGCGGTGTGCAAAGCGCGCGTCCGGGCGTTATTGCTGGCGAGAGCGATCGCGTCGGGCGCGTGTCGCAGGGCTTGTCGGTGGAGGCCCAGGTCGCTCAGGCACTTCAGCGCTGTCCCGGCGAAGTGGGCTGGACTGAAGTAGTTGACCCAGTGTGGACTGGCGCCGGGGATCGTTCGATCGATGGCGCGTTGGGCTTTGGTGAGCGCTGTCTGACAGGCCCGCCTTTCGCCTGACCTGCCGTATGCGCTGGCAGCGGTGGTGTAGAGCCGGGCGCGTACGGCGGCGGGGGCACGACCTGCTCCGTCGATGGCTGCCTCGGCGAGCCGGGCGGCGTCCAGGGCATGCCCAAGGTAGACGGCCTGGGTGGCGAGGTTGGCTAACAGGTGAGCGCCGTAGAGGTGGTCGTCGGCGGCCTTGGCGAGCCGCAGGGCGATAGTGAGGTGGTACTGCGCGGTGCCGTGGTCGCCTGCGTCATAGGACATGAAGGCGAGTTGGCCGGACAGCCTTGCGGCTGCGCGCATGAGGTCACGTCCGATGCCGTCGGTATAGGTGCCGTGCAGCATGGGGACGACCTGACGCACGAGGAAGTCGGCAATTAGGGCGCGCGTGCGCGGGGAGCCTCCGCCTTGGCGGCGGTCAAGGTCGATGAAGTGGTCCGCGAGGACGTTTAGCGACTCGATGTCGGCAGCCGTGACATGCTGCCGGCCGTTGTGGCTGACGGCCTGGTCCGCCAGGTCGTACCGCCACGAGAGCGCTGCTTGTAGGGCCGCGTCGCCTTGGTACGTCGCGTCGGATCGGAATTCAATCTGCCTGGCGAGCATCGTCCAAAGCTGCTCGGCGGCGTTGATCGCGTGACTGATCGAGGTGGGATAGGCGGCGTTCGCCGTGATTTGGGTTGTCGTGAATCCGAGTTCCGAGACCGCGACCGGGCGACCGAGCTTGCGGGCGAACGTCTCGGCCATGGCGGCCTGTACGTACCCCGCAGGTCGGCGTCCCCGGAGCCACCAGTAGACGCTGGCGGCGTCATAGCGCCAGGTGCCGTGGACTCGGCCCGCGTGATTGAGCTGGCGGGCGAAGGCGCCATGGGCGTTGCTGTAGTCGGCGGCGTGCAGCAGCGCTTCGAACGCCGCATTCGTGATCGGCCGCACCACGGATATGCCTCCTGGCATCGAGTGACTACTAGCAGTGATGAGTCTATGTGGTGGAGCGGCGGTGCGGGGACCCGCGCAACCCCGCGCAACCCGGGCCGGTCCAGCGCAATAGCGCACATCGCCCGCCATCTGGTCCGGCCCAAGAGCAGTCGGCTTCCCTCGCTATCAGGAACTCAGTGAAGGCGATGACGGAGGTGGGGATGCGGGGCGACGAGCCACCAGTGAGCCGGGGCGAGCAGGTTGAGGCGGCTGAGCGGGAGGCCGCGAAAAGGCGGCTCCTGGCGCAGGCCGAGGCGGATCGAATACCGGTGGAGGACACCACAAGGGCGGTTCCGGACCGGCGGTGGCGGCATGACCAGCGCTAATGAACCGGTCGATCGCCGGATGGCCCGATGGCGGTCCGACGACGGACCGAGGCAGATAGTGCCGACTGTGCCGATGGCGCTGGGCCAGAGCACCGGCTGCGGGACGAGGGACCACCGGTGAGCCGGCAGGGAGCGGGCTTTCATGGCGGCGGCCAGCGTGTCTCGTACGAGGAATATCTGCTCGCGACCGCGCTGACCCTCGCCAGACGGCACCAGCCGGTCTGGTCCTGGCGGAACTGGCGGCGCATCTGCCGATGCGGTGGCGAGCTGCCCTGCCATGCCCGGCACCGGATACCAATCAACCGGGGCCACTGGCCGCATGGAGAAGCCGAGTGAACGACGAACTGGACCAGGCGATTCTCGCGGTACACGTCCGTGGGCTGGACGGGATGTGTGTTGGTTGCCGGGCGTGGTGGTCGCGGCTGACTCCGTACCCGTGTTGGCAGGTGGAGTGGGCGACCAGTCGGCAGGCTCGGACGCTCAGCGCCCGGTTCCTGGATGGTGTGCGGTGACCACCCACGGCCCGGTCATGCCGATCTGGAGCTGCGGAGGCTGCGGCCTGCCCTGGCCGTGCCCGACGCGGAAGCGTGAGCTGCGAGCGGAGTATTCCCATGCTCCGGTGTCGCTGGCCCTTTACCTCGGCTCCTATCTCGTCCAGGCCACCGAGGACATGCCGTGGACGCCGGCAGGGGTGTTGCACCGCCGCTTTCTCGGATGGACCCGGGAGGACCGCGAACGGCGGGCTGGCTGACGCCGACTGGCCTGAACCCTCAGGGGATCGGCCACTCGTGGACCGGGCGGTTGCTGTGCATCAGGTCGACGTAGTGGCGGACCACCTCGCGTAGCGCCGCCGGCCGGTCCAGGTGGTCGGCGGACTCCAGCCGGTGCAGCGTCTCCACCTGCCAGGTGGCGCCGTTGCGCCCGGTGAGGCAGCGCTGCTCGATGATGCCGAGCAGCCGGTCCCGTTCGTCCGGGTCGAGGCCCCACCGGTCCAGCCCGTGGTGGGCCAGCGGCAGCAGCCGGCGCAGCACCAGCTCGGTCACCGGCAGGTAGCCCAGCCCGGGCCAGAACACCTGGGCGTCGATGCCGTGCCGGGCGCACACGGTGAAGTTCTCCTCGGCGGCGCTGAACGACATTTGCGACCACAGCGGCCGGTCCGACTCGGCGAGCGCGCGGACCAGCCCGAAGTAGAAGGCGCCGTTGGCGACGGTGTCGACCACGGTCGGGCCGGCCGGCAGCACCCGGTTCTCCACCCGCAGGTGGGGGCGTCCCTTCAGGACGTCGTACACCGGGCGGTTCCACCGGTAGATGGTGCCGTTGTGCAGCCGCAGTTCGGCGAGCTTCGGCACCCCGCCGCTGGCCAGCGCCTGCGCCGGGTCCTCCGGATCGCAGACCGGCAGCAGCGCCGGGAAGTAGCGCACGTTCTCCTCGAACAGGTCGAAGACGCTGGTGATCCAGCGTTCGCCGAACCAGACCCGGGGGCGTACCCCCTGGGCCTTGATCTCCTCGGCGCGGGTGTCGGTGGCCTGCTGGAACAGCGGGACGCGGGTCTCCCGCCACAGCTCGCGGCCGAAGAAGAGCGGCGAGTTCGCGCCGAGCGCGACCTGGATGCCGGCGACGGCCTGCGCGGCGTTCCAGTGGTCGGCGAACTGCGCCGGGCTGACCTGGAGGTGGAACTGGGTGCTGGTGCAGGCGGCCTCGGGGGTGATGGTGTCGGCGGTGATGGCCAGCCGTTCCACCCCGGTGATGGAGATCGGCAGGTCCTCGCCCCGGGCGGCGAAGATCTGCTCGTTCAGCAGCGCGTAGCGGGAATTCGCCGACAGGGTGGCGGCGGTCAGGTGCTCGGGTCGCAGGGTCGGCAGGATGCCGATCATCACCATGTGCGCGTCGACGGTGCGGGCCTTCTCCTCGGCCGCGTTCAGGCTGGCCCGGACGTCCTCCTCGAACTCGGCGGTGCCGGTGCCGGCGAGCCGGCGGGGCGCCACGTTGATCTCCACGTTGAATTGACCCAGCTCGGTCTGGAAGGCCGGGTCGGCCACCGCGGCGAGCACGTCCGCGTTGCGCATCGCCGGCTGCGCGTCGTCGTCGACCAGGTTGAGCTCGATCTCCAGCCCGGTCATCGGCCGTTCCACGTCGAAGCGCGACTCGCGCAGCATCTCCGCGAAGACGTCCAGACAGCGCCGTACCTTCTCCCGGTAGCGGGCCCGGTCCTCCCGGCTGAAGGTCCGCGCGCCGACGTCCTCGCCCATGGTCACCGCCCTGTCACCGTTGGTTTCTCTAACCTCGCACGTCGACGGCAAGGCGGGGAAGGCCCGATGGACCTTTATCTACCCAACGGTGGCCCCGGTGATCCCTGTCGCGCCCGCGTGTCGACCCGGTTCATCGGGGGTGGCGAGGTCAGGTGAGCACCGAGCAGGCGGCGACCGCCAGCACCAGCAGCGCGCCCAGGAGCGCCCGGAGCAGCAGCGGTGGGCCGAGATGGGACCAGACCGTGGCGGTACGCGGGGTCAGCAACTGCCCCGTGGTCAGGTTGACGATCCGCTCGATGCGGGGCGGCAGGTCCGCGTCGCGCTGCGGGCGCAGGGTGAGCTGTACGTGGTCGCCGGGGTGCAGGGCACTCTGCGGCAGGTGACCGTGCAGCTCCACCTCCACCAGCCGGTCCGTGGTGTCGCGTACCCGGACCGGGGTGACCAGGAACTCGGGGCCCTTCTTCAGCTCCTTGAAGCTGCGTCGGGCACCCCCGCCACCGTTGCGCAACAGAGCGCGGACCAGGCGCGTCAGCAGCCCCGCCACGCCGGCCGCGGTCAACACGCCGACCAGGACGGGCTGCCCGACCCGGATCTCGCGGGCGTACCCGTCCATCAGCCGGACCAACCGTCCGGTGACGATGCGTTCCGTCGGTCGGACGACGCGCCGGGTGTGCAGCTCCGTGTCCATGTTCACCACCCAGAGTCCCGCTGTGTGCACTGATGGTATCGGCCATTCGGGTTGAACGACGTGAATGAACTTCGGTCACGTGCCCCGGCGGTCAGGTGACATCCCGGGCGGCGCGGGTATGCGTGCGGCCGAGCTGGAAAGGGGTCGAGCATGCAGCTGTCCTTCCTGCGCCCGCTCTACGACCGTCCCGGACCGTGGTGTTCGGTGTACCTGGACGCCTCCCGGGACACCCACGACTCGCGGCCCGCGGTCGATCTGCGCTGGCGGTCCCTGAAGGGACACCTGCTGGAGCAGGGCGCCGACCAGGTGACCGTCGACGCGGTCGAGGACGTCGTCCGCCGGCACGACCCGATGCCGGGGGACTACGGCATCGCCGTCTTCGCCACCCGGGGCCGGGTGGTGCTGACCGAATACCTCTCCGCGCCGCCGCTGCGGGACCTCGCCACCTGGTCCGCCCTGCCGCACACCATGCCGCTGGTCGCCCAGCGCGGCGAGCAGATCGCGTGGGTGCGGGTGCTGGCCGACCGGATCGGGGCGGACACCATCGCGGTCAGCGCCGGCGGGGTGCCCCGGAAGGCGCACGTCGTCGGACGGGAGAGCTACCAGCTTCGCCGGGTCAAGCCGGGCGGCTGGTCCCAGTCCCGTTACCAGCGTGCCGCCATGGAGGCCTGGCACCACAACGCCGGCGACGTCGCCGCCGCCACCGCCGAGCTGGCCGACAAGGTCGGCGCGGACGTGGTGGTGGTGGCCGGAGACATCCGCGCCACCGGCGTGATCGCCGCCCAGCTCCCGGAGCGCTGGCAGGACGTCCTGGTGCGGACCGACGCCGGCTCCCGCAGCCGGGGCGCCGACCCGATGGCGATGGACGACCTCACCGTACAGACCATCGCCGAGATCACCGACCAGCGGATCAGCACCGCGCTGGACCGGTTCGGCGTGCAGGAGGACGTCGGGGCCGGCCTGGAGGCGGTGGTGTCCGCCCTGCAGCGCAACCAGGTCGACACCATGCTGATCGTCGACGACGCCTCGGCCAACGGGGAGCTCTGGGTCGGCCCCGAGCCGACCGAGATCGCCACCGACCCGCGGCAACTGGAGGCGATGTCGGTGGCCGACCCGCAGCGGGTCCGCGCCGACGCCGCGCTGCTGCGCGCGCTGATCGGTACCGACGCCGAACTCACCGTGCTCGCGCCCGAGGAGGCGCCGGAACTCACCGACGGGGTCGGTGCGGTGCTCCGGTACGTCGACGCGAGCACCCCCGGGCGGGGCAATGGCTGACCGTACGGTGGCGGACCTGGTGGTCGAGCGGCTGCGCGCGTGGCGGGTGCCGCGGGCGTTCGGCTACCCGGGGGCGGCGATCGCCCCGCTGGTGACCGCGCTGGACGCCGCCGGTGGGGACCCGGAGTTCATCCCCGCCCGGCACGAGGAGACCGCCGCTTTCATGGCGACCGGCCACGCCAAGTTCACCGGCGAGATCGGGGTCTGCCTGGCCACCCAGGGGCCGAGCGCGGTGCACCTGCTCAACGGGCTCTACGACGCCAAGCTGGACAGCAAGCCGGTGGTGGCGATCGTCGGCGAGGACGTCACCGGACCGCTCGGCGGCGCGCACGAGGAGATCGGGCTGAGCCGCCTCTTCGGCGACGTCTGCAACCAGTTCGTCCGCTACGGGCGGGCCGCCGGCCAGGTGCCGACCCTGCTCGACCAGGCGTTTCGTACCGCGGCGGCGACCCGGAGCCCGACCTGCGTGGTGCTGCCGTACGCGTTGCAGGTGGCCACCGTACCGGACCTGCTGCCGCAGGCAGCGGGCGTGATGTCGGCGACCCCGGGGGAGCCGCTGGCCCGGGTGTTGCCGCACGAGGGCGACCTGGACGCGGCGGCCTCGTTGCTGATCACCGGGCAGCGGGTGGCGATCCTGGTCGGTCAGGGGGCGCACGGCGCGGCGGACGAGATCGTCGCGCTGGTCGACCGGCTCGGCGCGGGCGTGGCGACATCGCTGCTCGGCAAGCCGGTGCTGGACGAGCGGCTGCCGTTCCACACCGGCGTGCTCGGCGAGGTGGGCACCACGGCCGCCGCTCAGCTCATGGGCGGCTGCGACACCCTGCTGCTGGTCGGCACCAACGACCCGTGGATCGACTGGTACCCGATGCCGGGCCAGGTACGGACCATCCAGATCGACATCGACGGCCGGCGGATCGGCAACCGCTACCCGGTGGACGTGCCGCTGGTGGGCGACGCGGGGGAGACGCTGCGGGCGTTGCTCGGCCGGGTGCCCGACCGGCCCAATCAGCAGTGGCGCAACCTGGTCGAGAGCTCGGTGGACCGCTGGCGGCAGGCCGCCGCCGAGCGGGCCGCCACCCCGGCCGAGCCGGTGAACCCGCAGCTCGTGCTGCACGAACTCGCCGGCCGGCTGCCGCCGCGGGGGGCCGTCGCGGTGGACGTCGGCTCGGTCATCTACTGGTACGCCCGGCACCTGCAACTGCCGCCGGGGGTGCGGGCCCAGCTCTGCGGCACGCTCGGCTCGATGGGCTGTGCCCTGCCGTACGCGGTGGCCGCCAAGCTGGCCCGGCCCGGCGAGCCGGTGATCGCCCTGCTCGGCGACGGGGCGATGCAGCTCAACGGGCTGGCCGAGCTGATCACCGTGGCGCACCACTGGCAGGAGTGGCGGGATCCTCGGCTGGTGGTGCTGGTGCTGAACAACCGCGACCATTCCGGGATGGGCGGCGGGCGGCCACCCGGTCCGCCGACGCACCGCCGCCCCGACGTGCCGTACGCCGGCTGGGCCCGGCTGCTCGGCCTGCACGGCGTCCGGGTGGACCGGCCCGAGCTAATCGGCCCGGCCTGGGACGAGGTCCTCGCCGCCGACCGGCCCAGCGTGCTGGAGGCGGTGGTCGACCCGGCGGTGCCGCTGGACCCGCCGGAGCCGGCCCTGGCCGACCTGCGTGGCCTCTTCGTCGACGGGGACGCCGCCCGCCGGGTACGCGAGCAGATGCTGCAGCGTCGCACCGCGGTGGAGGCCGAGGACCTGGTCTGACCGCCGGGCGGCGGGTCGCGGCCGCACCGCCCTCTCGATCCACTCCAGGTGCCGTATGTCGGGGTTTCCGAGCTCGCGGAGACCCCGACTTGCCGCAGCTCGAGTCGATCATGGCCGGTGGGGTGACAGTCCGAGCCGACATCCCTGGGCCCGGTGCGAGGTGATCGCCCTTCCGGCGGACACCCGCGGGTTGGTCCGGCCCGTGGGGGGATGCCCCGTTTAGACCCCATAGGGACGGGAAGCCGGGGCGCGTGGTGAGCGAACGAGGCGCGGTGGGGTCGGTGCGCAAGGGGCCCGTGGGGTCGACGGCCGGTGGTGCCACCCTGGCCGGCGAGCGGATTGTGGCGGGCGGGAGCACCGCGCGGGTCCTGCTCGCGGCGACGGTCCGGGCGCTGCGCGGCGACGACTGCGGCGACCTGGGGCAGGTCGGCACGCTCGCCCGGTTCACCGGGGCGCCCGAGCCGGTGCGCCGGGCCGCCGCCGTGCGGGCCGCCGGCCGGCTCGCGCTGACGCCCGAGCGGGTGGCCGAGGTGGACACCGAGCGGGTGGCCGCCTGGATCACCGAGCAGTACCCGGACCGGCGCTGGCCCGGGGTGGTGCTGGGCTCGGCGCACGGCGCGGCGGCGCACCTCGCGGTGGCCCTGGGCGTGCCCTGGCTGCCGGCCACCTTCGAGATGGCGGTGCACTGGCCGCGGGGGACGGTGGACCGTCCGGCGGCGGCGCTGGACCACGGCGCGGCCCTCGCCGGCCGGCTGCTGGCCGGCAACCCCGGCGTGCACGTCCGCCAGGTGCACTGTCCGGCGAGCCGGGGCGCGGCGGCCGGCGTTACGGTGTCGCTCGCGGTGCGCTGGCGCGCGCTGCCCGGGGCGTACGTCCGGTTCCTGGCCGAGCGCCTGGTGCCCGGCGCGCCGGTGCTGCTGCTGCACGACGCGCGCACCTGGCCGGTGCTGGACGCGGGACGCGGGCACAGCTTCCAGG
The DNA here is from genome assembly GCF_026013475.1 of Micromonospora yasonensis. Lineage (GTDB taxonomy): Bacteria > Actinomycetota > Actinomycetes > Mycobacteriales > Micromonosporaceae > Micromonospora > Micromonospora yasonensis. The sequence goes on along the minus strand of NZ_JAPDPH010000004.1, from coordinate 73,946 downwards.
TCGGCTCCCCGGTCAGCGGCCTCGACCCGGTGGACTTCCACCCGGACGCGCACGCGCTGCGGCAGGTGCTCCGGTCCGCCGGTGGCGACGGAACGGGCTGGGCCCCGCCGGACGTCTCCTGCTCCCAGGCGTATGCGGAGCACGGCGTGGAGTCCGGTTTCGAGCACGGCCTGCGGACCTGGGCCACCCGGGGAGGCCACCCGCTGCACCGGGTGCTCGTCCCGCAGCCCGACGTGCTCAGCGCCGCCACCGCCGATCTGTACCGGCACTGGCTGCGCCGGGCCGGCAAGACCGGCAACCGGCTCGTGGTCGAGTGCGGCCGGCTGCTCGACCCGTGGCAGGTGGTCCGGGCCGGGCTGGTGCCGTACTGGTGCGAGAACGCGACCCGGCGGCGGGTGGAGGGGGTGGAGTGGTGGCTCGCCGGCTGCGAGCCGTTCAGTTCGGTGGACGTGCTGCCGGAACCGCCCGGGGTCCGCTCGCCCGCCCTGGCCGGCCTGCCGCAGTGGCTCGCCGTCGCGGCGTTCGGCCGCCGCCGGCGGGCGCTGGACCGGGGCTCGGCGCGCGGCTATCCGGTGAGCCAGGTGCCGACCCGGCGTGCCACGGAGGTGTTGCGCAACCAGCCGTACGACCTGCCGGTCCCGCCGCCGCTCGGGATGGCCGAGGCCCTCGCGGTCCTCCGGGACGCGGGCGCCCACCTGGGGTTGCTGGTCTCCTGACGGCCCCGGTCACCAACAACGGCGAAACATCCTCGCGATCCTACGGTCCGTGATTGAGTACCTACGGAGCGGGAACACCGCTCGCTGCGACGGCCCACGACGCCGTGTGGCGAGCCGTCGAGCGTTCCTGGCGTTCCGTCACGTAACCCAACTTCCGGCCCGGTGCGTGGCCCGACCACGCGCACGACCGGTCTTCCCAATCCGGGCGGGGGACACCTTCCTGAGGGAGGCGCGGATGTTCGGACAGACCACCACACCCACACCACCAACCACCGAGCGGGGCCTGGAGGACCTCGACGCGGCGGCCCTGGCGTACGCGGCACGGATCGAGGGGCTGCCACCCGAGCGGCGGCAGGAGGCGCGGGACGATCTCGTCCGGTTCGCGCTGCCCTTCGCCGGCCGGCTGGCCCGCCGCTACCGGGGGCGCGGGGAACCGCTGGAGGACCTGGAGCAGGTGGCCCGCCTCGGCCTGGTCAACGCCGTCGACCGGTACGACCCGGAACGGGGCTCCTTCACCGCGTACGCGGCGATCACCATCGTCGGCGAGATCAAGCGGCACTTCCGGGACCGCACCTGGGGGGTGCACGTGCCCCGGCGACTGCGTGACCTGATCCTGGAGGTCGGGCAGGCGACCGCGGCGCTGACCAGCGAGCTGTCCCGGGCTCCCTCGGTCGCCGAGCTGGCCGAGCGGCTGGAGACGCCGGAGGAGGAGATCCTCGCCGCGCTCGAGTCGGCTGCCGGCTACAGCCCGGCCTCGCTGAACGCCCCGGTCGGCGGGGAGAGTTCCGCCGAGTTCGGCGACCTGGTGGGCGAGTCGGACAACGCCCTGGAGTCGGTCGACGACCGGGTCACCGTCGCCGGCCTGCTGCACCGGCTGCCCTGGCGGGAGCGGCGGATCCTGGCGATGCGCTTCTACGGCAACCAGACCCAGGCCGAGATCGCGGCCCGGTTCGGCATCTCCCAGATGCACGTCTCCCGGCTGCTCTCCCGCGCCCTGACCTGGCTGCGCCAGGCGATGCTCGCCGACGCCCCGCCGCCGTGGCAGAACGGCGCGGCCGAGACCGAGCCGGCCCGGTCGAGGATCTCGGTCAAGCAGAACGGCGACCGGGTCGTGGTCGAGGTCGGCGGGGAGGTCGACCGGGACGGCGCGGACCAGCTCCGCCGGGCGATGCTGGAGGCGGTGACCGGGCAGCCCCGGGAGGTGGTCGTCGACCTGGTCGGCGCGGGCGGCTTCGACGCCGGCGGCATCGCCGCGCTGATGGCGGGCCGGGACGCGGCGGCCCGTACCGGGGTGCCGCTGCGGCTGACCCGGGTGCAGCCCGCGGTACGCCGCTCGCTCGCCGCCGCCGGCCTGCCGGCGGCCGACTGACCGACCGTACGAGAAGTGGAAGGGCCGGCGCCCGACGGCGCCGGCCCTCCCTTTTGGCCCGCTCAGCGTTCCGGGGTGTCCCCGTGCCCTCGGGGGTGCTCCCAGCGGGGGTCCGTCGGCTCGCTGCGCTGCGGGCCCAGCTGGGTCTCCTCCGGCTCGTCGGTCTCCTCGAAGCTGGGCCGGAGCACCTCCTCCGGCTCGGGCACGTCGATCGGTCGGGCGCCGGACTGCGGCGCCGGGATGTACTCGACGGCCTCGCGGGCGCCGTGCGCGCCCTCGGCGGCCGGCGCCTCTGGGACATACGGCACGTGGCGCAGTTCCTCGGTGAAATGCTGCGGCGGCTTGGTGGAGCGCTGCGGCAGGTCGCGGCCGAGGTTGGCGACGAGCGGACCGTACTTGAGATCGAAGGCGGGCCGCTCGGAGCGGATCCGGGGCAGCCGGTCGAAGTTGCGCAGCGGTGGCGGGCAGGTGGTGGCCCATTCCAGGGAGTTGCCGTACCCCCACGGGTCGTCCACGGTCACCTGCGCGCCGTACCGCCAGGACTTCCAGACGTTGTAGATGAAGAACAGCGTGGAGGCGCCGAGGATGAACGAGCCGATGGTGGAGACCGTGTTCAGCGCGGTGAAGCCGTCGCTGGGCAGGTAGTCGGCGTACCGCCGCGGCATGCCCTCGTTGCCCAGCCAGTGCTGGACCAGGAACGTCGTGTGGAAGCCGACGAACATGGTCCAGAAGTGCGCCTTGCCGAGCCGCTCGTCGAGCAGTCGCCCGGTCATCTTCGGGAACCAGAAGTAGGCCCCGCCGAACGCGGCGAACACGATCGTGCCGAAGAGCACGTAGTGGAAGTGCGCCACCACGAAGTACGTGTCCGTGACGTGGAAGTCCACCGGTGGGCTGGCCAGCAGCACCCCGGTGAGGCCGCCGAACAGGAAGGTGACCAGGAATCCGATGGCGAAGAGCATCGGCGTCTCGAAGGTGAGCTGCCCCTTCCACATGGTGCCGATCCAGTTGAAGAACTTCACCCCGGTGGGCACGGCGATCAGGTAACTGAGGATGCTGAAGAACGGCAGCAGCACCTGGCCGGTGCCGAACATGTGGTGCGCCCAGACGCTCATCGACAGCACGGTGATCGCCAGGGTGGCGAGCACCAGACCGGTGTACCCGAAGATCGGCTTGCGCGAGAAGACCGGGATGATCTCGGTGACGATGCCGAAGAACGGCAGCGCCACGATGTAGACCTCGGGATGGCCGAAGAACCAGAACAGGTGCTGCCAGAGCATCTGCCCGCCGGTGGTCGGGTCGAAGACGTGCGAGTGCAGGAGCCGGTCCGACCCGAGCGCCAGGAGCGCGGCGGCGAGCAGCGGGAACACGAAGATCACCAGGACGCTGGTGAGCAGGATGTTCCAGGTGAAGATCGGCATCCGGAACATGGTCATGCCGGGAGCGCGCAGGGTGATGATCGTCGTGATCATGTTGACCGCGCCGAGGATGGTGCCGAGGCCGGAGATCACCAGCCCGACCACCCACATGTTCCCACCCACGCCCGGGCTGTGCTGCGCCGTGCTCAACGGCGTGTACGCGAACCAGCCGAAGTCCGCGGCTCCGCCGGGGGTGAAGAAGCTGCCGACGACTATCGAGCCGCCGAAGAAGAACAGCCAGTACGCCAAGGCGTTCAGCCGGGGAAACGAGACGTCGGGAGCGCCGATCTGCAGGGGGACGATGTAGTTGCCGAAGGCGAAGACCAGCGGGGTGGCGAACAGCAGCAGCATGATCGTGCCGTGCATGGTGAACGCCTGGTTGTACTGCTCGGGGGAGAGGAACTGCATCCCGGGACGGGCCAACTCGGCGCGGAGCAGCAGGGCCAGCACCCCGCCGATCAGGAAGAAGACGAACGCCGTCACCAGGTAGAGCAGGCCGATCAGCTTCGCGTCGGTGGTGCGCAGCAGCCGCCACAGGGTGTTGCCCTTGACCGCCTCTCGGACCGGGCCGGGATACCCCCCGAAATGAGCGGGCGCGAGGACCGCGGGCCCCCGGTCTCGTGCCGGCTCCGTGACTACCCCATTGGGCATAACTCTCACCCCGTCGTACGACAGAAAGGACGGGCACGCCTACCCGGCCCTCTGCCCATGAAACCAGGCGAGAGCGGTAATTTCGGTCAGTTCGCCGGTAGCATTGCCCAGACGACCTTTCCGGCACCGGCCGGCGCACTGCCCCACCGCTGGGTCAGCTCGCGGACCAGCATCAGCCCGCGCCCGCCCTCGGCCCGCGGGTCGCGCCCGGTCGCGGCCCGCGCGTCGGCGGGGCTGCCGTCCATCACGGCCACCCGCAGGTACGGCTTGCGCAGGGTCAGGGTCACCTGCATCGGGGTGCCCGCGTGCCGGACCACGTTGCCGACGAGCTCGCTGAGCACCAGCGAGGCCGGTCCGGCCAGCTCCGGGATGTTCCACCGGCCGCACGCGTCGGTGACCAGCTCCCGGGCCCGCCGGCAGGCCCCGGCGGCCGGCTCCAGCCGGGCCCGCAGCCGGGGCGCGACGGCCGCGCCGGCGAGGTCACCGACTGGGTCAAGGTGCGGTACAACGAGGCCCGCTACGGCCGCTCGGGCGACCCGAAGGACGACGACGACCCGACCGGCGACCCGGCCGTCTGCGGCAGCAACGTCTGCACCAACACCTGGGAACTGGTCCGCGACGCCGCCAACCAGTGGGTCGCCGACCAGAAGGCCGCCGGCAGGACCGACGCGCAGATCGCCGCCGACGTCAGGTCGATGGACCAGTGGGACCGGTACGACCACGACGGCGACGGCAACTTCAACGAGCCGGACGGCTACATCGACCACTTCCAGATCGTCCACGCCGGCGGTGACGAGGCCGACGGTGACCCGTACCAGGGCGAGGACGCCATCTGGAGCCACCGCTGGTACGCGTACGCGTTCGACCAGGGCAACACCGGCCCGGCCAACTTCCCGGCCGGCGGCACCCAGATCGGCGACACCGGCGTGTGGATCGGTGACTACACCATCCAGCCGGAGAACGGCGGTCGGAGCGTCTTCTACCACGAGTACGGCCACGACCTCGGCCTGCCGGACGACTACAACGTCACCAGCGGCGGCGACAACAACAACGAGCACTGGACCCTGATGGCCCAGAGCCGGCTCGGTGGCAAGGACGACGGTGGCATCGGCGAGCGGGGCGGCGACCTCGGCGCCTGGAACAAGCTCCAGCTCGGCTGGCTCGACTACGAGGTCATCAAGGCCGGCCAGAAGCGCACCCTGGAGCTGGGTCCGCAGGAGTACAACTCCGAGAAGGCGCAGGCCGCGGTCGTGGTGCTGCCGAAGCGCACGTACACCTTCGACAACGGCAAGCCGTTCGAGGGTACGAAGCAGTTCTTCTCGGGCAACGAGGACGACCTGAACACCACGATGACCCGGACGATCGACCTCACCGGGAAGACCAGCGCGGCGTTCACCATGAAGGGTCGTTTCAACATCGAGACTGACTTCGACTACCTCTTCTTCGAGGCCTCCACCGACGGCGGCCAGACCTGGTCGGCGCTACCCGGCACGGTCGGCGGCAAGGCGCTCAAGGAAATCTCCCCCGGACGCTTCGCGCTGACCGGGTCCAGCGACACCAATGACGACGACGTGCCCGACTGGGTCGACGTCAACATCCCGCTGAACTCGCTCGCCGGCAAGAACGTACAGTTCCGGCTCCACTACACGACCGACGGCGGTGTCTCCGCCGGTGGCTTCTACGGTGACGCGATCGCCGTGACCGCCGACGGGGCGACCATCCTCACCAACGGCGCGGAGGCAGGCGCGGCCGGCTGGACCCTCGACGGCTTCAGCATCCAGGCCGAGACCTACACCCGCGACTTCGACAACTACTACATCGCCGGCAACCGGTCGTACGTCTCGTACGACAAGTACCTGAAGACCGGCCCGTACTACTTCGGTTACCTGAACACGCGTCCGGACTACGTGGACCACTACGCGTACCAGACGGGTCTGCTGATCTCCTACTGGAACCTGCGCTGGGCGGACAACGACACGTTCCAGCACCCGGGTGAGGGTCGGAACATGATCATCGACGCGCACCCGCGGCCGATCTACAACCTGACCGGCAACCCCTGGCGGGCCCGGGTCCAGGTCTACGACGCGCCGTTCAGCCTGAGGAAGGCGGACTCGTTCACGCTGCACATCAACAGCCAGCCGCAGTACGTCCGCGGCCAGGCCCCGCAGCCGCTGTTCGACGACACCAAGCAGTACTGGTACCCGGAGCTGCCGAACCACGGCGTCAAGCTCCCGGCCGCCGGCGTCAAGATCCGCGTGCTGGAGCAGCACGGCACCTCGATGAAGGTCCGCTTCTCCTGAGCCGCTGACCAACGCGACACCCACGCGATGCCCGGGCGGGTCACCTGCCCGGGCATCGCCCTTCCCGGCCACCGACGGGGTGTCCCGGAGAATCCCCTGATCCTCGCCACCTGCGGGGCCTACGGCGGATCGCCGGCCCTAGGCTGTGCCCATGACCGACCAGCGTGGCGGGCCCGTCGACGAGTCCTGCGTCCTGCCCGAGGGGCCGTGGACGCACCGGTTCGTCGGCGCCAACGGCAGCCGCTTCCACGTCGTCGAGGCCGGCACCGGTCCGATGGTGCTCTTCCTGCACGGCTTCCCCGAGTACTGGTACGCCTGGCAGGAGATGCTGCCGGCGGTCGCCGACGCGGGCTTCCGGGCGGTGGCGATCGACCTGCGCGGGTACGGCGCCAGCGACAAGCCACCCCGGGGATACGACGGCTACACGCTCGCCGCCGACGTGGCCGGGCTGATCCGCGCCCTCGGCGAGCGGTCGGCGACCCTGGTGGGCAGCGGGGCGGGCGGGCTCATCGCGTGGACCGCCGCCTCGTTCCACCCCACCCTGGTCCGCCGGCTGGTGGTGCTCGGCGCCCCGCACCCGCTCCGACTGCGGGCGGCCATCTTCGCCGACCCGCGCGGCCAGTTCGCCGCCGCCACCCGGACGCTGAAGTTCCAGCTCCCCCGCTACGAGCACGTACTGACCCGGGACGACGCCGCCGAGGTGGCGGCGATCCTGCGCCGCTGGGGCGGGCCGCGCTGGGTGAACAGTCCGGAGTTCGAAACGTACGCGCGGTGCTGCCAGGCCGCCATGCAGATCCCGCAGGCCGCCTTCTGCGCCATGGAGGGCTACCGCTGGGCGTTCCGGTCGGTGCTGCGGCTGCACGGCTACCGGTTCGTCAAGCTGATGCAGAAGCCGCTGATCACCCCGACCCTCCAGCTGCACGGCGCGCTGGACGGGGCCTCGCTGCACCGCACCGCCCAGGGATCCGGCCGCTACGTCAGCGCACCGTACGAGTGGCGGCTGCTCGACGGGGTCGGCCACTTCCCGCACCTGGAGGCCCGCGACCTGGTGCTCGGCGAGATCCTGCGCTGGACGAAGTCCTGACTCAGATCCGCTTCTCGCGCAGGTCCACGACCTCGTTCGCCGGTGCCCAGCCCTGATAGACGCCGAAGTCGAAGGCCTCCAGCCCCATCGCCCGGGCCACCGGCCAGCGTCCACCGGTGTACTCCACCCGCAACCAGCCATCGTGCTCGGCGAGCACGATGAACGGCTGCCCCTGCCAGGTGCAGGTGATCCGCGCGTACGCCAGGTCCTCCACCTCGGCGGCCGGCACCACCCGGACGTACCGGCCGGGGCGTACCTCCTCGAAGCCCTCGCCCGGCTCCGGCTGGTAGAGGCGGACGTCGTCGCCGTCCGGGCTGGCCTGGTACTCCCTGCCCTGCCAGCGGGCCACGTAGCCGTCGCGGCTCACGGCGCGTCCACCTGTCGCCAGAGCAGCGCGTCGGTGTCCAGGATCGCCACCACCCGCTCGGTGCGGTCGGCACCGATCCGCCACAGCTGGGCGCCGTGCGGCAGCCGGGCGCTGTCCACCTTGAACTCGGCGACCACGTCGCTGCTCTCTCCCGGCGCGAAGCCGTTGCCGCGGAACGGCGGGCGCTCGATCACCCAGCCCTCCATGGCCCGCATCGCGGCCTCGTTCTGCCCGCCGTACGGGATGCGGTAGAGGCTCGGCCGGTACGCCGGCCAGCGCAGCACGTAGATCTCCTCGGCGTCCCCGGAAAACGGTGAGCCGGGGTGACCGAGGCCGAGCGCGTCGAACAGCTCGGCCGGGGTACTGAGGTGGGCGAGCTCGTTGGCCCGGTGCACGAAGCCGGAGACCCGGTCGTAGCCGCGCTCCAGGTAGTAGGCGAGCTGGCTCGGGGCGATCGCCTTCTGCATGGTCACCGGACGGGTCGGGTCGACCGGCGGTGGGGTCGGCCGGCTCTCCGTCGCCGCCGTCGGCTCGGCGGCCGGCGGCTCGGGCTCGCCCTCCGGATCGTCACCGAGCCCCACCTCGGCGGCCCAGTTGGCCAGCGCGAGGACCTGCTCGCCGGGGTACGTCGCGCCGACCGGGGTGCCCGGGTTCACCGCGAACGACCAGCTCTCGTCCGGCCAGCGCCGGATGAGCTGGACGAACTTCACGCGTACGGTGTCGACCGGCCGCTCGGCGCGGTCGGCCAGCCGCTCGGGCGAGGTGTAGACCACCACGTACGTCCCGCCGTCGAGCTGCTCGGTGTGCCAGACGAAACCGGGGTCACCCGGCCGGCTCCCGGCGGCGGAATCGGCCGCAACGGGCAGCAGCACCCGGGCCAGCAGCAGGGTGGAGAGGAACCCGTCGGTGCTGCCGCTGCCGGCCGCGCCCAGCAACTCCTCCTCCACCTCGTTCGCCGGCACGAAGTCGGCTGCGGCTGGCCGGGAGTCCTCGCGTGCCGGGCCGGCGTCCGCGACCGGGACAGCTTCCTCCCACGAGGCCGGACCGGCGTCCGTCGACCCGGCCGGCCGACCGCCGCCCGGATCGGCTGCCCCGGCCATTCGCGCTGACCAGGCGGGCGGCGCGGCCGGATACGCCGTCGAGGCGGCGGGCGCGAACGACGGGTCCGTCCGCGCCTCCGTCGACGCGGCGGGCGCGTACCGCGGCTCGGTCCCCGGGCCGGCCGGCTCGAACCGGGACCGGTCGGGTGTCCCGGAACCGCCGAACAGCGGTTCGGCCGGCTCGGAGCGGCTCTCGCCGGCCCGCCGGGACGGGTCGACGGTGAGCGGCACGGTGGGTTCGGCGGGGCCGGCCCAGGGCGCGGCCGGCCCCTCGTCCTCCGTCCGGTACGCCGCCGGCCCCGTCGCGTTGGCCATCGCCGAGGTGGCCGCGGGAATGGTGGGCACCGCATACGGCTCGGCCACCATCGGCCCCGGCCCGGAGCCCGGACGGGTCGCGGGCGGTTCCGCCGGCTCGGTGAGGTCCCGGGACTCGATGATGGTGCCCTCGATGACGATCGGCGAGAAGCCCCGACGCCCGGCGGGCGGCCCGGACACCGGTTCGGCGATCGACGGGGGCAGGTCCTCCGCCGATACGGCCAACGCGGGATCTCCCGCCGGGATCGGCTGGGTGCGCTCGTCCGCGTCGGGCGCTTCAGCGGGACTGGGCTGGCGGCGGGGCAACGCCTGGGTCGCCTCCGCGGCCGACGCCGGGGGCGGCGCGGGGCGGAACGGTCGGGGCGGTTCCGCCGGGCGACCCGGGCCGAGCGCCTGTGTGGTCTCGGGGTCGACCGAGAACGCCCGGGTCGGGTCCTCCGGCACCGGCTCGTTCAGCGGCCGGCGGCGCGGGAACGGTTGACCGCCCTGGGCGAACCGGGACGGCGGGACGCCCCGTTCCCCGGTCCGCTCCCGTTGGTCCAGTGGGGACGGACGCCGGGCGGACCGGCCCGAGGCGGGTTCGAAGAACGAGCGGGCCGGGGGCGGCGCGGAGTGGCTGTTGGTCGTGGCCGATCGCCCCGAGTTGTCGAAGGAGTCCGGTTCATCCGAGCGGTGCCGCAGGTCGCTGACCCAGCCAGGGAGGTTGTCCGGGGCGGGCTCCGGCGTCGGGGCGAGGCGGTCGCCAGCGGCGCGGCTCGCGGGCCGGCCGACCTCGCCCGGGCGGCGGGCGAAATCCCCCACGGTGGTCGGGCCTGGCCACCCGGCCGCACCCTCGTCCGCCCCGCGCGGGCCGAGCCGCCCGAGGCCATCCGCGGTGAGGTGCCCGTTCGCCGGTTCCGGTCGACGGGGGATCGGTGGCACCGACGACTCGGTCGCGCTCGGGGTCGAGGTCCGGGCCGGGACGCTCGGGGCCGCCGGGAACGGCACGGTCGCCGGGTCCGCCGGGTACGGCGGCCGGCTGCTCGGAGCGGCCGGCGCGGGGGCGGCCGGCGCGGGGGCGGCCGGCGCGGGGGCGGCCGGCGCGGAAGCCCGCGGCACGTCCCGGCCGGACGCCTCGGCGCGGGCCCGGACGGCGTTCTCCACCCGCTCCAGCCGGGCGCGGGCCCCCATGGTGCGCCCCGGCAGCCGGACGTCGCCCCGGGAGAGCTGGGCCACGAACCAGGCGGGCAGGTAGCCCTCGATCGGCAGACCGGGATTGACCGCGAGCCACCACTCGTGGTCGGGCCAGCCCGCCGCCAGCTCGGCGTACGGGACGCGGCGGGTGGCACCGGCGTTGTCGCCCAGGCAGGCCCGCATCGCGGTGGCGGACGTGAATGCCAGGACGTGCGTCCGGCCACCGGTCGTCCAGGTCCCCCAGCCCAGCGGGGACTGCCCGGCGACCGGTAGCAGCAGATCGACCCTGGTCAGGATGCGGAAGTAGAGCTGCTGATCCTGCGCGCGCAGGGCGTCCAGCATCGCCACCTCGGCCTCGGCGGCCGGCTCCCATCCGGTCACGGCCACCTCTCCTTCCGCGCACAGGCCACAGGCATCGCCTACAACCTACAAGGTGGGAACACGATCACAATGGCTGGCCATCGGCGGTACGCCGGCCCGTCGAGCGAGGCGCTAACATCCCGTTCCGGAGCCGACACGTTACGGAGGCGGTCGATGTCCCGACCCACCGCGCGCCCGGCCCTGGCGGCCCTGCTCACCATCCTCACCGCCGCGCTGCCGGCCGGGCCGGCGGCGGCCCGCGCGCCGTCCGGCTGCGTTTCACCGCCCGCCCCGGCCCGGCCCGTGGCAGCCACCCCGTGGCCGCAGCAACGGTACGCGCCGGACCGGCTCACCCCGCTCGCCGACGGTGCCGGGGTGGTCGTCGCGGTGATCGACTCGGGCGTGGACCGCAGCCACCCCCAACTGGCCGGTCGGGTGCTCGACGGTGCCGACTTCCTCGACCCCGGCGGCGACGGCACCCGCGACTGCGCCGGGCACGGCACCGGGGTGGCGAGCATCATCGCGGCCACCGCCCGCCCGGGCGTGGCGTTCCGCGGGCTGGCCCCCGGCGCCCGCATCCTGCCGGTACGGGTCAGCGAGCAGCAGGTCGTCGCGGGGCGGGAGTCGGGGCGTACGGTCGACGCGGCCGACTTCGCCCGGGCGATCCGCTGGGCGGTGGACCACGACGCCGACGTGCTCAACCTCTCCGTGGTGCTGTACGCCGACAACCCGGCGGTCCGGGCCGCGATCGCCGCCGCGGTACGCCGGGACGTGGTCGTGGTGGCCGCCGCCGGCAACCTGCACGACAGCGGCGATCCCCGGCCGTACCCCGCCGCGTACGACGGGGTGCTCGGGGTGGGCGCGATCGGGGTGGACGGCAGCCGCTCCCCCTTCTCCCAGACCGGCCCGTACGTGGACCTGGTCGCCCCCGGCAGCGACGTGCTGATGGCCGCGCCGGGGCAGGGCCACCACCGGGCGGAGGGGACCAGCTACGCCGTGCCGTTCGTGGCCGCCACCGCCGCACTGCTGCGCCAGTACCGCCCCGAGTTGGGTGCTGCCGAGGTGGCCCGGCGGCTCGTGGCCGGCGCCGACCCGGCACCGGGACGCGGCGACGGGTACGGCGCGGGGGTGCTGAATCCGTACCGGGCGGTCACCGAGGTGCCCGGGCCGGTGACCGGGCGACCGGCGCGGCAGGCGGCGCTGGCGGTGGACCGGCCGGACCCGGCCGCGGCGGCACGGGAGGCGCGCCGGACGGCCGCCCGGGACCGGGCGCTCCGGGTCGCGGGTGCGACCGGTGCGGCAGCCACGGTCGTGGTGCTGCTCGCCCTGGTGCTTCCCCGCGGTGCCCGCCGCCGCTGGCGCCCCGCCGACCCCGGCTGAACCCACCGTTGACCGGCGCGGTCCAGCCGAACCGACCACACCGCCCCCACCCGGCGGCCGTCGCCGGCCCCTGTCGGCCCGGACGCGGGCCGGCCAGGGCATGCAGGGGCGGCGGTCCGGGTGGGTGCCCGGGCCGCCGCCGCTGCGGGGTCACTGGAACAGGTTGGCGTTCCGCTTCTCGGTGTCGAGGTAGTCGGCGGCGGAGTCCTCCACCGCCAGCTTGATGTCACGCAGCATGGCCTGGAGGTCCTGCGAGGCGGCCCGCCACCGGGCCTGCCGCTGCTCGTAGGCCTCGCGGGCGTCGCCAGACCAGCTCGCCACCAGCGGCGCGGCGTCCCGCTCGAGCTGCCCGAGCTGGCTGTCGAGGGTGTTGAGCGCCTTCTGGATGTCCGCGCCGGCCTGTTGCAGCGCGGCGAAATTGACGACCAGCACACCATGGTCCATCGGCTTCGTCCTTTCGGGTCAGAGTGGCAACTGGAGGCCGCGGTGGGTGCCGCTCACCCGGGCGGCGGCCTCGGTGTCCGAGACGTCGTACTGCCGGCCGGCGGTGCGGATCGCGCTCGCGGTCTCCCGCAGGGCGCGCTGCAGCGCCGCCTGGTCCTGCGCCCACTGTTGCTTGACCTGCTGGAACGACCGCCCGCCGGCGCCGCGCCAGGCCTGCTGCAACACCTCCAACTCGGCCATCAGGCCGGTGAGCATGGTCTGCAACGACTGGTCCACCTGCTCGAACTTCGCGGCGGTCTGCTGCATCACCGCGGCTTCTGCCTGGGTCTGGGGCATCCCGGACGTCACCTCGCCTCCTCGGTCGTGGCTGGCCGCCGGAACGGCCACCGTGGACATCGCCGGAGCGCGGAACGGGAACGGGGGGATGGGGACGGGCGCGCTCGGCGGAACTCGTCGCTGACGGTAGCGGCCCGGTTCCGGTTCTGCTACCCCCTGAGCCTCCCCTGTGGACAACGAACCATTACGATCAGCCACGGCAGCGTCACCGGACGAGCAAGCGGCGGAGGCATCGTGAGCGCGAGGAGTGAGCCGGGCTTGCGAGCCCCGCAGTCGCGAACCAGGAAGGCCCGGTGACGGCGACCACGACGGCACGGCCGGCGGTGCCGACTCCGCACCCACCACCTCGCGCGTTGCGCCCGGCATCCGACGTGCGGGCCGGTCAGGTGGTGGCCGCGCAGGTCGCGGTCGCCGCGCTGGTCGCTGCGGTCGGCCGGGGCGTCGCGGTGACCGCGGCAGCCCTGCTGCTGGCGATCCTGCTGCTGCCCGGTGCCTGGGTGCGCTGGCGCGGCCGGTGGCTCTACGAATGGCTGCTGGTCGGCCTGGGGCATGTTTCCCGGCGGCGGGCCCTGCCGGCCACCTCGGGACCGGCCGCGCTGCTGGAACTGGTGGCCCCGGCCGCGTCGGTGCACTCCGCCGAGCTGGCCGGCAGTCCCGCCGCGGTGCTGGACGACCCGGCCGGGATGACCGCGCTGCTGGAGATCGGCGACCCCGGCGACCTGCTCGGCGACGGCCCACGCACGCTGCCGGCTCCGCTCTCCCTACTGCCCGCGCCCGGCCCGGAGACCCCGCCGGTGCGGATCCAGTTGCTGTTCTCCGCGTCACCCGCTCCGGTGCCGGCCGTCGGGGGCGGCACGGCAGGCACGTCATACCGCCAGCTCACGGATGGCAGGTTGGCGGGGCGGTCCCGGGTGGTGCTCGCCGTCCGGACGGTCCGGGTCGACGGTTGGTCGGACGAGGAACTGCGCCGTGCGCTCTCCAGCGCGGTCCGGCGGATCGTGCGCCGGCTCGGCCCGCTGGCCGGCCGCCCGCTCGGCGGGTCGGCCGCGCTGCGGGTGGTCGCCGAGTTGGCCCACCACGACCTCGGAGCGCCGGTCCGCGAATCGTGGCCGGCACTGACGGCGGACGGGCTGACCCAGGCCACCTACCGGCTGCGGCGGTGGCCGGATCCGGGTGGCGACGCGGGTCGGCGGCTACTGCCCCGGCTGCTGGCGCTGCCGGCGACCGCCACCACCGTCGCGCTCTGCGTCGGTCCGCGCGCCGACACCGACGCCGCGCCGGTCCCGGCGGAGCTGACCGTACGCCTGGCCGCCTGGACCAGCGCGGAACTGGCGGTCGCCGAACGGGCGCTGCGCCGGCTCGTCGGCGATCTGGGCGCGGAGATACGCCGGCTCGACGGTGAGCACCTGGCCGGCTTGACCGCCACCCTGCCGCTGGCGGTGGCACCGGTCGGTCCGGCGAACGCCGGCGCGGAGCTGGACGGGCTGGAGCTGCCGGTCGGCGAGTCCGGGGTGATGGTCGGGGCCAACCGGCACGGCGGCGCGGTGACCGTCCGCCTCTTCGGTCCCGGCACGATCCGGCTGCTGCTGGTCGGCGGGGTACGCGCCGCCCAGCTCATGGCGCTGCGCGCGCTGGCGCTCGGCGCCCGGGTGGTGGTGCAGACGGCCCGGCCCCGGGCGTGGGAGCCCTTCGTCCGTGGCGTGGGTGCTCCCGGCGGCGCGGTGCCGCTGGTCCCGCCCGGGCGTCCGGTGGGCGGCGCACCGGGCTCGCCGCTGCAACCGCTGCTGGTGGTGGTCGACGCCGGGCCGGTGCCGCCGGAGGTCGGGCCCGCCGCAGCCTGGCAGTCCGTCCTGGTGGTCCGGGACGAGCTGATCCCGGCGGATTCGGCGGCGCTGGCCCGCGCCGACCTGGCGATCCTGCAACCACTGGACCCGGCCGAGGCGGCGCTGGCCGGTACCGCGCTGGGCCTCGGCGGTTCGGCGGAGTGGCTCACCCGGATCCGGGACGACATGGTCGCCGTGGTCAATCGGCGGGCGCTGCGCTGGGCGCTGCTCTCCCCGACGCCGATCGAGTCGCAACTGGTCGGTCGACCGGGTCGCCGCTGAGCCGATCAACACGGGTTCCGCGAGTCGACGCGCCATGGCACGATCCCCGCCATGGGTTTTCTGAAGGGTCTTCTGATCCGGCTCGGTTCGACGGCGGTGGCCTTCTGGCTCGCCACGTTGCTCATCCCGGGCATCTCGCTGGAGTCGGAGTCGGTCACCGAGACGGTGACCACGCTGGTGCTGGTCGCGGTGATCTTCGGTGTGGTCAACGCCGTACTCCAGCCGATCATCAAGACCGTCGGCTGCGGCTTCTACCTGCTGACCCTCGGTCTGATCGCGTTGGTGGTGAACGGCCTGCTGTTCCTGCTCACCAGTTGGATCGCTGGTGAGGCCGGGCTGCCGTTCCACGTGGACGACTTCTGGCCGGCCGCGGTGCTGGGCGCGCTCTTCGTCGGCATCGTGACCTGGCTCCTCGGCGCCGTCCTCGACCGCGACTGATCGGTCCCGCCCCGTCGATTCCCGCTCACCGGCCAGGCCAGTGGGCGGGAATTGGCTGGCGAGGGGCGGGGGTGGCGGGACTAGCGTCGGTCGGGTGTTCACCCTGACCCGCCCTGACGGCTACCAGCTCAGCACCGACCCGGCCCGGCTCGACCTGGACCGGGTGCACCGGTGGCTCTGCACCGACGCGTACTGGGCGATCGGGCGGGATCGGGACACGGTCGAGCGCGCCTTCGCCGGTTCGATCGGCTTCGGGGTCTACCGGCCCGGGGACGGGCGGCAGGTGGCGGTGGGCCGGGTGGTCACCGACCGGGCCACCTTCGCCTGGCTCTGCGACGTGTACGTGGACCGCGGCGAGCGGGGCCGCGGCCTGGGCACCTGGCTGGCCGGCGCGGTCCGCGACCACCTGACCGAGCTGGGCGTACGCCGCATCGTGCTGGCCACCAACGACGCGCACGGGGTGTACGCGAAGGTCGGCTTCACCCCCGTCGAGCCGGACCGCTGGATGCAGCTGGACCGACGGGTGACCCAGGTCACTGGAAAGGAGCAACAGGCCACCTCACCACTTACGGTGGAGCCGTGAACCAGACCCGCCTCGGCTACCTGTACGGCTTCGGCGCGTACTTCCTCTGGGGTTTCTTCCCGATCTACCTGAAGCTGCTCCGACCGGCCGGACCGGTGGAGATCCTCGCCCACCGGATCGTCTGGTCCGTGGTCTTCGTCGCCCTGCTGCTGGCCGCGATGCGCAACATCGGCTTCCTGCGCGCGCTGGCCCGGCGGCCCCGCGCGCTGGCCGGCATCGCCGCCGCGGCCGCCCTGATCGCGATCAACTGGGGCACCTACATCTACGGGGTGAACTCCGACCGGGTGGTGGAGACGGCCCTCGGCTACTTCATCAATCCCCTGGTCATCGTGCTGATCGGGGTCTTCCTGCTGCGCGAGCGGCTGCGCCCGGCACAGTGGACGGCGCTCGGGCTCGGCGGCGTGGCGGTGGCGGTGCTGACCGTGGACTACGGCCGGCTGCCGTACCTGGCGCTCACCCTGGCCTTCAGCTTCGCCGGGTACGGGCTGGTCAAGAAGCGGCTCGGACTGCCCGCCGCGGAGGGGCTCTTCGTCGAGTCGGCGGTGCTGGCGCTGCCCGCGTTGGGCTACCTGGCCTGGCTGACCAGCCGGGGCACGTCGACCTTCGGGCACGTGTCGACCGGGCACACCGTGCTGCTGGTGCTGGCGGGCGCGGCCACCGCGATCCCGCTGCTGCTCTTCGCCGGGGCGGCGAACCGGCTGCCGCTCTCCACCATCGGCATGCTCCAGTACGTCGGGCCGATCCTCCAACTCGGCTGCGGGGTGCTGATCTACCACGAACCGATGCCGCCGGCCCGGCTGGCCGGGTTCGCCCTGGTCTGGCTCGCCCTGGTGGTCTTCACCACCGACGCCCTCCGCCACGCCCACCGCACCCGCGCCGCAGCACGAGCCGCCACCACCCCGGTGCCTGCCATGACCCGCTGACCTGTCAGCGGAGGTCGTAGGCGAGGACGGGGGTGTTGTCGGCGCGGAGCAGTTCGAGGCGGACCAGTTCGCCGTGGGTGAAGTGGGTGGCGCCGGTCATCCGGAGATTGTCTCCGGGAGCGGCCAGCCAGGTGGCGACCTGCTCCGTCGCGCCGTCCGGGCCGTGCGCCACCAGCCGGAAGGTGTACGCCTCCCGGTGCCCCGTCCGCTGGTCGTACCCGCAGTGCAGGGTGACCTCGGTGCCCCACTTCTTGTCGGTCAGCCCGAACTCGGCGTGCAGCGGGGCCGTGCCGGTGACCGGCCGCATTGCGGTCAGGGCCACCTGGGGCTTCGGCGGGGCGGCCGGGCGGACCAGGGCCACCCCGACGCCGACCAGCACGGCGAGGACGGCGGCGGCGAGCGCGGTCAGCGCGTACCGGCGGCGCGACCGGGACCGCTCGCGGCGCCGCTGCTCGCGAGCGGCGTCGAGCAGCGCGGGCACCCGGGAGGTCTCCGGGCCGGCCTCCAGGAACTGCTCCAGCCCGGCCGGATCGAGCCGACCCAGCAGACCGGGCAGCACGGCGATCTCGGCCACCGCCTCCCGGCAGGCGGCGCAGCCGGCCAGGTGCCGCTCGTAGGCCGCCCGCTCGGCGGGGGCGAGGGCACCCAGCACGTACGCGCCGTCGTCGTGCGCGAACTCGCAGCGGGTCATCGGGTCACCCCCATCTCGGCCAACACCAACCGTAGTGAGCGCAGCGCGTAGTGCGTGCGGGACTTCACCGTCCCCGGCGGCACGCCGAGCCGGGCGGCCGCCTCGGCCACCGACCGGCCCTGGTAGAAGCATTCGACCAGCACGTCCCGGTGGGTGGGGCTGAGCCGGTTCAGCGCCTCGGCCACGGTCCACGCCTCCACCGCACGCTCCGCCTCGTCGACCGTCTCGGATGGTTCGGGCAGCTCGTCGGTGTAGATCTCGCCGACCCGGGTGGACCGCCGCCGCCAGGCGTCGATGGCCAGGTTCCGGGCGGTGGTGAAGAGCCAGGCGCGGACCGAACCCCGCCCCGGGTCCAGCGACTCCGGGTGCCGCCAGGCCCGGAGCAGCGTCTCCTGCACCAGGTCCTCGGCGCGCGACCGGTCGCCGTTGACCAGCCGGAGGGCATGCGCGAAGAGCGCGTCGGCGTGCTCGTCGTGCAACGCGCGCAGCAGTTGGGCGTCGTGGTCGCTGATGGCGGGTACCTCGCTTCCGGCGAGACCAGCGATGCGTTCCTCTGTTTCATACGTGCCGTCAGGCCGAACGGTTCAGCCGCAGGTCACGCCGCAGCTGTTCACGTTCGGTTCACGTCCGGGCCGGTACCCGCTCACCAGGCCCTGGCAGGGTCCGGCCCGTACGTGCGCGTACACGCCCCGGCACAGCACTGACGTCATATCAGGAGGGCTCCACCCCATGAGCGACCGTCCCCGGCTGCTCCCGCTGCTGGGCGCCACCCGTCATGGTGCCCGCGACGCGATGACCTGCCAATACCGCTGCGGCAACGCCTGTGACCACCCGGTACCGAACTCCTCCGGCAACCCGTACTTCGGGGACCTGGTCGACGCCGAGGTGTCCCGGCGCGGCGTGGTGCGCGCCGGTGCCGTCGGTGCCCTGGTCCTCGGCTTCGGCGGCACCGTCGCCGGCGCCCTGGCCGGCGCCGCCCCGGCCGCCGCCGCGCCCGCCGCGCCGACCGTCCCGGTGGCACCGGAGGCCGCGCCGGGCGGCGGGGTGGGCAGCGGCGCGCTGACCTTCAAGCCGATCCCGCCGAACAAGCTCGACACCCTGGTCGTGCCGAACGGGTACGACCACGCCGTCGTGATCAAGTGGGGCGACCCGGTGGTGCCCGGCGCTTCCGCCTTCGACGTGCACGGCCAGACCGCCGCCGCCCAGGCGACGCAGTTCGGCTACAACAACGACTTCGTCGGCGTGCTGCCGATCGACCGGAGGCGGGCGCTGCTCGTGGTCAACCACGAGTACACCAACGAGGACCTGATGTTCCCGGGCTTCACCAGCCAGGATGCGCTCTCCGTGGAGCAGCTGCGGGTGGCCATGGCCGCGCACGGCATGTCCGTGGTCGAGCTGGAGCGGGTGGACGGCACCGGGCAGTGGCGGCCGGTGGGCCACGGCCGGCGCCCGTACAACCGGCGGGTCACCGCGCTCGCCACGACGTTCGAGCTGACCGGTCCGGCCGCCGGCTCGGCCTGGCTGCGTACCGCCGCCGACCCGAAGGGCCGTACGGTCGTCGGCACGCTGAACAACTGCGCCGGCGGGGTCACGCCGTGGGGCACCGTGCTCTCCGGCGAGGAGAACTTCAACCAGTACTTCGTGGGCGGCGACGGCGCGCCCGAGGAGCTGAAGCCGAAGCTGGCCCGGTACGGCATCCCGACCGACGTGCGCTACCCGAGCGGCAGCCGCAAGTGGGACCGTGCCGAAGAGCGCTTCGACCTGGCGAAGCACCCCAACGAGGCGCACCGCTTCGGGTGGATCGTCGAGATCGACCCGTTCGACCCCGAGAGCCGCCCGCGCAAGCACACCGCGCTGGGCCGGTTCAAGCACGAGGGCGCCAACGTGATCGTGGCGGACAGTGGGCACGTGGTCGCCTACCTGGGCGACGACGAGCGGTTCGACTACCTCTACAAGTTCGTCTCGGACAAGAAGTTCATGCCGGGCAGCTCCTGGGTGGCCCGCAAGCACAACCGCACCCTGCTGGAGTCGGGCACGCTCTACGTGGCCACGCTGACCGGCAACAGCGCCGGCGAGATCGACGGCACCGGCAAGCTCCCCGCGGACGGGGCGTTCGACGGGCGCGGCCGGTGGATCAAGCTGGTCAGCGGCAACCGCTCGTACGTCGACGGGATGACCGCCGCGGACGTGCTCACCTTCACCCGGCTCGCCGCCGACAAGGTGGGCGCGACCAAGATGGACCGGCCGGAGGACGTCGAGCCCAGTCAGCTCACCGGCAAGGTGTACGTGGCGCTGACCAACAACACCGACCGGGGCAAGGCCGGCAAGGCCGCCGCCGACGAGGCGAACCCGCGCAACCTCAACAAGCACGGGCAGATCCTTGAGCTGGTCGAGAACCGGGGCGACCAGACCGCCGAGACGTTCGCCTGGTCGCTGCCGATCGTCTGCGGCGACCCGACCGACCCGTCGACCCACTTCGCCGGGTACGACAAGGCCAAGGTCTCGCCGATCTCCTGCCCGGACAACGTCGCCTTCGACGCCACCGGCAACCTCTGGATCGCCACCGACGGCAACGCGCTGGGCAGCAACGACGGCCTCTTCGCCACCGCCGTCGAGGGCCCGGAGCGGGGCCACCTGAAGCAGTTCCTCACCGTGCCGGTCGGCGCGGAGACCTGCGGCCCGTTCATCACCAAGGACAACCGCTCGGTCTTCGTGGCCGTGCAACACCCCGGCGAGATCACCGGCGCGTCGGTGGCGAACCCAGCGTCCACCTGGCCGGACGGCGACTTCGCCAAGCCCGGCGTGGTGGTCACCTGGCGCCTCGACGGCGGCCCGGTCGGCAGCTGACGTTCCCCCGGCGGTTCGGCGCTGGACCGCCCCGAAAGGGCCCCTTCCCCCGGGAAGGGGCCCTTTCGGCGGTACGGGCCGCCGCGGCTCGGCGGCAGTCCGGGCCGATCAGGCTCGGCGGGGTCAGCCCTCGGCGGCGATGCCGTCGGCGATCGCGCGGGCGACGGTGAGCAGCTTGGCCCGGACCACCCGGGCGGAGGTCATCATCTCGCCGGCCGGCAGCGCGCAGGCCAGCACCACGCGGCGCTCGATGTCCTTGTCCGGGGTGACCAGCACCGCGGCGCAGGCCACGCCCTGCCGGAACTGCCCCAGCTCCAACTGCATCCCGCGCCGGTCACCGGCGGCCAGATCCGCCTCGAACGCCTCGACGGTGGTCAGGGTGGCGCTGGTGAACGGGCGCATGCCGTACTCGCGCAGGTAGCGGAAGCGCTGCTCGGCGGTGAGGGTGGCGAGCAGGCTCTTGCCGAGGGCGGTGGCGTGCGCCCCCTCGTCGAAGCCCGGCACCAGATCCTCCAGGTACGGCGAGCGCGGCCCCTCGGCGACCGCCGTGACCGCCACCTGGCCGCCGACGAAGCGCCCCAGGTAGTGGCTCCAGCCGGTCTCCATGGCCGCCCGCCGCAGCGACTCCCCGACCGCCGGCGGCCCCCGGAACGCGGTCACCAGCTCCCGGTACCGGTCGGCCACCTCCAGCCCGACGATGTACGTACCGTCCTCCCGCCGGATCACGTAACCCTCGTAGGCCAGGGTGCGCACCAGGTGGTACGTGGTGGCCACGGTCAGCTCGCAGCGACGGGCGATCTGCTTGACGGTGAGTCCCTTCGGCGCACGGCCGACCGACTCGAGCACTCGAAGCGCGCGGGAGACACTGCGGATCAGGTCCGAAGGTTCCGCCAAGGGGTCGCGCACAACCACCTCCGCCGCCGGGGACTTACACCATATGAAAAACAGGCCGAGTGCGAAATGCCTGTTCGGATCGAGGATGCCAGATCACCAGGCACTGGCCGTGCACCGACAGACACGATCAGCTGCCAAAACGTGACGGCCGCCGCCGAAACGTGGCCGGCGTAGGTTTGCCTGGCCATGACTGACACCGTGCTGCACCCCGCGCCGCCCACGTCCCGCCGCCGTACCGTCCGCGCCAGCGCGGGCGCGATCGCCACCACCATCGCCTGTGTCCTGCCCGTCTTCCTGGTCGGTGGCCTCGCCGTGCAGATGGGCGACGAACTGCACTTCTCCCCCGCCGGGCTGGGCCTGGCCGTCTCGGTCTACTTCGGGATCAGCGCGCTCGCGTCGGTCCCCTCCGGCGCGCTGGTCGAGCGGTACGGCGCCGCCGTGGTGGCCCGCGCCGGCATCCTGCTCTCCGCCGGCTCGCTGCTGGCCGTGGCGGGGCTGGCCCGGTCGTACCCGATGCTGGTCGCGCTGCTCGGGCTCAGCGCCGCCGCGAACGCCCTCGGGCAGCTCGCCAGCAACGCGGCGCTGGCCCGGCACGTGCCCGCCCACCGGCAGGGACTCTCCTTCGGGGTGAAGCAGGCCGCCATCCCGGTCTCCACCCTGCTGGCCGGGGCGGCGGTGCCCACCATCGCGCTGACCGCCGGCTGGCGCTGGGCGTTCGTGGCCGCCGCCGGGGCGGCGCTGGCCGCCCTGCCCGCCGTACCCTGGCAGGAGCGCGACCCGACGCGGCCGGCCGCCGCCGGACGGGCGGGCCGGGCCACCGTGGCGCTGGTGGTGATCGGCCTGGCCGCCACCCTGGCGTCCGGCGCGGCGAACGCGCTGGGCACCTTCCTGGTGGACTCGTCCGCCGGCCGGGGGCTGTCACCGGCCCTGGCCGGCCTGACGCTCACCCTGGGCAGCGCGGTCTGCGTGCTGGCCCGGGTCGGCGCCGGCTGGCTCGCTGACCGCCGGGAGACCGGGCACGTCGCGCTGATCGCCGGCATGCTGGTGGTCGGCGCGGTCGGGCTGGCCCTGCTCGCGGTGGCCGGGCCGGCGCCGCTGGTCACCGGCGTGCTGCTCGGCTTCGGGCTCGGCTGGGCCTGGCCTGGCCTGATGAACTTTGCGGTGGTCCGGCTCCATCCGCAGGCTCCGGCCGCCGCCACCTCCATCACCCAGACCGGGGTGTACGCGGGCGGCTGCGTCGGCCCGCTCTGCCTCGGCGCCCTGGCCGGCGCGCTCGGCTACCCCATCATGTGGGCGTCGGCCGCGGCGTCGATGCTCCTGGCCGCCCTCCTCATGCTGACCGGCAGCCGCCTCCTCGCTGGCTCCGCCCCCTAACCCACCCCGCGGCCCAGTCCCTCCGTCCCGCCCGCGTGATCATGAGGTTG
This sequence comes from Micromonospora yasonensis, assembly GCF_026013475.1. GTDB lineage: Bacteria > Actinomycetota > Actinomycetes > Mycobacteriales > Micromonosporaceae > Micromonospora > Micromonospora yasonensis. The sequence goes on along the minus strand of NZ_JAPDPH010000004.1, from coordinate 51,031 downwards.
TTGCCCGCCAGCACGGCGTGTCGTGGCAACAACTTCATGACCGACCGCACGGTCGGGGGTGGGGGGGTGGGGGGTTAGCTGGTGCGGTCGGCGATGTAGTCGCAGAGGGATTCGAGGGCGTGGCGGGCCGGGCTCTCGGGAAGGGGAGCGAGCTGCGCCCGCGCGTCCTCGGCGTAGCTGCGGACGGTCTCCCGGGCACGCTTGAGCGCTGGGGACTCGCGGAGCAGGCCGAGCGCCTCGGTGTGCAGCGCGTCATCGACCAGCGGGCCGGTGGCCAGAATTTCCCGCAGCCGTACGCTGGCGGCGTCCGAGTCGTCCGAGGCCAGCGCGTAGAGCACCGGCAGGGTCGGGACGCCCTCGCGCAGGTCGGTGCCGGGGGTCTTGCCGGACTGCATCGACTCGCTGGCGATGTCGAGCAGGTCGTCGGAGAGCTGGAAGGCCACCCCGATGGTCTCGCCGTACCCGGCCAGGGCCTCGGTGTGCGCGCTGGACGCGCCGCCGAACATGCCGCCGAAGCGGGCCGAGGTGGCGATCAACGAGCCGGTCTTCTCCGCGATCACGTGCAGGTAGTGCGCGACCGGGTCGGTGCCGCGCGGGCCGACCGTCTCGGCGATCTGCCCGTGCACCAGCCGGGCGAAGGTGCGTGCCTGCAGGCGCACCGCCGCCGGGCCCAGGTCCGCCGCGATGTCCGCGGCCCGGGCGAAGAGATAGTCGCCGACCAGGATGGCGACCGAGTTGGTCCAGCGGGAGTTGGCGCTCGGCGCGCCGCGGCGCACCGCCGCCTCGTCCATGACATCGTCGTGGTAGAGCGTCGCCAGGTGAGTGAGCTCCATCACCACGGCGGCCGGTACGACCCCATCGCCGGTCGGGTCGCCGAACTGGGCGCCCAGCGCGACCAGCAGCGGACGGAACCGCTTGCCACCGGCTTCCACCAGATGCCGGGCCGCCTCGGTGACGAGCGGATCGGCGCTGGCGACGCTGGCCCGCAGGTCGGCCTCGACCCGATCGAGGAGGCCCAGCACGGAGGCCTCGACGCGCGGATCGGCGAGGTGCAGGCCGAGCGCGCCGAACTGACCCGTGCCCTCCGGGCCCGGGCGACCGCCGGGGCCGGTGGCACCTGAACGCTCGCCAGCCGGAATCACGCCTTCAACCATGCCACACCCGTTCGACCTGCCCGATGAGGGGGATACGCACCGGGGGCCGGTACGCCATGGCGTACCGGCCCCCGGGGAGAACCTCTGTCATCTGACGAATTCGGCGGCGCCGGTGGCCAGGTCGAGCAGTGGCGCCGGGGCGACACCGAGGACCAGTGTGGCCAGCACGCCGATGACCAGGGCGGCCGAGGTGAGCGCGCCCGGCACGGTGACCGTCGGGGTGGCATCGCCGGGCTCGGAGAGCCACATCATCACCACGACCCGCAGGTACGGGAAGGCCAGCACCATGCTGGTCAGCACACCGGCGATCACCAGCCAGGCCTGGTTCGCGTCCAGCGCCGGAGCGAAGATCGCGAACTTGCTGGTGAACCCGCTGGTCAGCGGGATACCGGCGAAGGCCAGCAGGATGAACGTGAAGATCGCGGCGAAGAACGGCGAACGCCGCCCCAGCCCGGCCCAGCGGGACAGGTGGGTCGCCTCGCCGTCGGCGTCCCGGACCAGGGTCACCACGGCGAACGCGGCGATCACCGAGAAGCCGTACGCGACCAGGTAGAACATCGTGCCGGAGAGCCCGTCCTTGCTCGGGGCCAGCACGCCCACCAGCAGGTAGCCGGCGTTCGCGATGGACGAGTAGGCCAGCAGCCGCTTGATGTCCGTCTGGGTGACCGCCAGCACCGCGCCAACCAGCATGGTCAGCACCGCCACCGAGCCGAGGACCGGGGTGAAGTCCCAGGCGGCCCCGGCGAAGGCGACGTGGAAGACCCGCAGCAGGGCGCCGAAGGCGGCGACCTTGGTGCAGGCCGCCATGAAGCCGGTCACCGGGGTCGGGGCGCCCTGGTAGACGTCCGGCGTCCAGACGTGGAACGGCGCGGCGGCGGCCTTGAAGAGCAGGCCGATGGCGAGCAGCGCCATGCCGGCGTAGAGCAGCGTCGGGCTGGCCGAGGAGTCGGCGACCGCCGCGTGGATGGTGGCGAAGTCGACGCCGGCCGTACGGCCCGGGATGCCCGAGGTGAAGCCGTACACCAGCGCCACGCCGAACAGGAAGAACGCCGAGGCGTACGCGCCGAGCAGGAAGTACTTCATCGCCGCCTCCTGACTCAGCAGCCGCCGGCGGCGGGCCAGCGCGCAGAGCAGGTAGAGCGGCAGCGAGAAGACCTCGAGCGCGATGAACATGGTGAGCAGGTCGTTCGCCGCCACGAAGATCAGCATGCCGCCGATGGCGAAGGTGGCCAGCGGGTACACCTCGGTGGTGCCGCCGCCGCCCTCGGCCTGCCGCCGGTCCTCGGGCGACTCGGCGGTGACCGCGGCGTGGGCCACGAAGGCGCCGCCCCGCTCCACCGAACGCTCGCCGATCAGCAGCAGCGCCATGGTGGCCAGGATCAGGATGGCGCCCTGGAGGAAGAGCGTCGGCCCGTCCACCGCGATGGCCTGGCCGGCGGTGAGCAGCCGGTCGTCGGCGTTGAGGATCACCATGGTCAGCGCGGCCAGCACCGCCAGCAGGGCGAGCGCGAGCTGCACCCCGTTACGCAGGCGGCGCGGCACGAACGCCTCGACCAGGACGCCGACCAGCGCGGCCCCCAACATGATCAGGATGGGAGCGAGCGCCGCGTAGTCGAGCGACGGCAACTTCAGCTCGGTCATTTCGCGGCCTCCTGGACGCTGCCGACCGCCGGCGCAGGGTCGGTCCGACCGACGTCCTGCATGGTCGCCTTGACGGCGGGGTTGATGACATCGGTGACCGGCTTCGGGTAGAAGCCGAGCAGCACGATGAGCGCGATCAGCGGGGCGACCACGATCTTCTCGCGCAGGGTCAGGTCACGACGCATGCCGTCGACCTCGGTCAGGGCCGGGTTGAGGGTGCCCTGGGTGGTGCGCTGGATCATCCACAGCACGTACGCCGCGGCCAGGATGATGCCGAGCGTGGCGATAACCGCGACCGGCTTGTTGGTGGTGAACGTGCCGATCAGCACCAGGAACTCGGAAACGAACGGCGCGGTGCCGGGCAGCGCCAGCGAGGCGAGACCGGCGAAGAACAGCACCCCGGCCAGGACCGGGACCAGCTTGCCGGCACCGCCGAAGTCGCTGATCAGCGCCGAGCCGCGGCGGGCGATCAGCATGCCCACCACCAGGAAGAGCAGGCCGGTGGCCAGCCCGTGGTTGAGCATGTAGAGCACCGCGCCGGTGCCGGCCTGGGTGGTGAAGGCGAAGATGCCGACCCCGATGAAACCGAAGTGCGCGATCGAGGTGTACGACACCAACCGCTTGAGGTCGTTCTGCCCGACCGCCAGCAGCGCGGCGTAGATGATGCCGATCACGCCGAGCGCGAGCGCCCACGGGGCGAACCACTTCGACGCCTCGGGGAAGAGCGGCAGGCAGTACCGCAGGATCCCGAAGGTGCCGACCTTGTCGAGCACGCCGACCAGCAGTGCCGCCGCGCCGGCCGGGGCCGCGCCACCGGCGTCCGGCAGCCAGGTGTGGAACGGGAAGAACGGCGCCTTGATCGCGAACGCGAGGAAGAAGCCGAGGAAGAGCCAGCGGGCGGTGTTGACGTCGATGTCGGCCTGGCTCAGCGCCTGCCAGTCGAAGGTCTTCCCACCGACCACCCAGAGGCCGATCACCGCGGCGAGCATGAACAGACCGCCGACCAGCGAGTAGAGGAAGAACTTCACCGCCGCGTACTGCCGCTGGTGGCCGCCGTAGCTGCCGATGAGGAAGTACATCGGCACCAGCATGACCTCGAAGAACACGTAGAAGAGGAAGACGTCGGCGGCCGCGAAGACGCCGATCATCGTGCACTCGAGGACGAGCAGCAGGGCGAAGTAGACCGGCACCGAGCGCTTGGACTGCTCGGCGTCGTGCCAGGAGGCCAGGATCACCAGCGGCACCAGGATCGCGATCAGCATCAGCATGACCAGCGCGATGCCGTCCACCTCGAAGGTGAAGTTGACGCCCCAGTTAGGGATCCACGCGTACGACTCGCGGAACTGGAACCGGTCACCGTCGGCCTGGAAGGCGATCCACATGGCCACGGACAGCACCAGGACCAGCAGCGACCAGCCGAACGCCACCAGTTTGGCCAGGTCCGGCAGGCGGCGCGGCAGCAGGGCCACGACCAGGGCGCCGACCAGCGGTGCCACGGTGAGCACCGAGAGGAACGGGAAGTTGGACATTATTCGGCCTTACCTCCGTCGTGACTGCGTGGCCCGCCGGCGGGGGCGGCCGCGTTCAGGTCGATCACGCCAGCCACCCCGCCTGCACGGCCAGGAACGCCGCCACCACGAGCAGCGCGCCGGCCAGGATCGAGGTCGCGTACGACCGCACGAAGCCGGTCTGCAGCCGCCGGAGCCGGCCGGAGCCCCCGCCCACCGCGGCGGCCAGGCCGTTGACCAGCCCGTCGACCCCCCGGTTGTCGAGGAAGACCAGCGCCCGGGTGAGGAAGATGCCCGGCTTCTCGAAGACCGCCTCGTTGAAGGCGTCCGTGTAGAGGTTGCGGCGGGCGGCGGTGACCAGCACGCCGGCCGGGTGCGGCTCGGTGGCCGTGCCGTCGCGGAACAGGAACCAGGCCAGCCCGGCGCCGAGCACGGTGATCAGCAGCGAGAGCGTGGTGATCAGCCAGTGCGCGAGAACGGGCTCGTGCTCCACGTGCTCGCCGCCGAGGCCGGCGGTGGCGGTCAGCCAGTCCGGCACCGACGTGGAGAGCAGGAAGCCGGCACCGACCGAACCGATCGCCAGCAGGATCAGCGGGATGGTCATCAGCCTCGGCGACTCGTGCGGGTGCTCGATGTCCTCGGTCCACCGCTTCGGGCCGTGGAAGGTGAGCACGAAGAGCCGGGTCATGTAGAAGGCGGTGAGCCCGGCACCGAGCAGCGCCGCGCCACCGAAGAGCCAGGCCGTCCAGCCCTCCCGCTCGAACGCGGCCCCGATGATCGGCTCCTTGGAGAAGAAGCCGGAGAACGGGAACATGCCGATGATGGCCAGCCAGCCCATCATGAAGGTCAGCCAGGTGACCTTCATGTACTTCGACAGCCCGCCGAAGCGCCGGATGTCCACCTGGTCGTGCATGCCGTGCATCACCGAGCCGGCGCCGAGGAACATGTTGGCCTTGAAGAAGCCGTGCGCCAGCAGGTGCACGATGGCCAGCGCGTACGCGCCGCCGCCCAGCCCCACGCCGAGGAACATGTAGCCGATCTGGCTCACCGTCGACCAGGCCAGCACCCGCTTGATGTCGTCCTTCGCCGCGCCGATGAGACAGCCCATCAGCAGGGTGATCGCGCCGACGCTGACCACCACGAGCTGGAGCGTCGTGTTGGCCGAGAAGATCGGGTTGGAGCGGGCGATCAGGTAGACGCCGGCGGTGACCATGGTGGCGGCGTGGATGAGCGCGGAGACCGGGGTCGGGCCCTCCATCGCGTCCGGCAGCCACGCCTGGAGCGGGAACTGACCGGACTTGCCGGCCGCGCCGAGCAGCAGCAGCAGGCCGAGCAGCAGCACGGTGGTCTGGCTCAGCGCGCCGACGCCGTTGAACACGTCCTCGTACTGGGTGCTGCCGAGCTGGGCGAAGAGGACGAAGATGCCGATCGCCAGGCCGGCGTCACCGACCCGGTTCATCAGGAACGCCTTCTTGCCGGCGGTGGCCGCGCTCGGCCGGCCGTACCAGAAGGAGATCAGCAGGTACGACGCCAGACCGACGCCCTCCCAGCCGAAGTAGAGCATCACGTAGTTGTTGCCGAGCACCAGCAGCAGCATCGCGGCGACGAACAGGTTGAAGTACCCGAAGAACCGCCGCCGGCCCTCGTCGTGCGCCATGTACTCGACCGCGTACAGGTGGATCAGGAAACCCACCCCGGTGATCAGCAGGACGAAGACCGCGGCCAACGGGTCGAAGAGCAGACCGAAGTCCACCTTCAGGTCGCCGGCCGTGATGAACTGCCAGAGGCTCAGCTGGACCTGCTTGTTCTCCAAGCCACGGAGCTGGAAGAAGTAGGTGAGGCCGAGCACGAAGGCGGCACCGATGGCGCCCACCCCCAGCCAGTGGCCCCAGCGGTCAGCCCGGCGGCCGAGCAGCAGCAGGATCGCCGCGCTGACCAGCGGGATGGCCACCAGCAGCCAGACGCTGCCGAGCATTCCATCCGCCGTCGCGAAAGCGACGGCTCCGGTCGGTTCAGCCGACGCAAACGTCAGAGTCTGTTCCACCGCGGGCCCCTCAGTACTTCAGCAGGTTGGCGTCGTCGACGCTCGCCGAGCGCCGGGTCCGGAAGATCGACATGATGATCGCGAGCCCGACCACGACCTCGGCCGCCGCCACCACCATCACGAAGAACGCCATGATCTGGCCGTTCAGGTCGCCGTTGATCCGGCTGAAGGTGACCAGCGTCAGGTTCGCCGCGTTGAGCATCAACTCGACGCACATGAACAGGACGATCGCGTTGCGCCGGACCAGCACTCCGACCGCGCCGATGGTGAAGAGCACCGCGGCGAGGACCAGGTAGTAGCTCGGCTCGACCGAGAAGAAACTGCTCATTTCCTTTCCGTCCCCTTCAGGGAGGTTTCCTCGGCGGTCAGCTCCCGCGCCGGCAGGATCTCCGGGATGCTCCGCTCGGTCAGCCGGCCGTCGGGCAGACGGGCCGGCGTGGCCACCGAGGTCGAGGTGGCGAAGACGCCCGGGCCGGGCTTCGGACCGGGGTAGTTGCCGGGGCGGAACCGGGCCTTCATGGTGGCGATCTGGTCCATCTTGTCCTGCTTGCGCCGCTCGACGTGCGCCAGCACCATCGCGCCGACGGCCGCCGTGATCAGCAGCGCGGAGGTCAGCTCGAAGGCGAAGACGTACTTGGTGAAGAGCAGCCGGGCGATGCCCTGCACGTTGCCCTCGCCGTTCGGCTTGTCCAAGCCGACGGCCCGGACGCCGTCGAGCGCCCGATAGAGCCCGGTGCCGACCAGGCCGGCGAAGCCGAGAGCCAGCACGATCGCCGCCGTACGCTGCCCGCGCAGCGTCTCGATCAGCGAGTCGGAGGCGTCCCGGCCGACCAGCATCAGCACGAACAGGAAGAGCATCATGATCGCGCCGGTGTAGACGATGATCTGCACCATGCCGATGAACGGCCCCGCCTGGAGGACGTAGAACACGCCCAGGCAGAGCATGGTCAGCACCAGCCAGAGCGCCGAGTGCACCGCGTTGCGCGCCCACACCATGCCGATCGCGCCGATCAGGGCCAGCGGGGCGAGGATCCAGAAGGTCACCGCCTCGCCGCCGCCGACCGAGGCCGCCTCGGCGAGCACCGTCTGCGTGGTCATGCCGTGTCTCCCTTGCCTGCCGCCGCCCGCTGGGCCGCCTGCTCGGCGCCCGGGAAGGTCACCCCGGGGTGCTCGTCCACCCGGTACCGGCCGGGCCCCATCGGGGACCGCTCGGCGCCGGCCGAGGTGCCCGGGTTGGTCAGGCCGCCGACGTAGTAGTCCTTCTCGCTGTCGCCCAGCCACATCGGGTGCGGCGGCTGCTCCATCCCCGGCAGCAGCGGCGCGAGCAGCTGCTCCTTGGTGAAGATCAGGTCCTGCCGGTTGTCCCGGGCCAGCTCGTACTCGTTGCTCATGGTGAGCGAGCGGGTCGGGCAGGCCTCGATGCAGAGCCCGCAGAAGATGCAGCGGGCGTAGTTGATCTGGTAGACGCTGGCGTACCGCTCACCCGGGGAGAAGCGCTGCTCCTCGGTGTTGTCGCCACCCTCCACGTAGATCGCGTCGGCCGGGCAGGCCCAGGCGCACAGCTCACAGCCGATGCACTTCTCCAACCCGTCCGGGTGCCGGTTGAGGATGTGCCGCCCGTGGTAGCGCGGCGCCGAGACCGGCGGCTTGAACGGGTAGTCGGTGGTGACGACCTTCCTGAACATGTGCGAGAAGGTGACCCCGAAGCCCTTGAACGTTCCGGTGATCGCGCCCACGTCACACCTCCCTGGAGTCCGTGCCGGCGACGACGTTGGCCGGCTCCCGCTCGGCGACCACGCGCTTGGTGCGCGGGCTCGGTGGTACCTGCAGGTCCATCGGGGGCAGCGGGAAGCTGCCGTGCGGCCGGCTGTTGACCTGCTCCTGCAGCGGCGGCTTCGGCGCCTTGCGCTTGCTCGGCCACAGCAGCGTGGCGAGCAGCAGGACGCCCGCGCCGATGGCGGTGGCGAGCAGCCGCTGCGGCCGCTCCCAGTCCTCGATCGAGCGCAGCCCGGCCAGCACCAGGATCCAGACCAGGTTGATCGGCAGCAGGACCTTCCAGCCGAAGCGCATGAACTGGTCGTACCGGAGCCGGGGCAGCGTGCCCCGCAGCCAGACGAAGACGAAGACCAGCAGGATCACCTTGGCGAAGAACCAGAGCATCGGCCACCAGCCGGAGTTGGCGCCGGCCCAGAAGGTGGTGATCGGCGCCGGTGCCCGCCAGCCGCCCAGGAAGAGGGTGGTGGTGACCGCGGACATGGTCACCATCGAGACGTACTCGGAGAGCATGAAGAGCGCGAACTTCAGCGAGCTGTACTCGGTCATGAAGCCCGCGACCAGCTCCGACTCCGCCTCGGGCAGGTCGAACGGTGCCCGGTTGGTCTCACCGACCGTGGCGATGAAGAAGATGATGAAGCTGGGCAGCAGCAGGATCGCGTACCAGCCCGGCGCGGTGACATTCCAGCCGAAGACGTCCAGCTTCGAGCCGTGCGCCTGGGCGGCGACGATCCCGCTGGTGGACATCGTGCCGGCGGTCATGAACACCGCCACGATGCTCAGCCCCATGGCGACCTCGTACGAGATCATCTGGGCGCTGGACCGGAGACCACCCAGCAGCGGGTAGGTCGAGCCGGAGGCCCAGCCGCCGAGCACGATGCCGTAGATGCCCATCGAGGAGCAGGCCAGCAGCACCAGCACCGCCACCGGCACGTCGGTGACTTGCAGCGGCGTCCAGTGCCCGAAGATGCTCACCTTCGGCCCGAACGGCACCACCGACAGCGCGGTGACCGCGCAGATCACCGAGATGGTCGGGGCGAAGAAGTAGACGACCTTGTCGGCGGTCCGCGGGAGGATGTCCTCCTTGAAGGCCATCTTCAGACCGTCGGCCAGGGTCTGCAGCAGGCCGAACGGGCCGACCTGGTTGGGGCCGGGCCGCACCTGCATGTAGCCGACCACCCGGCGCTCGAACCAGACGCCGAGCAGGGTGGCCAGCAGACCGAAGGCGAAGGCGAAGACGATCTTGACGAGGACCAGCCACCACGGGTCCCTACCGAAGTCGGCCAGCGTCGGATCCTGCGCGGCCGCGAGGACCGTGCTCATTGAACACCCCCAGCGTTGAGGAGCGGGCCCGGGCGACCGGCCGCGTCCGCGGCTGTCGCGGCGGCGGAGACCTTCACGACCGCGCCGGACGCCGCGCCGAGGCTGCGCCGGACGGTCGAGCCGGGTGAGTTGGTCGGCAGCCAGACGACGCCGTCCGGCATCTCGGTGATCGCCGCCGGCAGGGTGACCGCGCCGCGGTCGGTGCCCACGGTCACCGGGTCGCCGTCGGCCACGCCGATCGCCTCCGCGGTGCCCTTGCCCAACCGGACCACCGGCGGTCGGGCGGTCCCGGCGAGGTGCTCGTCACCGTCGGTGAGGCTGCCCAGGTCGATCAGCTGGTGCCAGGTGGCCAGCACGGCCTCCCCCGCGCCGGGCTGCGGCACCGCCTCCGGCTCCACGGCCGGCGCGCCCGGGCGCTCGACCCGGGTCGGCGGCAGCGAGCCCAGCTCCCGGCGGACGCTCATCACGTCGCCGGTGCCGAGCCGGACGTCGAGCTGCGCGGCGAGCGCGTCGAGCACCCGGCCGTCGTTCATCGCGTCGGTCTCCAGCACCGCCTCGAAGGTGCGCAGCCGGCCCTCCCAGTCCAGGAAACTGCCGGCCTTCTCGACCACCGGGGCGACCGGGAAGACCACGTCCGCCCGGCGGGCCACCGCGCTCATCCGCAGCTCGAAGCTGACCAGGAACGGCACCGCGTCCAGAGCCTGCTCGGCCAGGCGCGGGTCGGCCAGGTCGGCCGGGTCCACCCCGGCCACCACCAGGGCGCCGAGCTGTCCGTTGGCCGCCGCGGTGAGGATGCCGTCGGTGTCCCGGCCGGCCTGGCTCGGGATCACCCCGGCCGGGATGTCCCACGCCTCGCCCAGCTCGGCGCGGGACGCCGGCTCGGTGACCACGCGGCCGCCGGGCAGCAGGTTGGGCAGGCAGCCCGCGTCGACCGCGCCGCGGTCACCCGCGCGCCGCGGCACCCAGGCCAGCTTCGCCCCGGTACGCCGGGCGACGTCCGCCGCAGCGGAGAGCCCGCCGGGCACCGCGCCCAGCCGCTCGCCGACGATCAGGATCGCCCCCGGCCGGCTCAGCGCCTCGGCCACGGTGGCGTGCTCGGCCAGCACGCTGGCCTCCTCGCCGGGCACCACCCGGGCCAGCTTGGCCCCGAGCTTCTCCAGGCCGCGGGTCGCGAACGGCGCGATCGCGTACACCGTGAGCTTCTTCTTCAGGTACGCCTTGCGCAGCCGCAGGAAGAGGATCGGGCACTCCTCCTCCGGCTCCAGGCCGACCAGCACCACCGCGGGCGCGTTCTCCACGTCCGGGTAGGTCACGTCGGTGACCCCGGCGACGCTGCTGGCCAGGAACTCGGCCTCCTCGCGGGAGACCGGGCGGGCCCGGAAGTCGATGTCGTTGGTGTGCAGCGCGACCCGGGCGAACTTGGCGTACGCGTACGCGTCCTCGACGGTCAGCCGGCCGCCGGTGAGCACCGCCGAACCCTGCCCGCCCTCCCGGGCGGCACGCAGCCCCTCGGCGGCCCGGGTCAGCGCCTCGCTCCAGGACGCCTCGCGCAGCTCACCGGTCCGCTCGTCGCGCACCAACGGGGTGGTGAGCCGGTCGAAGGCCCGGGCGTACTGGAAGCCCCAGCGGCCCTTGTCGCAGTTCCACTCCTCGTTCACCGCCGGGTCGTCGCCGGCCAGCCGGCGCAGCACCTTGCCGCGCCGCCAGTCGGTGCGCTGGGCGCAGCCGGCGGAGCAGTGCTCGCAGACGCTCGGGGTGGAGACCAGGTCGAACGGGCGGGCCCGGAACCGGTACTGGGCGCCGGTCAGCGCGCCGACCGGGCAGATCTGCACCGTGTTCCCGGAGAAGTACGAGTTGAACGGGACATCGCCCGCGTCATCCCCGGCCTCCGCCCCGTACGCGTCGTCCCGGTAGATGTTGATCTCCTCGGCGGACGACCGGCCCATCAGGTCGATGAACTTGTCGCCGGCGATCTCCTCGGAGAACCGGGTGCAGCGCTGGCAGAGCACGCAGCGCTCGCGGTCGAGCAGCACCTGGGTGCTGATCTCCAGCGGCTTCGGGTACTCCCGCTTGTGCTCGTGGAACCGCGAGTCGGTCCGGCCGGTCGACATCGCCTGGTTCTGCAGCGGGCACTCGCCGCCCTTGTCGCACATCGGGCAGTCCAGGGGGTGGTTCACCAGCAGCAGCTCCATGATCCCCTCCTGCGCCTTCTTGGCGACCGGGGAGGTGAGCTGGGTCCGTACCACCATGCCGTCGGCGACGGTCTGGGTGCAGGAGGCGACCGGCTTGCGCTGGCCCTCCACCTCCACCAGGCACTGCCGGCAGGCGCCGGCCGGGGCCAGCAGCGGGTGGTCGCAGAACCGGGGGATCTCGGTGCCCAGCTGCTCGGCGACCCGGATCAGCAGCGTCCCCTTGGGCGCGGTGACCTGGACGCCGTCGATGGTCAGCGTGACGGTCTCGGTCTGCTTGGCTACGTCGGTCATCAGTGCGCTCCCACCAGCTGCTTGTCCGACAGCTTCGGTGCGGTACGGCCCTCGATGTAGTCGAGGTAGTCCTGCTTGAAGTACTTCAGCGACGAGGTCACCGAGCTGGTCGCACCGTCACCCAGGCCGCAGAACGAGCGGCCGAGGATGTTGTCGCAGGTGTCGAGCAGGGTGTCCAGGTCCTCGTGGGTGCCCTCGCCGGCCAGGATGCGCCGGTAGACCCGGACCATCCAGTAGTTGCCCTCGCGGCACGGAGTGCACTTGCCGCACGACTCGTGGTGGTAGAACTCCAGCCACCGGTACGTCGCGTACACCGGGCAGTCCTGATCGGAGAAGATCTGCGTGGCCGTGGTGCCCAGGATCGAGCCGGCCGCCGCCACCCCCTCGAAGTCCAGTGGCACGTCTAGGTGCTCGGCGGTGAGCAGCGGGGTCGACGAGCCGCCCGGGGTCCAGAACCTCAGGTTGTGCCCGGGCTGCATGCCGCCGGCCAGCTCGATCAGCTCACGCAGGGTGATCCCCATCGAGCACTCGTACTGGCCGGGGTTGGCGATCCGGCCGGAGAGTGAGTAGATCATCGGGCCGGACGACTTCTCCGTCCCCATGGTCTTCCACCAGTCGGCGCCGCCCAGCACGATGTACGGCACGCTGGCGATGGTGCCGACGTTGTTCACCACGGTCGGGCTGGCGTAGAGGCCGTGGGTCGCCGGGAACGGCGGGCGCAGCCGGGGCTGGCCCCGGAAGCCCTCCAGCGAGTCCAGCAGCGCGGTCTCCTCGCCGCAGATGTACGCTCCGGCGCCCGAGTGCACCACCAGCTCCAGGTCGAAGCCGGAGCCGAGGACGTTCTTCCCGAGGTAGCCCTTGGCGTACGCCTCCTGGACCGCGTTGCGCAACCGGCGGGCGGCGTGCACCGCCTCACCGCGGATGTAGATGTAGGCGCGGTTGGCCCGGATCGCGTACGAGGCGATGATCACGCCCTCGACCAGCGAGTGCGGGTCGTGGGTCATCAGCGGCAGGTCCTTGCAGGTGCCCGGCTCGCCCTCGTCCGCGTTCACCACCAGGTAGTGCGGCTTGCCGTCGCCCTGCGGGATGAAGCCCCACTTGAGACCGGTCGGGAAGCCCGCGCCGCCACGCCCGCGCAGCCCGGAGTCCTTGATCAGCTGGATCAGGTCGTCCGGGTGGGCCTTGAGCGCCTTGCGCAGGGCGGCGTAGCCGTCCAGCTTCTCGTAGGTGCCGATCCGCCAGGCGTCCGGCGACAGCCAGCGCTTGGTCAGCACCGGCGTCAGCTTGGCCAGCGTCTCCGGCCGAGGCGTCGTCACTTCTGAGCCTCCGCTTCCTTGAGGTTGCGCTGCTGCGCCCTGGCCGCGTCGCCGGCCGGCTTGCGGTCGGCGGCCGGCGGGTTGGCGGCCGCGCCGGCGGCCTGAGCGGCCTCGGCCTTCGCCTTCGCCGCGGCGGCGGCCTGGTCGGCCTCGGCCTTGCTCCGGATCGGGGTGTTCGGGTCGAAGCCCGGCACCGAGATGCCGTTCTGCTCGGCCAGGCGCAGGCCGCGCAGGCTCGGCTCGCCCGGCCCGCCGTCGGCCACCGCGCCGGGGCGCTCGTCGGCGAACCCGGCGAGCTGGACGGCCATCTCCTTCAGCGTGCAGAGCCGGGCGCCCCGGGTCGGCATCGGCCGGCCGCCGGCGCGCAGCTCATCGACCACGTCCAGCGCGGTCTGCGCGTCGACGTTGTCGAAGAAGTCGTAGTTGACCGTCATCACCGGGCCGTAGTCGCACGCCGCCAGGCACTCGGCGTGCTCCAGGGTGATCTTCCCGTCCTCGGTGGTCTCGTCGTGCCCGACGCCGAGGTGCTCGGCGAGGGTGTCGTAGACCTGCTGGCCGCCCAGCACGTTGCACATCGTGTTGGTGCAGACGCTGACCAGGTAGTCACCGGTGGGCTTGCGCTTGTACATCGTGTAGAAGGTGGCCACCGCGCCGACCTGGGCCTTGTTCAGGCCGAGCACCTCGGCGCAGAACTCGACGCCGGCCGGGGAGACGTACCCCTCCTCGGACTGGACCAGGTGCAGCAGCGGCAGCAGGGCCGAGCGGGACCGGTCCGCCGGGTAGCGGGCGATGATCTCCCGCGCCCGGGCCCGGGTCTCTTCCGTAAACACAGTCATCGGTCACATCCACCCATCACGGGGTCCAGCGAGGCGCCACCGGCGATCACGTCGGCGATCAGGCCGCCCTCGGCCATCGCCGGGAGCGCCTGGAGGTTGACGAAGCTCGGTTCCCGGTAGTGCACCCGGTACGGCCGGGTGCCGCCGTCCGAGACGGCGTGCACGCCCAGCTCGCCGCGGGGCGACTCGATGCCGACGTACACCTGGCCGGGCGGGACCCGGAAGCCCTCGGTGACGAGCTTGAAGTGGTGGATCAGCGACTCCATCGACTGACCCATGATCTTCGCGACGTGCTCCAGCGAGTTGCCCATGCCGTCGACGCCGATGGCCAGCTGCGCCGGCCAGGCGATCTTCTTGTCGGACACCATCACCGGGCCCGGCTTGGCCAGCCGGTCCACCGCCTGCTCCACCAGCTTCAGCGACTCCCGGATCTCGGCGAGCCGGACCAGGTAGCGGCCCCAGACGTCGCCGTCGGTGTGGGTCGGGACGTCGAACTCGTACGTCTCGTAACCGCAGTACGGCATGGTCTTGCGCAGGTCCCAGGCGAGACCGGCGGAGCGAAGCACCGGGCCGGTGACGCCGAGCGCGACGCAGGCGGTCACGTCGAGCACCGCCACGTTCTTGGTGCGCTCGGTCCAGATCGGCTGGCCGGAGAGGAGATCCTCGTACTCCTTGAGCTTCTTCGGCATCATCTTCAGGAACTTGCGGATCTTGACGATCGCGTCGTCCGGCACGTCCTGAGCCACCCCGCCCGGGCGCACGTACGCGTGGTTCATGCGCAGGCCGGTGATGGTCTCGAAGATGTCGAGGATGTACTCCCGCTCACGGAAGCCGTACAGCATGATCGAGATCGCGCCCAGCTCCATGCCGGTGGTGGCCAGCCAGACCAGGTGCGAGGAGATCCGGTTGAGCTCCATCATCAGCACCCGGATGGTGGTGGCCCGCTCGGTGATGTCGTCGGTGATGCCGAGCAGCTTCTCCACCGCCAGCGCGTACGCCGTCTCGTTGAACAGTGGGGAGAGGTAGTCCATCCGGGTCACGAAGGTCGAGCCCTGGACCCAGTTGCGGTATTCCAGGTTCTTCTCGATGCCGGTGTGCAGGTAGCCGACGACCGAGCGGACCTCGCGGACCGTCTCGCCCTCCAGCTCCAGGATCAGCCGGAGCACGCCGTGCGTGGACGGGTGCTGCGGGCCCATGTTGACGACGATCCGCTCGTCGTTGATCGGGTCCGTACCCGAGACGACCTGGTCCCAGTCCCCACCGGTGACGGTGAAGACCTTGCCCTCGGCGGTCTCGCGCTCGGTCGCGTAGTTCGACGTCGTCACTGGTAGGACCTCCTCCGGTCCGGCGGCGGGATCTCCGCACCCTTGTACTCGACGGGCACGCCGCCGAGGGGGTAATCCTTGCGCTGCGGGTGCCCTTCCCAGTCGTCCGGCATGAGGATCCGGGTCAGGTTGGGGTGGCCGTCGAAGACGATCCCGAACATGTCGTACGTCTCCCGCTCCTGCCAGTCGGCCGTCGGGTAGACGCTGGTGACGCTCGGCAGGTGCGGGTCGTCGGCGGAGACCGCGGCCTCCAGCCGGACCCGGCGCCGGTAGGTCATCGAGGTGAGCTGGTAGACCACGTGCAGCCGGCGCTCCTCCGCGCCCAGGTAGTCCACGCCGGACACCGAGGAGCAGAGCTCGAAGCGCAGCGCCAGGTCGTCGCGCATCACCTGGCAGACCTCGGCGATCCGCTCCGGGCGTACGTGCAGGGTCAGCTCGCCCCGGTCGACCACGACCTTCTCGATCGCGTCGCCGAACTCGGGGTACGCCTCCTCCAGCGCGTCCCGCACCTCGTCGAAGTAGCCGCCGTACGGCCGGGGGCTCTCCTCGATCGGCTTGCGCGGGCGGACCAGGCCGCCGTAGCCGGAGACGTCGCCGCTGCCCTGCACGCCGAACATGCCGCGGCCGGCGGGGCTGGCCGGCGGGTACTCGGCCGGTGCGCCGCTGGTCGCCCCGGCCGGGGTCACCGGTACCGGCACGCCCCCGGTGCTGTTGTCATTCGATCCGGTCACTTCGGGCCCCCGTGTACGTGGAGGTGGTTCTGCGCCTTCATCCAGTTCTCGATCCGCAACTGCTCCTCGCGCCCCTCGCGGACCGCCCTGGTCCACTCGGCGCGCCGGGCCTTGTCGTTGCGGTACGACGACGGCATCGAGCCGTACGGCACCACGGGCACGTCACCGCGCTCCTTGCGGGCCTCCAGCATCTTGCGGCCGTTCGGGCCCAGCGGCTCGTACATGATCTTCTCGCGGAGCTTGAGGATCGCGTCGATGAGCATCTCGGGGCGGGGCGGACAGCCCGGGAGGTACATGTCGACCGGGACGACGTGGTCGACGCCCTGCACGATGGCGTAGTTGTTGAACATGCCGCCGCTGCTGGCGCAGACACCCATGGAGAGCACCCAGCGGGGCTCGGCCATCTGGTCGTAGATCTGGCGCAGGACCGGAGCCATCTTCTGGCTGACCCGGCCGGCCACGATCATCAGGTCCGCCTGCCGGGGCGAGGCCCGGAAGACCTCCATGCCCCATCGGCCCATGTCGTAGTGCGGGCCACCGGCCGCCATCATCTCGATGGCGCAGCAGGCCAGGCCGAAGGTGGCGCCCCAGACGGACGACTTCCGCGACCAGTTGACCAGCTTCTCGACGGTGGTGAGCAGGACGCCGGAGGGAAGCTTCTCCTCGATGCCCATCTGCCGTACCTCCCTCAGTCCCAGTCCAGGCCGCCGCGCCGCCAGACGTAGGCGTAGGCGACGAAGACCGCGACGATGAACAGGACCATCTCCACGAAGCCGAAGATCGGCAGGGCGTCGAAGGAGACCGCCCAGGGGTAGAGGAAGATGATCTCGATGTCGAAGACGATGAAGAGCATCGCCGTCAGGTAGAACTTGATCGGGAACCGGCCGCCGCCGACCGGCTGCGGGCTCGGCTCGATGCCGCACTCGTACGCCTCGAGCTTGGCCTTGTTGAACCGCCGTGGGCCGGCGAATCGGGCGGCGGCCACGGAGAACAGCGCGAACCCCGCGGCGAGGGCGAACAGCCCGATGATCGGTGCGTAAGGAGAGAGCGTCATCGTTGTCTCCTGCTCGTCCTTCTCTGACCTCGGTCGTTAGCGAAAATCACACTATTCACGTCCCTCGGGACCTCGGCCGGCGGGGTCGATCTTTGCCGGCTCCGGAGGCGCCGTCGCCCCCGGAGCCGCTGGTCTACACGGCTGGCGCCACCCTCGTCATCGCGTTGATGATCCGGTCCATCGCGTCCCCGCCCCGGGGGTCGGTCAGGTTGGCCAGCAGCTTGAGCACGAAGCGCATCAGCATCGGGTGCGGCATGCCGTGCTTGGTGGCCAGCCGCATGACCTCCGGCCGGCCGATCAGCTTCACGAAGATCCCGCCGAGCCGGTAGTAGCCGCCGAAGCGGGCCTTGAGCTCCTGCGGATACGCCATCAGCGCCCGCTCCCGCTCGACGCCGGCCGGTCGGGCGAGCGCCTGCACCGCCACCTCGGCGGCCAGCTCACCGGACTCCATCGCGTACGCGATGCCCTCGCCGTTGAACGGGTTGACCATGCCGCCGGAGTCGCCGACCAGCAGCACGCCGCGGGTGTAGTGCGGGACCCGGTTGAAGCCCATCGGCAGCGCGGCGCCGAGGGTCGGCCCCTCCGCGTTGGCCTCGTCGGTCATCCCCCAGTCCTCGGGGGTGTTGGCCAGCCAGTCGGTGAGCAGCCGCCGGTAGTTGGTCTTGCCGAAGGCGGCTGAGGAGTTGAGCACACCCAGGCCGACGTTGACCCGGCCGTCACCCAGGCCGAAGATCCAGCCGTACCCGGGGAGCAGCGCGTCGCTGCCCTTGGCCCGCAGCTCCAGCCACGACTCCAGGTAGTCGTCGTCGTGCTTGGCCGGTGACCGGTAGTAGCGGCGTACCGCGACGCCGATCGGCCGGTCCTCCCGCTTGGTCAGCCCGAGGGCGAGCGGGAAGCGGCCGGACACGCCGTCCGCGGCGACCACCAGCGGGGCGTGGAAGGTGGCCGGCTCCTTGTCCGGGCCCACCTCGGCCTGCACGCCGATCACCCGGTCGTCGGCGTCCAGCACCGGGCCCATCACGTTCACGCCGGTCCGCAGCTTCGCCCCAGCGGCGACGGCCCGCTGGGCGAGCAGGTCGTCGAAGTCGAGCCGGGTCCGGACCAGACCGTAGTTGGGGAAGCTGGCCAGGTCGGGCCAGTCCAGTTCCAGGCGTACCCCGCCGCCGATCACCCGGAGGCCCTTGTTGTGCAGCCAGCCGGCCTCGGGCGAGGTGTCCACGCCCATCCGGATGAGCTGCCGCACGGCGCGCGGGGTCAGCCCGTCGCCGCAGACCTTCTCCCGGGGAAATTCGGTCTTTTCCAGCAGCAGCACGCGTACGCCGTGCCGGGCCAGGTGGTACGCGGTTGCCGATCCTCCGGGACCGGCGCCCACGACGATCACGTCGGCGTCGTTCTCCACCGCGGTCATCTGCGCCTCCTCCCGCATGCTCGTGAAATGCTTCACAAGCCGATCGGGTTGGAGTCTATGACCGGGGTCATACGTGTAGCTGGTGAGGGGTACCTAACTTCCCGGAAACGCGCCGGTCGGAGTCCATTTCGGCGTCACGGGCGGGCGGCCTTCGCAGGTCCCAGGCCGGCATCGGCCCGGATGGTTTCGGGCAGGTGCTCGCGAAGCGCGCCCCCGGCCGCCCGGTCGAGCGCGGCCAGCACCTCGGCCACGACCTGACGTACGTCGGCGGGATCTGCGCCGGCCAACTCCTTCAGCTGCGCGATGAGTTCCGCGGCGTCGTCGTCCGTAGCCGCCTGCTCTGGTCCCGTCATAGGCCGAGCTTACGGGGCAAAGTGGACCAAAAACGGATATTCACGAAAGAGGGTGGTTTGCCCTGTTCCGGTGGTCAGTCCCGGACCGCCCGGTGCAGCGCCGCCAGCCCGCCGGTCAGGTTCCGCCAGGCGACCTGCCCCCAGCCGGCCTCCTGGATCCGCGCCGCCAGAACGGCCTGGTCCGGCCAGGCCCGAATCGACTCGATCAGGTAGACGTACGCGTCGGGGTTGCTGGACACCACCCGGGCCGCGGCCGGCAACCATCGCATCAGGTACGACAGGTACGCGGTGCGGAACAGCGGGTTGGCCGGATGACTCAGCTCACAGATCACCAGCCGGCCGCCCGGCCGGGTCACCCGGGCGAACTCGCGCAGCGCCGCCTCGGTGTCGACCACGTTGCGCAACGCGAAGGAGATGGTCACCGCGTCGAAGGTGCCGTCCGGGAAGGGCAGCCGCAGCGCGTCGCCGGCCAGCAGCGGCACGTGCGGCCGGGTCCGGCGGCCGGCCTGGAGCATGCCGAGGGAGAGGTCGGCGCCGACCGCGTACGCGCCGGAGCGGCTCAGTTCCTCGGTGGAGACCCCAGTCCCGGCGCCCACGTCCAGCACCCGCTCCCCCGGGCGCAGGCCGAGCGCCTCCCGGGTGGCCCGGCGCCAGGCCCGGTCCCGGCCGGCGGTCATCACCGTGTTCGTCACGTCATAGCGAGCCGCCACGCCGTCGAACATCGCGGCGACCTCGTGCGGCTGCTTGTCCAGGCCAGCGCGCTGGCCCTGCGGGGTACGGCTCACCCCTCCACTCTGCCAGCCGGGCCACCGGCGTCCCCCGACGGGTGCCACCCCGGCCCGACCAGGGCCGGATGGTGCGACGACAGTGGGGGCGGGATGGTGAACCATCCCGCCCCCACTGCCGTGCGTTATGTGGACGGCCCTCGCGGGCCGATGGAGGACGACCGTCAGGCGGTCGGCTTCTCGTCGCCCGGGGTCACCAGGACCACCCGGCGCCGACGGGCGACCAGGAACATCGCGCCACCCGCGAGCAGCACGGCCGCGCCGATGCCGCCGATCAGGCCGGCCTTGGCACCGGTCACCGGCAGGCCACCCTCGCCGCCGCCCACGCCACCGCCGGCGCCACCCTTGGCGGCGACGATCACAGCGTAGCCATCGCTGTTGTCGCTGGCATCGACATCCTTGGCCTGCATGCCCTCGACGTTCTTCGGCAGCTGAGTGACGGGCTTCGCGCGGGTGCCGCTCGGCACGGCACCGACCGGCTCGACCGACACCAGGCCGCCGGTCAGCGCACCCGGCTTCACGTCAGACCCCACGTTGAACAGGTGGAAGAAGCCGTACGCCGAGTAGAGGTTGTCGTCGTCGCCCTTGTCCTGGTCCAGCGGGATCAGGCCGAAGTCCGCGTAGGTGCAGGTGAAGGTGGACTTGTCGGCGGAGTACTCGCAGTCCTGCTCGGTCTCGGCCGGGGTCACGCCCTTGGGCAGCTTCACGGTGATCTTCAGGCCGGCGGTCGCCTGGTCACCCTGGTTGGCGATGACGTACGTCAGCGCGGACTGGCCGCCCGGGTGCAGGTCGCCCGAGTAGACCGGGTTGCCGTCGACGACCTTGGCGGCCTGCTTGACGTCGTCGGCGATGACCGCGAGGTCCGGGCCGCTCTCGTCGGAGAGGTCGAGCATCGCGGACGCGGTGTCGTTCTCCGCGTTGGTGTCGTCCTTCGAGATCAGCTTGAACGACAGCGGCGCCTGGTAGCTGCCCTCGGCAGCCAACTTGAACACGAACAGCGGCACATCGATCGTCTCGCCCGGGCCGGGCAGGTCCGCCGTGAGGACGTTGCAGTTGAACACCGACGGCTTCTCGTCGTCGTCGGGCTCACAGACGTCTTCCCCGCTGAACGGCACGGCGACGACCTTGTCGAAGTCCACCTTGGACACGTCGACCCGGACGGCCAGCTCGCTCGGGGCGTTCTGGCCGAGGTTGGTGACCTTGACGAAGGCCACCTTGCCCTCGGCGTTGGCCGCGACGCGGGTGCCCGCGACCTTGAGCTCGAGGTCGGTCTCGGTGCCGGCGGCGTGGGCGGGCGCACCGAAGGCGGTGATCGCCCCGGAGGCGAGCAGCGTGGCGGCGCCGAGCCGCACCAGCGGCCGATTACGGAAGATCATGAAGAAAATCCCCCCGCGGGATCGATGAAGGAACGGGGACAAGCGGGCACGTTAGCTGCCATCGATCACCCTCGCCACCCCACGCGCCGGGGCCTCGCCACCTGCCCGGCTAAGCGTCACTTAAGGATTGCCCGAATTGATGGCTCTTGACAGCGATGGTCCCAGACGGAGATCCGGAGAACAGGCGGCGGAAAAGGCCCATCGACAGACAACCATTGGCCGTTCGGCCGATCGCTCCGCAGCTCAGCGGCGGTCACCGACCGTGCCCGGACGGGCGCGGCCGGTGGACGGGACCCGCTCAGTTGACCTCGACGAGGGGCAGCGACTTCCCGGCCCCGCCGCCCGGCAGGGCGATCGAGGAGAAGTGCGAGACCACCCGGTCGTCGCTCGGGTCGTCGGCCGGCGTCCGGTGCACCGCGAGCCGGTTGTAGAGGGTGTCCCGCTGCGCGGGGATCCGGTCGGCGGTACGGATCATGCCGATCAGCTCGTGCAGGTTCGAACGGTGCCGGGCGCCGGCCGAGGAGATCACGTTCTCCTCCAGCATGATCGAGCCCAGGTCGTCCACGCCCATGTGCAGGGCGAGCTGGCCGACGTCCTTGCCGGTGGTCAGCCACGAGGCCTGCAGGTGCGGCACCGTCTCGAAGAAGAGCCGGGCCACGGCGATCAGCCGCAGGTACTCCATCGTGGTGGCCTGGGTACGGCCCTTGAGGTGGTTGTTCTCCGGCTGGTACGTCCACGGGATGAAGGCCCGGAAGCCGCCGGTCCGGTCCTGCACGTCGCGGATCATCCGCAGGTGCTCGATCCGCTCGGCGTTGGTCTCGCCGGTGCCCATCATCATCGTCGCGGTCGACTCGAGGCCCTGCCGGTGTGCCAGCTCCATGACCTCCAGCCAGCGCGCCCCGGACTCCTTCAGCGGGGCGATCGCCCGGCGCGGCCGGTCCGGCAGCATCTCGGCGCCGGCGCCGGCGATCGAGTCCAGCCCGGCGGCCTTGATCCGGGCGATGGCCTCGTCCAGGCTCACGCCGGAGACCTTGGCCATGTGCAGGATCTCGCTCGGGCCGATCGAGTGGATGGCCAGCTGCGGGTACGCGTTCTTGACCGCGGAGAAGAGTTCCTCGTAGTACTCCACGCCGTAGTCCGGGTGGTGGCCACCCTGGAGCATGACCTGGGTGGCGCCCAGCTCGACCGCCTCGCCGCAGCGGCGCAGGATCTCCTCGGTGGGGTGGGTCCACCCCTCCTTGTGCTTGGGCGCGCGGTAGAAGGCGCAGAACTTGCACGCCGTCACGCAGACGTTCGTGTAGTTGATGTTGCGATCGATCAGGTAGGTGACGATGTTGTCCGGGTAGCGCCGCCGGCGTACCGCGTCGGCCGCCTCGCCCAGCGCGTGGAAGGGCGCTTCGGTGTAGAGCAGCAGGGCCTCCTCGGGCGTGATCCGCCCGCCGTCCGCGCCGCGCTGCAGGATGTCGTCGATCTCCCGGCTCACCGTCACGCCCCCGAGCCTACGTCGCCCGTCGGGAGCTTCGTCGACCACGTCCGCCCTTGTGACCCATTACCGGAGGCGGCAACACGACGAGGAATTGCCTGAATGATTTCGGCATAAGCTAGGAATCATTCAATGATGACTGCATGCTCTACTCGACACCCGCCCTCACCGCTGACGACAAGCGCGTGCTCAGCGAGCTGGAGATGATGCGGGATGCTCTTCGCTACCAGGTCGCCGAGCCACGGCGCTGGACTGGGCAACTTCGGAGAACCTTGATCGCCCACGCGATTCAGGGATCCAACTCGATCGAGGGTTACCAGGTCGGGCTGGACGATGCCGTCGCCGCCGTCGCCGGGGAAGAGCCGATGGAAACCAACCCGGGCACGTGGGAGGTGATCACCGGATACCGCGACGCCGTCACCTACGTGCAGCAACTCGGCCACTCACGGGAGTTTTCCTGGCATCACATGCTCCTCAACGCTCTGCACTTCATGATGATGCGCCACGATCTGTCCAAGTGGCCGGGGAGATACCGGCCCGGTGACATCTACGTCGACGAGGCGCACACTGGTCGTCGCGTCTGCACCGGCCCAGACGCGGACGACGTCCCAGTTCTGATTCAGGAACTCGTCGACTGGCTGGCCGAAGGCGAGCCCGTGAGCCCTCTCCTGGTTCGCGCGTCAATGGCACATCTGAACCTGGTGAAGATCCATCCTTGGCGTGACGGCAACGGGCGCATGTCGCGGTGCCTGCACACGCTGGTGCTTGCCCGCGACGGCGTCCTCGCCCCCGAGTTCTCCTCTATCGAGGAATGGCTGGGGGTCGGCCGCAACACCTACGCCTACTACGACGTACTCGCTGACGTCGGCGGGCCGACGTGGCAGCCGGAGAACGACACCGGGCCGTGGATCCGGTTCTGCCTCAGTGCTCACCATCAGCGCCTGAGGCATGGGCAGCGGCTCGCCGGATTCCGGTGCGACCGCCCGCCCCTCGGCTACCAGCCGAGCCAGCACGCCCGACGGACTGACAGCACCCGCCCCCTCCAGTTCCATACCGGGAGCCTACGGCCGGAACCGCCTAACCGTCACGCGTCGTAGTCGACGGTGAGCTTGTCGGTGACCGGGCTGGACTGGCAGGTCAGCACGTACCCGGCGGCGACCTCGTCCGGCTCCAGGGCGTAGTTGCGCGCCATGGTCACCTCGCCGGAGACCACCTTGGCCTTGCAGGTCGAGCAGACCCCGCCCTTGCAGGCGTACGGCAGCTCGCCGCGGACCTTCAGCGCCGCGTCCAGCACCCGCTCGTCGCGGCCCATGGTGAAGGTCGACGACCGACCGTCCAGCACGATGGTCACCTCGGCGCCGGCGCCGGGCCCGGCGGCCGGGCGGCGGACCGGCTCCGGCGGCGCGTCGACGTGGAACAGCTCGGTGTGCACCGCCGACTCGGGCAGGCCCCGGTCGACGAGCACGGCCTTCGCGTCCACCACCATCCCGTACGGGCCGCAGAGGAACCACTCCTCGATGGCGCCGCCGGGGACGACGGTGTCCAGCAGCCGGGTCAGCCGCTCGGCGTCGATCCGTCCGGAGAGCAGCGGCGACTCGCCCTGCTCCCGGGAGAGCACGTGCACCAGGTGCAGCCGGGTCGGGTAACGGTCCTTCAGGTCAGCCAGCTCCTCGGCGAACATCACCGAGTTCGCCGTCCGGTTGCCGTACACCAGGGTGAAGGTGCTGGCCGGCTCGACGGCCAGCGCGGTGGCGACCAGCGACAGCACCGGGGTGATGCCGGAACCGGCGACCACCGCGCCGTAGTGGCGGACCCGGTCCGGCGCGAACGCCGTGGTGAAGTGCCCGAGCGGGGGCAGCACCTCGACGAGGTCGCCCCCGCGCAGCGCGCCACAGGCGAACGCGGAGAAGGCCCCGCCGGGGATCTCCCGCACCCCGATCCGCAGCCGGCCGTGCCGGGCCAGTTCGTCCGGCGTCGAGCAGATCGAGTACGACCGCCGCACGTCCTCGCCGTCCGCACCGGCGGGGGCGGTGGGCCCGCCTCCGGCGGGACGCCGCACGGTGAGGTGCTGGCCGGCGGAGAACGCGAAGGCCGCCCGCAGCTCCTCGGGTACGGCGAAGGTGATCGCCACCGCGTCGTCGGTGAGCCGGTCGACGGCGGAGACGGGAAGCGGGTGGAAGGCCGGCCGGCGACGGACCGGCCGGGTGATCGTGACAGTCACAGCGCCTTCAGGTGGTCGAAGGGTTCGGAGCAGGCGCGGCAGCGCCAGAGGGCCTTGCACGCGGTGGAGCCGAAGCGGCTGACCTGCTCGGTCTCCGACGAGCCGCAGCGGGGACAGCGGACGGCCAGGGTCAGCGGCACCACATTGCCGCGGGCGGCGGGCGCGGGCGGGGCGATGCCCGCGGCGGCCAGCTTGGCCCGGCCGCCCTCCGAGATCCAATCGGTGCTCCACGCCGGGGCGTGGACCGTGCGGACCTCCGCGTCGGGGTGGCCGGCGGCGGCGAGCGCGCGACGGATGTCCGCCCGGATCACGTCCATCGCCGGGCAGCCGGTGTAGGTGGGGGTGATGGTGACGACGACCCGTCCGGTGGCCGGATCCTCGTCGACCGACCGCAGGATGCCCAGCTCGTCGATGGTGATGACCCGGATCTCCGGGTCCACCACCGCCGCCACGACCTCCCTCGGCGTGGTCACCAGTGCCACCTTCCGTTCGCGACTGCGGGGCTCCGCTTCGCTGCACTCCTCGCGCTCACCAGCGCGCCCCCGGATGGGCACGGTGCAGCACCTGCATCTCGGCCAGCAGGTACGAGAGGTGCTCGGTGTGCACGCCGGCGCGGCCGCCGCCCGGGGTCCAGCCGGTCTCCGGGCGGGTCAGGGTCCCCTCGGCCAGCACGGCGGAGACGGTGGCGTCGAAGTCGGCCCGCAGGGTGGCCGGGTCGACCGGCGCCGCCGGGTCCGCCGTGAACAGCTCGTGGGTGTACGGCCAGATCTGGTCCACCGCCGCCTGCATCCGCCGATGCGACTCCTCGGTGCCGTCGCCGAGCCGCTTCACCCACAGCGACGCGTGGTCCAGGTGGTACGCGGACTCCTTGCGCGCCTTGGCGCCGATCGCGGCGAGCCGCTCGTCGGCGCATCCGGCCAGCGCGGTGTAGAGCGGCAGCTGGTACGCGGCCAGGAAGAACAGCTTCGCCATGGTGACCGCGAAGTCCCCGTTGGGCAGCTCGACCAGGAGGCAGTTGCGGAACTCCCGGTCGTCGCGGAGGTACGCCAGCGCGTCCTCGTCCCGGCCGGCGCCCTCCAGTTCGCCCGCGTACGTGAGCAGCAGGCGGGCCGCGCCGAGCTGGTCGAGGGCGATGTTGGCCAGCGCGATGTCCTCCTCCATCTCCGGGGCGCGGGAGGTCCACTCGCCGAGCCGCTGCGCCGCGATCAGCGCGTCGTCGCCGAGACCGAGGGTGAAGTCGTACGGACCGGTCACAGGTGCGCCACCCCGTCCGGCACCTCGTAGAAGGTGGGGTGGCGGTAGACCTTGTCGGCGGCCGGGTCGAAGAAGGCGTCCTTCTCGTCCGGGCTGGACGCGGTGATCGCGCTGGCCGGCACCACCCAGATGGAGACGCCCTCCTGGCGGCGGGTGTAGAGGTCACGGGCGTTGCGCAGGGCCAGTTCGGCGTCGGGGGCGTGCAGGCTGCCGACGTGGGTGTGCGACAGCCCGCGCCGCGCCCGGACGAAGACCTCCCAGAGCGGCGAGGATTCCTTGCTCACGCGGCCACCTTCTCCTTGTTGCTCTGCTTCGCCGCGTACGCCGCGGCGGCCTCCCGTACCCAGGCGCCGTCGGAGTGGGCGCGGCGCCGGTGCGCCATCCGCTCCCGGTTGCACGGCCCGTCGCCCTTGATCACCCGCATCAGCTCGTCGTAGTCGGGCTGGGTGTAGTCGTACGACTGGCGGTCGTCGTTCCAGCGCAGGTCGGGGTCGGGGATGGTCAGGCCGAGGATCTCGGCCTGCTGCACGCACATGTCCACGAAACGCTGCCGCAGCTCGTCGTTGGAGAAGCGCTTGATCTTCCAGGCCATCGACTGGGAGCTGTGCGTCGAGTCTCCGTCCGGCGGGCCGAACATCGCCAGTGACGGGTACCACCAGCGGTTGACGGCATCCTGCGCCATCGCCTTCTGCTCCGGGGTGCCGTGCGCCAGGGTGTGCAGGATCTCGTACCCCTGCCGCTGGTGGAACGACTCCTCCTTGCAGACCCGGATCATCGCCCGGGCGTACGGGCCGTAGGAGCAGCGGCAGAGCGGGACCTGGTTGACGATCGCGGCCCCGTCCACCAGCCAGCCGATCGCACCCACGTCGGCCCAGGTCAGCGTCGGGTAGTTGAAGATCGAGCTGTACTTCTGGCGGCCGTCGAGCAGCAGTTCCACCAGCTCGTCCCGGCTGACGCCCAGGGTCTCCGCGGCGGCGTAGAGGTAGAGGCCGTGACCGGCCTCGTCCTGCACCTTGGCCAGCAGGATCGCCTTGCGCTTGAGCGAGGGGGCCCGACTGATCCAGTTCCCCTCCGGCTGCATGCCGATGATCTCGGAATGCGCGTGCTGGGCGATCTGCCGGATCAGGCCCTTCCGGTACGCCTCCGGCATCCAGTCGCGCGGTTCGATCTTCTGGTCGGCGTCGATCACGTCCGCGAAGTACGCCTCGAGGTCCTCGTCCGGGTCCGGACCGCCACGCCGGGCCCGCGCCGCAGCCTCCCGCAGGGCCGCCTCCGCCGCCTCCACCTCGCCGAGCAGGCCGCCGCCCGGACCGTCCTCGGGCGGGGCGAAGTCGTTGCCATACATGAGGCCAGTGTTACAGCTCGCGACCGATGACACCAGAGGGTGTAACAGGATTCCGGAGGTACGATCCGTCACCGATTGGCCGCTTTCGGTGAGCGGTGCCGGCCGGCGGCAACTGATGTGACATCGGCCACGCCCACAGGATGAATCCTCTCAATCGCGGCAAAGCCGCCTATTGTGCCGCCTTCTTGGCGAGTCGCCGGCCGCCGGGTAGTGGCGTCAAGTCGGTCCGGAAGTAGACTTCGCCCGGCACACCGATCGGCTGCTGACGATCGCCACCAGCTCCAGGGCCATCTCCCCCGGCCTCGGCGATCAGGGCCGTACCCATTCGGAACAGCCGGTCCCCCCGGCCAGACATCTGGAGTTCGCCCACTCATGCGACCTCGCGTGACCCTGGTGCTCGCCATCGTGGCGGTCCTCCTCGGTGGCGTCATGCTGGTGCCCGCCGCGTACGCCCGGCTCTCCGGCGGACACGCCCTGCCCAGCCTCAGCGGCATCGGCGGCGGTGTCGAGCAGGTACCCGCACCGACGCCCACCGCGCCGCCCCCGCCGACCCTGGCCGACGCTCCGGTCTCGGTGAACTTCCAGGGCAAGTTCTTCTCCTGGGCGCTGATGGACCGGAAGACCGGCGAGATCAGCGGTGCCCCGAACATGACGTCCACCAACTCGACCGAGTCGATGATCAAGGCGTGGATCGTCTCCGACTACCTGCGTGAACTCGGCAGCAAGCCGCTCAGCGCAGCGCGCAAGAAGCAGGCCGTCACCGCCATCCGGGACAGCAACGACATCTCGGCCGAGGCGCTCTACAACGCCGGCGGGCGCAAGCCGGTGCTGGATCGGCTGATCAAGATGTGCAAGCTGACCGACACGAAGATTTATCCCGACCGGGCCAAGTGGGCGTACACCCAGATGTCACCGCGCGACGCGGTGCGCATGGGCGACTGCATCGGCGACGGCACGGCCGCCGGGCCGAAGTGGACGAAGTGGGTGCTCAACGAGATGGCAAACGTGCGCGGCAGCGTCAAGGACCAGAAGTCCGACGCCGTCCAGGGCGGTCGCTGGGGCATCATCGACGGACTGCCCGACTCGATCACGTCGCAGGGGCCGGTCAGCATCAAGAACGGCTTCACCATGCTCTGGGCAGACGTCCAGTGGCACGTCAATTGCCTCGCCGTCACCGACGACTGGACCCTCGCGGTGATGATGCGCTACCCGCAGAGCAAGGGCCTGGAGTACGGCGCGAAGGTCTGCGCCAGCGTCGCCACCCAGCTGGTGACCCCGCAGCCCGGTGCCGCCCTCAAGGTGCCGCAGCAGCCGGGGAAGCTCTGATGGCGGGCACCCGCCGCCGGCCGGGCAGCAACCACAGCCCGCTGGCGTACAGCGCGGTCGCCGTGATCCTGGTCGGGCTGGTGCTGGTCTCGCTCCGGTTCATTCCCGGATCGCCGTTCCGCCCCACCACCACCTCGCACAGCGGCACCGCGAGCGGCCGGTCTACCGGTACGCCCACCGACCGGAGCACCCGCACCCAGTCGTCACCGTCGCCGTCGCCCTCGCTGGAGCCGCTGCCGTTCGAGGCTCAGGACCTCGATGGCCTCGGCCTCAAGGGCTGGTACTCCTGGGCCGTACTGGACAAGCGGACCGGCAAGATCATCGGCTCGGCGAACATGGACGAGACCAGCACCACCGCGTCGATGATCAAGTCCTGGGTGGTCGCCGACTACCTGCGCCTGAGCGCCGAGGCGGGGAAGACCCCGAGCGACGCGAAGCTGGACGACGCCACGCAGATCATCCGGGACAGCGACAACACCCGGGCACAGCAGTTCTACGAGAGTGTCGGCGGGTCGGCCTCGATCAAGCGGCTGATCTCGATCTGCAAGCTGACCGACAGCAAGGTCGCCGGCGACGGCGGCTGGAGCCGGACGATGCTGTCGCCCCGGGACACCGCGCGGCTCGGCCTCTGCATCGACGACGGCCGGGCGGCCGGACCGAAGTGGACCAAGTGGCTGCTCAACGAGATGCGGCTGGTCCGCGGCGTCGGCGACTTCGGCATCCGCAAGGCGTTCCCGGCCGCCGAACAGAAGCAGATCGCCATCAAGAACGGGTGGATCGACCGGCAGAAGGAGCAGGAGTATCACGTCAACTGCCTGGCCATCGGCGACACCTGGACGATGGGCGTGATGGTCCGCACCCCCTTCAGCGCTGGCGGCGGGTGGGAGTACGGCATGAAGAACTGCCAGAAGATCACCGAGGCGCTGCTCCGCGACAAGATCTGAGCCCGCCCCGCGTACTGCCGGAAGCGGCGGTGTCCCGGTCCGCCGGGGCACCGCCGCTTCCTCGTCGAAAGTGGGGCCTTCAGCCGAGGAAGAACTCCGGCCCGTTCGCCGGCAGTGCGGGCGCCTCGCCGATCTCGGCGGCCCGGCGGGCGAACTCCCGGAGCCCGGCCACCTGCCGCTCGCCCAGCGAGAAGTCGAGGGTACGGAAGTAGGTGGCGAGGGTCGCCGCGTCGAACGGCTCCCAGCGGGCCGCCGCCTCGGCCACCTGGTCCAGCTCGGCCAGGCACAGGTCACGCGAGCGCAGGAACGCCTCGTGCACCTCCTTGACCACGCCCGGGTGGGCGGCGGCGAAGTCCCGGCGGACCGCCCAGACGGCGAAGACCATCGGCAGGCCGGTCCAGTCCCGCCAGGCCTGCCCGAGGTCGGTCACCTCGAGGCCCTTGCGGGGCGCCTCGTAGAGGGCGCGCAGCGCCACGTCGCCGATCAGCACGCCGGCGTCGGCCTCCAGCAGCATCTGGGTCAGCTCCGGCGGGCAGCGGAAATACTCCGGGCGGACGCCGTACCGCTCGCCGAGCAGCAGCCGGGCCAGCAGCACTCCGGTACGCGAGGTCGAGCCGAGCGCGACCCGGGCCCCGTCCAGCTCGGTGAGGGGCTTCGTGGAGACCACGTTGACCGAGAGCACCGGACCGTCGCTGCCGACCGCCAGGTCCGGCAGGAGCAGCAGCTCGTCGGCGTGCCGCAGGTATTCCACCTGCGAGATCGGCCCGATGTCCAGGTCACCGGCGACCAGCGCGGCGTTCAGCCGGTCCGGCGAGTCCTTGTGCAGGTCGACGTCGATCAGGGCACCGGACCGCATCAGCCCCCAGTAGATGGGCAGGCAGTTGAGGAACTGGATGTGCCCGACCCGGGGGCGGGCGATGCGGTCAGCCATGACCTGACCGTATCCCCGCCCACCGGGTCCGGCTCACCGGGAGGGGGCCGGAGTGGCCAACCCCGCACCGGTCGGTAAGGAGGGGCCCCTTCTTAACGTTTCCGGTAGAGAAGGGGCCCCTTCTTAACACCTGGGGCGTGGCTCGGCGTGAGGGCTGGCCCCGGCACCGGCGGGCATCGTCACACGGCAGCCGACCGGCGCCTGCGTCTCGCCCGGCGCGGGCCCAGGTACGCCGACCGGGGCCCGCTCGGTCCGGATGGCCCGGGCGACCGGCGGCACCACCAGCGCGATCACCAGCAGCCCGGCGACGCCGCAGCCGGCGATCAGGAGCCGGGGTGTGGCCACCTCGAGCAGGAGACCGCCGACCAGGAAGCCGCCCATCGAGGCACCCTGGACGGACGCGCTGAGCGCGGCGTACGCCCGGCCGCGCGACGCCTCGGGCACCCGCCGGGCCAGCAGCACGTTGTCGAAGACGTTCGCGCCGCCGTTGCCCACGCCACCGAGCAGCCAGACCGGCACCAGCAGCAAGGCGGAGGGCACCGCGGCGGAGAGCAGGATCATCAGGCAGCAGCCGGCGAGCAGGGCGAGGTAGCCGACGAGCAGCCGCCCGTCGTCGACCAACCGCCGGGCCAGCCGGGCGAAGAGCCAGGCCCCGACCAGGATGCCGAGTGTCCACGAGCCGGTGACCAGGCCGTACATGGTGGCGGAGCTGCCCAGGGTCTCGCGGATGAAGAAGACCTCGACCACGTTGATGGCCCCGACGGCGAGGATCACCCCGGCGATGGTGGTGATCATCGCGACCAGCAGCGGGTCCCGGCGGAGGCGCCAGCCGACCGCGGGCGCGGCGGAGGTGCCGGAGGCCGCCGCCGGGGCCGACCGGTGGCTCCCACCCCGGCGGGTCCGGATCAGCAGCCCGGCCGCGACCAGCGCGAGATAACTGGCGGCGTCGAGGAGCAGCGGCAGCCGGGCACCGAAGCCACCGACCAGCACCCCGGCCAGCGCCGGGCCGGCCAGTGCGCCGAGCGTCCCGGCGGTCTGGTTCAGCGCGGCGGCCCGGGGCAGGTCCTCGGCCCGGACCATGGCCGGCACCAACGCGGAGAGCACGGGCTGGGTGACCGCGAGGCCCGACGCCAGCAGCGCCACCAGCACGATGACCAGGGCCGGGTGACCGGCGTAGGCGAGGGCGAGGCAGACGGCGGCCTGGCCGAGCCCGGCGACGACCAGCAGCAGTCGGCTGTCCACCCGGTCGGCGAGCCGGCCGGTCAGCGGTGCGAGCGCCACCAGGGGCAGGGTGGCGGCGAGCATCAGCCCGGACACCGCGAGCCCGCCGGCGCCGGCGGACTGGAGGGCCAGGGTCAGGGCGGTGGCGGCGAGGAAGTCGCCGCAGGTGGAGACCCCGCGGGAGGTGGTGACCAGCCAGACGTCGGACCAGCGCGACGGACCAGATGTGAAGGACATATTTCGAAAATAATCCTTCATACCTGGGCGACACAAGGCCCGACGTCAATCGATAGGCAACGCCCGGTACTGCACGGCGACGCTTCGGGACCCTTCGGGGGGATTGGTCCGCAACCGCCGCCGGTACGGGCCGATCAGCGCCTGGATCGCGTTGTTGAGCTCGACCAGTTCCTCGGGGGTGAGCAGGAGGAGGCTGTCGCTGAACCAGGCGGCCTGGTACCACTCGCGCGGCTCGTCCGGAGCGCGTCGGATCCAGTCCCGGACCCGCTGGCTGTCCCGGACCATGTGGGCCTCGACCAGCGCCGCTTCGGCGGCCCGGGCGTCCGGGCCGGCGTCCGGACCAGACTCGACGTAGTACGACGGGCTGAACGCCTGCCAGACCCGCTCCCGGGCGTCGCCCCGGCTGGGCGCTCCCTCGATCAACCCGTACTTCGCCAATTCCCGCAGGTGGTAGCTGGTCGCGCTCGGGGAGAGACCGGCGATCTCGGCGCACTCGGTGGCGGTCGCTCCGCCCTCCACCGTGCTGAGATGCTCCATGATCGCCATGCGGGCCGGATGGGCGAGGGCCCGCATCACCTGCGGGTCGCTGATCGTCACCCGGCGCTGTTCGGGCTGCGCCTCAGTCATGCCTCCATGATCCCGCCCCGGCAGCGGCTCGGCGAAATTCGGTTGCCCGCCGCGCCGGCGGGAGTAAGCTCCTCTGTCCCGCCCGACGGCCGTGGTGAGTAGCACCGCACAGGACGTCCCGCGCCGACCCGGAGGTCGGACACGCGAGCGGCAGCGTTTTTCCCGTGACGAGGAGTACGTGGATGACCCTGCACGCCCCAGAACAGACCCTGGACGCCGAACTCGTCGCCGAACGCGACCACCTGGCGGCGTCCCGCGCCGCGCTGGGCCGGATGCGCGAGCGCGCCGAGGCCCTCTTCGCCACCGGCGACAAGGTCGCCGGGGACGCGTACACCGCCGAGCAGTTGGGCCGGCACATGGCCCGCCGGGTCAAGGAGCTGGCCGACGACCCGACCACCCCGCTCTTCTTCGGCCGGCTGGACTTCGGGGAAGCCGATGCGGATCACGCCGGGCGGGATTACCACGTCGGGCGGCGGCACGTCACCGACGAGCTGGGCGAGCCGATGGTGTTGGACTGGCGGGCCCCGGTCTCCCGGTCGTTCTACCGGGCCAGCGCGCGCGAACCGCAGGGCGTCGCCGTCCGGCGCCGGTTCGGGTTCAGCGCCGGCGTGCTGACCAGCTTCGAGGACGAGCACCTGGACCGGGGCGAGGAGCTGGGCACCGCCAGCCGGATCCTCACCGCCGAGATCGAGCGGCCCCGCGTCGGCCCGATGCGGGACATCGTCGCCACCATCCAGCCCGAGCAGGACGAGTTGGTCCGGGCCGACCTGGCCGACTCGATCTGCGTACAGGGCGCGCCGGGCACCGGAAAGACGGCGGTCGGGCTGCACCGCGCCGCGTACCTGCTCTACCTGCACCGGGAACGGCTGCGCCGGTCCGGGGTGCTGATCGTCGGGCCGAACCGGGCGTTCCTGTCGTACATCGCGGCGGTGCTGCCCGCCCTCGGCGAGGTCGAGGTCGAGCAGGCCACGGTGGAGGACCTGGTCGCCCGGGTGCCGGTACGCGCGGTGGACGACCCCGCCGTCGCCACCCTCAAGCACGACGTCCGGATGGCCGAGGTGCTGCGCCGGGCGGTCGACGCGCACATCGGCACGCCCACCGAGCCGATCATGGTGTCGGACGGCTCGTTCCGCTGGCGGATCGGCCTCGACCCGCTGCACCGGGTGGTCGAGGAGACCCGCCGGGAGGGGCTGCCGTACGCGACCGGCCGGGAGCGGGTCCGGGCCCGGGTGGTGGGGCTGCTGCAACGCCAGTCCGAGGCCCGCCGGGCCGAGTCGCCCAGCGACGCCTGGCTGCGCCGGATGGGCAAGGCCAAGCCGGTCACCGCCTTCCTCGACGCGGTCTGGCCGGCGCTCACCCCGGAGGGGCTGCTGCACACCCTGCTCACCGACCCCGAGGCGCTCGCCACCGCCGCCGATGGGCTGCTCAGCGCCGAGGAGCAGGAGCTGCTCCGGTCGGGCAAGCTCGGGCGTACTCCGAAGGCGACGAAGTGGACCGCCGCGGACGCGGTGCTGATCGACGAGGCGGCCGGGCTGGTCGAGCGGCCCGGCGGCTTCGGGCACGTGGTGGTCGACGAGGCGCAGGACCTCTCGCCCATGCAGTGCCGGGCGATCGCCCGGCGCAGCGAGCACGGCTCGATCACCCTCCTCGGCGACCTGGCCCAGGGCACCGCCCCCTGGGCGGCCACCGACTGGCGGGAGTCCCTGGCCCACCTCGGCAAGCCGGACGCGGCGGTGGTGCCGCTGAGCGTCGGCTTCCGGGTGCCGGCGGCCGTGGTCGCGTTCGCGAACCGGCTGCTGCCGGCGCTGGCGGTCGACGTGCCTCCGGCGCAGTCGCTGCGCCGCGACGGGACGCTGGCCGTGCGTACGGTGGACGACCTGGTGACCGAGACGGTGGCCGAGGTGCAGGCGGCGCTGGCGCACGACGGCTCGGTCGGCGTGATCGCCGCCGACGACGCGGTGGACCGGCTCCGCTCGGCGCTCGGCGGCGTGGGCGTGGCGACCGCGACCGCCGACGACGTGGAGGCCGCGGCGCGGGTCACCGTGGTCCCGGCGACTCTGGTCAAGGGTCTGGAGTACGACCACGTGGTGGTCGTCGAACCGGCCGCGATCGTGGCGGCCGAGCCGCGCGGCCTGCACCGCCTCTACGTGGTGCTGACCCGGGCGGTCTCCCGGCTCGCGGTGCTGCACCGCGACCCGCTGCCCGCCCCGCTGGCCGGCTGAGCCCGTCCGGCCAAGCCTGATCCGCTCGGCTTGCGGCAGTTCGGGGCATCCCGTTCCGAGGACACCCCGAGCTGCCGCAACCGGAGTCGATCAACGTCCGAGTGGGCGAAGCTGAGGGGATCTACCGGAAAGAACGCGCCGAGGAGGACGGTAGCCAGCCATGAGCAGCTACGCCCGCTGGCAGGACATCCGCGCCGCACAGGTCGAGCGTGCCGAGGGCGAACGGGCCCTCGAAGAAGGCAAGAATGGGCTGGTCGCCACCGTCGTCGTGCACCGCATCACCGAGCGCCGCTCCTGCGGGAACGGCCCCCCAGCATCGCGCTGAGAGGCCTTCCGCACGCTGTACGGGGTCAGCCGACGGGGCCGATCTGCTTCGCCAAGTCGACGAACGACTGCCACGACGAGGGGTTGAAGCTGAGCGTGCCGCCCTCGCGGTCCTTGGTGTCGCGGACCAGGACGACGCCGGAGAGGTTGTCGGCGACCTCCACGCATGACCCGCCGTTGTTGCCGCTCTTCGTGCTCTTGCGCCACTGCGCACCGGTCACGTCCATGATCCTGCCGCTTTCCTGATCAGGTCCAGCGATTGAGGGCGAGATAGGGCTTCGCTCCTTATGCGCTCCCATCTGCGATTCAGGGTAGCAACCGACGCCGCATCATTTACTATCTGCGCCGGCCCCTGGCTATCGACGTGTGCGACATGCTCACCTCCGGGCAACTCGGCCACGATGAAGCCGCCACCCAGGCCCGGGTACATTCCAAGATCGCGCGGCACGATGAGCACCTGAACGGACGGCATCTCGGCACACTCCGCGAGGCGATTGATCTGCTCGCGCATCAGGCCACGGTTGCCGTACGCCGACTGATAGAGCACCAGCTCGTTAATGACGGCGATCAGCAGGGGCGGGCGCTCTCTGCGTAGGATGGCCTGCCGGTCGATCCGGGAGGCAACCACGTCGTCCACCTCGCCCGAGGTCAGCGCCTCGCCCGCGAGCGTCGCTCGGGCGTACGCCTCGAACACGCTGCACAGCGACGCGCTGCCCGGCATCGTCACGGACACGCGCGACGCCCTCGTGGCTCGCCTTCAGGCACTCGATCCGGGCACGTTCGCGGATGCCCTTCGGGAGCTTGCGCCTACTGACCTGGAGTTCACGACATAGTCCTCCTCGTCGAGCGGCTGCCCCACGGATACGGGCAGAACACCCAAAGGGGCCCCGTCATTCATCAGCGGGCGCTGGGCCGGGCTCGTCGGCGCGGGCGGGTCAGCTGGAGATGGCGGTGGCGACCGCACGCAGCGGCGCGCCCGACTCGGCGATCGGCACGGTGAAGGCCAGCCACGAGCCGTCGGTGAAGTCGATCCGCAGCCGCTTCGGGTTGAGCCGGTGCCAGCCCATCCGGGCCGACGCGACCTCGGCCCGGGGCGCCGCCCAGGCGACCGTGGTCTCGGCCAGCGACCGTTCGTCGTCCTCCCGGTTGGATAGCAGCTTCACCGGGCCGGTGACGCAGACCAGCAGCCGCCGGTCGGTGACGGCGAGCACGGTGTGCCGCAGCTTCCCGTCCGGCCGGGCTGGGTTGAGCGCCCGGTGCAGCCGGGAGGCGGCCGAGCCGGGGGCGCCCCGGCCGGCGATCCCCCAACCGATCAGGTCCACCAGCCGATCGCCGCGGTCCCAGGTGGCCAGCGGGACGAGCAGGTTGAGCAGCACCGAGGTGACGGTCGCCCGGCCCGGCGCGTCGGCGGCCGCCTCGTCCGGCGGCGGCGGAGGCGTGACCCCGCCGCCCACCTCCGCCTGCGCGTACGCCAGCACCCGCTCGCCCGGCTCGACGAGCCGGCCGATCCGGTCGAGGTACCTTGTCGCGTCCATCGGTTCAGTATCGGTCGTACCCGTAGTCGTCGTCGGTCCGGCGCTCCGTGGCCGGCGCGTTGCCCATGACCTCGCCGACGATGTCGCGGACCCGGGCGGCGGCGGCCTCCTGGGCGCGGTTGGCCGCGGCGGTGAACTCCTCGGCCAGCGTGTACGAGTCGAACCGCATGGCCCGGGCGTTGATCTCGGTGGAGAGGATCTTGCCGTCGGCGGCGGCCGTCACGGTGACCAGGCCCGAGTCGCTCACCCCCTCGGCACTGCTCTGCTCCAGCTCGGCCATCCGCGCGCCGAGCTCACGCTGCCACCCGTCCAGGTTGCGGGCCAGCGCCTCGATCCGGTCGAGGGCGGGGAAGGACGTCATGGCTGCCTCTCAATTGATGATCGAGTCGAAGACGTTCTGCACACCCCGGGTGTACGGACCCAGGTCCTCCTTGTACGTGCCGTCGACCAGGTAGTTGCGGTCCTTGTGGCCGTCGGAGATGTCGTACATGCCGACCCCGGTGTCCAGCAGGGCGCCGCCGATGCCCGGCACGTTCACCGGCGACACCTTGTTGATCGCGTACTTGCCCGGGAACAGGATCGCGGTCCGCTTGAGCTTGAACTGCAACGCTTCCTTGGTGTAGCCGGACTTGTTCCAGGCCTTGTACGCCTTCTTGGCCTTGCGCAGCTCCATCACGGTCTTGCGGTACTTGGTGAGCAGCTGGGCGACCTTCTCCAGCTTGGTGACCAGCTTGGTGAGGATCTCGGCGAACCGGGCCACGATCTTGGACATCCGGCCGACCGTGGTGGCCAGCCGGGCCAGCACCCGGACCACCGTGGCGGCCAGCGAGATTCCCGCGCTGAGGAAGGCGGCCACCGCCGCGATGATCACCTCGGTCAGGAACCAGAGCAGGAACTCCAGGATCAGCTCGACCAGCAGGTTGAACGCGTCGACCGCCGCGTTCGCCGCGTCGACCAGCACCTCCTTGGTGCCGTCCAGCCCCTTGGCCAGCTCCTCGATGGCCTCCTCGACCTGCTCCATCGAGGCGTGGAACTTCTCCGCCGCGTCACCGTCCCAGGCGCCGCGCAGCCGGGCCCGGTCGGCGATCTGGTCTCCGGCGATCTGCCGGACCGCCTCGCCCGTGGTCAGCGCGAGCTGGGCCGCCTGCATGAGGTCGTCCGGCTCACCGGCGACCAGCTCCAGCAGCTGCTCGAACGGCCAGAGCACGGCCTGGGAGAGCGGCTTGAACGGGTCGGGCGTGCCCGACACGATCTGCTCGAAGTAGGTCTTGTTGCGCTGCAGTGCCTCGGTGCTCATGCGTCTCCCCCTCAGGCACCCGGCGCGAACAGATCGGTGGTCCCCACGTCGGTGCCGGTGTAGGCGTCGGCCGTGTCCCTGATCCCCTCGGCGATGTCGGCCATCACCTCGGCGCCCTCGGCCAGCCCGGTCAGGCACGCCTCGAACTGCTCCGCGTACGCGGCGGCCAGGCTGAACGACGCGGGCATGATGCCGAAGGCGTGCCGGGGCACGTGCCCGTCGTTGAAGACCCGGTGCAGCTCGTGGAACCGGGTCGCCCGGTCCCGCGAGGCGGCGGCGAAGGCGGTCAGCGCCTCCGGTTGGACGTCCAGGTTCTTGCTCGGACTCGTCAAGGACCCTCCCCAGTGTCCAGTCGACAGTCGCTCGCCCCACCTGTGACGCAGGCGACGGAAACACACCCTAGGCGATCGTCGCCGCTGCGGCGGGCCGCGGGGCTGGCGTCGACACGGTACACAGGGGACTGCAATCCCACCGGGACCGCAACCCCGCAAGGAGCCTCCCCATGATCCTGGCCCGCGCCGACCAGGTCAGCCGCCGGTACGGCGACGTACTGGCCCTGGACCGGGTCGACCTGACGGTCCGCGCCGGCGAGCTGGTCGGCCTGCTCGGGCCGAACGGCGCCGGCAAGAGCACCCTGATCAACCTGCTGGTCG
Source organism: Micromonospora yasonensis (assembly GCF_026013475.1). Lineage (GTDB taxonomy): Bacteria > Actinomycetota > Actinomycetes > Mycobacteriales > Micromonosporaceae > Micromonospora > Micromonospora yasonensis. The sequence continues at coordinate 12,301 of NZ_JAPDPH010000004.1, read as the reverse complement.
GGCTGCGCCGGCCCACCGCCGGGCGGGTGGAGCTCTTCGGCGGCAACCCGAGAGACGCGGCCAGCCGCCGGCAGCTCGGCGTCACCCCGCAGGAGACCGGCCTCCCCGGCACTCTCCGGGTCGGCGAGGTGGTCGACTTCGTCTCGGCCCACTTCCCCGACCCGGTCCCCCGGGCCGAGCTGCTCGACCGGTTCGGCCTCACCGATCAGGTACGCCGGCAGACCGGCGGCCTCTCCGGCGGCCAGCGTCGGCGGCTCGCGGTGGCCCTCGCCTTCCTCGGCCGGCCCCGGCTGGTGGTCCTCGACGAGCCCACCACCGGCCTGGACGTGGAGGCCCGGCGCACCCTCTGGGAGGCGATCCAGGCCTTCCACGCCGAGGGCGGCGCGGTGCTGCTGAGCAGCCACTACCTGGAGGAGGTGGAGGCGCTGGCGCAGCGGGTGGTGGTGATCGGCCACGGTCGGGTGCTCGCCGACGACACCGTGGACGCGGTCCGGGGCATCGTCGGCGTACGCCGGGTCAGCCTGATCGCCGAGGACCTGCCGCCGCTGCCCGGCGTGGTCGCCACCGAGCACGCCGAGGGGCGTACCCACCTGCTCACCACCGACGCCGACCAGCTGGTCCGCGACCTGGTCCACGCCGGGGTGGCGTTCCGGGAGCTGGAGGTCCGGCCCACCTCGCTGGAGGAGGCGTTCCTCGCCATCACCGCCGACTACCGGCCCGCGCCCGTCACCACCTAGGAGCCCGTCCGATGCCGCTCGCCCTGGTCCACGCCAAGTACCAGCTGCTGGAGATCATCCGCATCCCGGTGGCGGTGTTCGGCGCCGCGTTCTTCCCGGCCGCGTCGATGATCTTCTTCGTGGTGCCGTTCACCGGTGACGACGCCCGGGCCGCCACCTTCGCCACCACGTCGATGGTCACCTTCTCCGTGCTGACCGCGAACATCTTCCAGTACGGCGCCGGGGTGGCCGAGGACCGCGTCCAGCCGTGGAACCTGTACACCCGTACCCTGCCGGCCGGCCCCGGACCGCGCTTCGCCGGCCGGATCCTGGCCGGCCTGGTCCTCACGTACGTGTCGATGCTGCCCGTGGTGGTGATCGCCGCGGTGGCGACCGCCGCCACGGTCACGCCGCTGGACTTCCTGATCGCCGTCGGGACGGTCGTGGTGGTCTCCGTGCCGTTCACCCTGCTCGGCCTGGCCATCGGCTACTCGATGCCGAGCAAGGCGGCGATCGTGGTCGCGCAGCTCATCTTCTTCCCGCTGGCCTTCGGCGGCGGCCTGCTCACCGGCCCGGACAACGCGCCGGGCTTCATACAGGCAATCGCCCCCTACCTACCCACCAGGGGCGCGGTGGAGCTGATGTGGGCCGCCGCCACCGACTGGCGGCCGGACCCGCTCGCCCTGGCGATGTTGGGCGTCTGGGTGGTGCTGCTCGCCGGGGTCGCCGGCTGGGCGTACCGGCGGGACGAGGGACGCCGCTTCACCTGACGATTGTCGATTCCGGCCCGGCCGCCGGGCGGACGGTGCCACGATGCCGACAGGGGGTGCCGACCGGGACGCCCACCGGCGAGAGGGGTCAACGTGAACGGCGTCGAGCCCGGCACGCCCTGCTGGGCCGACCTGGCCACGCCGGGGCTGGAGGACGCGAAGCGGTTCTACCCGCAGCTCTTCGGCTGGACCGGGCAGGTCTCCCCGGAACCGGCCGCCGGCGGCTACACCGTCTTCCTCAAGGACGGCAAGGCGGTCGCCGCCGCCGGCCCGCCGGCCAGCCCGGACCAGGTGCCGATCTGGTCGACGTACGTGGCGACCGACGACGCGGACCTGGTGGCCACCCGGGTGGCGGCGGCCGGCGGCCAGGTGGTGGTCGCCCCGTTCGAGGTCTTCGACCAGGGCCGGATGGCGGTCCTCTCGGACCCGGCGGGCGCGGTGTTCAGCGTCTGGCAGCCGATGGCGATGCGCGGCGCGGAGCTGTTCAACGCGCCCGGGTCGCTGTGCTGGAACGAGCTGGTCACCCCCGACCCGGAACGGGCGAAGGACTTCTACGCGCTGGTCTTCGGCTGGCACCCGGAGGAACGGGCGGCCAGCCCGGTCAGCTACACCGGCTGGCGCTGCGGGGCCCGGATCGTCGCGGGCATGATGCCGCAGCTGGAGCGGCTGCCCGAGGACCTGCCGGCGTACTGGTCGGTGTTCTTCGCGGTGGAGGACGCCGACGCCACCGCCGCTCGCGCCGCCGAGCTGGGCGGCACCATCCTCGTCCCGCCGAAGGACAACCCGGCCGGCCGGACCGCCGGCCTCCGCGACCCCCAGGGCGCCCTCTTCCACATCACGGCCCTCCGCTGACCCGTGCCAGCGGTGTTAGCAGGGGGCCCCTCCGCTACCGGAGAGGTTAATAGGGGGCCCCTCCTTTCACCTCGGGCGGACGGGGACAACCAACGGCCCGTGGTCGCCCTGGACGACGCGGACGTGGGCGCGGTAGTGCCGGGCGAGCAGGTCCTCGGTGAGGACCTCGTGCGGCGGGCCGGAGGCGGCGACCCGGCCCTCGGCGAGCAGCACCATCCGGTCGGCGTACTCGCCGGCGACGGAGAGGTCGTGCATGGTGGCCAGCACCGTCAGCCCGTGCTCGCGGCGGAGCTGGTCGACCAGCTCCAGCACCTCCTGCTGGTGGCCGATGTCCAGCGCGCTGGTCGGCTCGTCGAGCAGCAGCAGGGTCGCCCCCTGGGCCAGCGCCCGGGCCAGGAACACCCGCTGCCGCTCGCCGCCGGACAGGGTGGCCAGCTCGCGGTGGTCGAACTCCGTCAGGTCGAGCCGGTCCAGCACCTCGTGCACCGCGGCCAGGTCCGCCGCCGATTCCCGGCCCAGCGTCGGGATGTACGGGGTGCGCCCGAGCAGCACGTAGTCGAGGACCGACATGCCGGCCGGGACCACCGGGGACTGGGCCACGGTGGCGACGACCCGGGCCCGGTCACGGCGGCGCAGCGACCGGATCGGCGTACCGAAGAGGGAGACCTCGCCCGGCGCGGCGAGCAGGCCGCCGACCGCGCGCAGCAGGGTCGACTTGCCGGCCCCGTTCGGGCCGATCACGGTGACCCACTCGCCCACGGCGACGGTCAGGTCCACGCCGGCCAGGATCGGCGACCCGCCCAGCTCGACCCGCAGGTCCCGCACCTCGACCGCCGGCCCGCTCATGTGAACGCCCGGCGGGAGGTCCGCAGCACCAGCACGAAGAACGGGCCACCGAGCAGCGCGGTGACCACGCCGATCGGGATCTCGGCCGGGGCGGCGGCGGTCCGCGCGACCACGTCGGTCAGCGCCAGGAACGCCCCGCCGAAGAGCATCGACAGCGGCAGGATCACCCGGTAGCTGGACCCGGCGAGCAGCCGCACGGTGTGCGGCACGATGATGCCGACGAAGCCGATCAGGCCGGAGGCGGAGACCGCGGCGGCGGTGCCCAGCGAGGCGGCGGCGATCAGCAGGTAGCGGGAGCGCTGCGGGTGCAGGCCGAGGCTGGTCGCCTCGTCGTCGCCGACGGAGAGCACGTCCAGCTCGCGCCGGTGCAGCAGCACCACCACCGCGGTGAGCACGAAGTACGGCAGGACCAGCCGGACGTCGTGCCAGCCGGCGGTGGCCAGCCGGCCGAGCAACCAGGAGTAGACCTGCTGGATGCTCTCCGAGTGCCGTTGCAGCAGGTAGGTCTGCCCGGCGGCGAGGAACGCCGAGACCGCCACCCCGGCCAGGATCAGCGTGGCTGGTGACCGGTCCCGCCCGCCGGCCACGCCGAGGCCGTACGTCATGGCGACCGCGCCGAGCGACCCGATGAACGCGGCGAGCGGGATGGTGACCGGCATCCCGGTGATCGCGCCCCCCGCCCCGGCGCCCAGCGCGATGACCGCGGTCACCGCGAGCCCGGCGCCGGCCGCCACCCCGAGCAGGTACGGGTCGGCCAGCGGGTTGCGGAAGACGCCCTGGTAGCAGCCGCCGGCCAGGGCGAGCAGCGCGCCGACGAGCAGGCCCAGCACGACGCGAGGCAGCCGCAGCTCGGTGACGATGGCGATCTCCCGCTCGGTGAGCCCGCTGTCCAGGTGCACCCCGGGCAGCAGGTTGAGCAGTTCCGCGGCCACGCTGCCGGGCGGCAGGCTGACCGGGCCGAGGGACACCCCGGCGACCAGCGCGACCAGCACCGCCCCGAGGCCGGCGAGCAGCCAGCGGGTGCGCAGTCCGGCCGGCCGGATCGTCGCGCCCGGTCCGGCCGGGGGCCGCCCGCCCCGCCGGGGCCGGCCGGCCGGCCGGAACGCCCGAGGGGTCCCGGCCGGCCGGTCGGTGGATTCCGCTGGTCGCACGGTCAGGTTCAGGCCGGGACCTTGGCGGTGGCGTCGACGATCGCCTTGAGCAGGTCGACCACGCGCGGGCCCCAGCGGGAGGCGATGTCGTCGTCGAGCGCGACGATCTGGTTGTTCTTCACCGCGGTGACGCCGGCCCAGCCGCTGCGGGCCTTGACGGTGTCCGGGGTCTGCTTGCAGCACTTGGTGTCGGCCAGGAAGACGAAGTCGGGGTTCGCCTTGACGATGACCTCCTGGGAGAGCTGCGGGTAACCGCCGTTCTTGCCGTCGGCGTCCGACGGGTCGGCGATGTTCTCCAGGCCGGCGAGGGCGTAGATCGAGCCGATGAAGGTCTTGCTGGTCGCGCTGTACAGCTCCGGGCCCAGCTCGTGGTAGTAGGTGAGCTTCTTCGCCCGCTGCGGCAGGCCCTTGGTGAGCGCCGCGATGTCGTCCTTCATCTTCTTCGTGACCGCGTCCGCCTCACCCGGGTGGCCGGTGAGCTTCCCCAGGTCGGTGATCTGCTGATAGGTGTCGTCGAGCGTGGTCGCCGCGGGGGTGAGCAGCACCGGGATCTTCAGCGTGGTGAGCTGGTCGACGATCTTGTTGGTGTCGTTGGAGAGCACCACCAGGTCGGGGCTCTTGCCGGCGATCGCCTCGGCGTTCGGCTGGAAGCCGGAGAGGTCGCTCTTCGGCGCCTCCGGCGGGTAGTTCGACTGGTCGTCCACGGCGGTGACCTGCTTACCGGCGCCGATGGCGAAGAGCATCTCGGTCGTCGTCGGCGACAGCGAGACGATCTTCTCGGGGCGCTTCTCCAGGGTCAGCTTGCCGACCGTGACGGGGAAGGTGGCGGCGGCCGAGCTGCTGCCGGCGGCGGGGGTGTCGGTCGAGGTCTTCTCGGCGCAGCCGCCGAGGAGCAGCGCGCCGACCGCGAGGGCGGCGGCGAAGAGCCGGGGGGTACGTCTGGACATCGGTCCTCCTGTCGGTCGAGGATCGTGGTGCTTCGCCGACAGGGATCGCCGGGGCGGCCCGTCCGCGAGGCGCCCTTCCTCGAGAGCGCGTGTCGCGACCGACCGCAGGCGACCTGGCTCGTCCCCACTCCCGGTGGCGGCCGGAGGGCCGACGCCGGGCGGGGCATCACAGTTGCGGGACAGCACCGGTTTCGCACCGGCTTCGCTGCGGGTTGGTCGGGTAGCACGGTAGCGCACGACCAGCGGAGATCGTCCGGAGGTCCGCACGGGGGATCACCCCATCGGCAATCATTTTCCATGCGTTGACCTCTGGCGAAACTTCCTTCCAGGCGCGACAGTGAACGGCAACGATGTCGCTCACCTGTGGAGTTGCCATGGCACAGACATCCCTGCGCGCGGTCGCCGCCGCCGGCGTCACCGCGCTCGCCCTCCTCGGCACCACGGCTCCCGCCGTCGCCGGCAAACCGGCCAGCGGGAGCACCGCTGTCACCCACGACGAGCAGATCACCTGGCAGGGCTGGTCCGGCACCGGCTGGTCGGCCGGCACCGCCGCCGGCACCACGGCCACCGCCGCCGGCCTCACCCTCGGCACGCCGGTCGGCACGGTCCTCTACAAGGACCCGCACAGCAGCACCCGGCGCACCTGGGCGTACGGGACATGGACCGGGCCGCTCACCGAGATCGGCTTCGGCGCCTCCGAGCTGGTCACCTCGTGGAACGCGGACACCCCGGCGGGCACCTGGCTCCAGGTGGAACTTCAGGGCACCTACACCACCGGCACCCGCACCCCCTGGTACGTCATGGGCCGCTGGGCGTCCGGCGACGCCGACATCAAGCGGACCAGCGTCGACCGGCAGGGGGACCGGACCTCCAGCGTGTGGACCGACACCCTGGCCGTGAACACGCCGAGCGCCGGCGTGCTGGTGCAGGCGTACCAGCTCCGGGTGACCCTCTACCGCGACCCGGCGTCGACCGTCTCGCCGGTGCTCCGCTCGGTCGGCACGATGAGCTCGAACGTCCCGGACCGGTTCACCGTCGCGCCGAGCACCGGCGGGATCGCCTGGGGCACCGAACTGGCCGTGCCGCGCTACTCGCAGAACATCCACGCGGGCCAGTACACGCAGTACGGCGGCGGCGGTGAGGCCTGGTGCTCGCCCACCTCGACCGAGATGGTGGTCGAGTACTGGGGCCGGAAGCCGTCGCCGGCCGACACGTCCTGGGTGGACCCGAGCTACGCCGACCCGACGGTCGACCACGCCGCCCGGATGACCTACGACTACCAGTACCAGGGCACCGGCAACTGGCCGTTCAACACCGCGTACGCGGCCACCTTCCCCGGTCTGGAGGGGAAGGTGACCCGGCTGCACTCGCTGGACGAGGTGGAGCACTTCATCGCCGCCGGCATTCCCGTGGTGACCAGCCAGTCCTTCCTCGCCAGCGAGCTGGACGGAGCGGGCTACGGCACCGCCGGGCACCTGATGGTGGTGGTCGGCTTCACCACCACCGGCGACGTGATCGCCAACGACCCGGCCTCGCCCAGCGACGCCGCCGTCCGGCACGTCTACCGGCGTGACCAGTTCGAGCAGATCTGGCTGCGGACGAAGCGGACCACCGCGAGCGGCGGCACCGGCAGCGGCTCCGGCGGCGTCGTCTACCTGATCAAGCCGACAGACGTGGCCTGGCCGTCCGTGGCCGGGTCCACCAACTGGTGATGTCCCCTTTCCAACAAACGGAGTTGAGATGATCAGACCCGCCTTCCGCGCGGTCGCCCTCGCCGGGGCCGCCGCGCTCAGTCTCCTGGGCACCACCGTGCCTGCCCAGGCGGACAACAACCTGCCCGTGGTGGCGCACGACGAGCAGATCACCTTCCAGGAGTTCTCGAAGTACCCCGACTGGCAGGGCGGCACCCACCAGGGCACGTACGCCATCCCGGGGTACCGCACCGGCGTCACCATCGGCCAGCCGGTCGGCACCACCGAGTTCACCGACGAGCACACCGGCGCCACCCGCAGCTGGGAGTACGCCACCTGGACCTCGCCGGAGCGGCAGATCGGCTTCGACGCCACCGAGCTGGTGGCCTCGTGGAACGCCCAGACGCCGCCCGGCACCTGGATCCAGGTCGAGCTGCACGGCACGTACAACACCGGGGCGCAGACCCCCTGGTACGTGATGGGCCGCTGGGCCTCCGGCGACCAGGACATCAAGCGGGCCACGCTGGACGGTCAGGGCGACCCCTGGTCGACCATCTGGACCGACACCTTCTCCATCGACAACGCCAGAGCCGGGGTGCTGCTGCGGTCGTACCAGCTCCGGCTGACCCTCTACCGGGCGCCGGGGCAGGCCGCCTCGCCGCGGGTCTGGATGCTCGGCGCGATGAGCTCCAACGTGCCGGACCGGTTCACCGTCGAGCCGAGCCAGGGCGGCATCGCCTGGGGCATCGAGCTGCCGGTGCCGCGCTACTCGCAGAACATCCACATCGGGGAGTACCCGGAATACGACGGCGGCGGTGAGGCATGGTGCTCGCCGACCTCCACGGAGATGGTGCTGGAGTACTGGGGCCGGAAGCCCTCGGCGGAGGACACCGCCTGGGTCGACCCGAACTACGCCGACCCGAACGTCGACCACGCGGCCCGGATGACCTACGACTACGAGTACGAGGGCGCGGGCAACTGGCCGTTCAACACCGCGTACGCGGCCAGCTACCCCGGTATGGACGCGCGCGTCACCCGGATGCACTCGCTGGACGAGGTGGAGCGCTTCATCAAGGCCGGCATCCCGGTCGTCACCTCGCAGTCCTTCCTCGCCAGCGAGCTGGACGGGGCGAACTACGGCACCTCCGGGCACCTCTTCGTGGTCGTCGGCTTCACCGCCGACGGTGACGTGATCGTCAACGACCCCGCCTCGTCCTCGAACGACGCGGTGCGCAACGTCTACAAGCGGTCGCAGTTCGAGCAGATCTGGCTGCGGACCAAGCGGCACCGGGCGAACGGCACCGTGGCCGGTGGCTCGGGCGGCATCGCGTACCTGATCAAGCCGGCGGACCGGGCCTGGCCGGTCGTGCCGGGCTCGACCAACTGGTGACCGGACGGGCCCGGCGCCGTCCCCTGAAGGGGACGGCGCCTGGCCCGTCGGCCTCAGCCCTGGACCGGCTTCCCGGCCAGCCGCTCGATGGTGGCCACGTCCCGCCGCCGGCCGCGGACCGTCCGGACGATCAGGACCACCCAGGCGAGCGCGGCGAGCGCGCCAACCGCGGCGAAGCCGGTGACCAGCAGCCAGGTGGTGCCGCCGTCCCGGGAGAAGACGCCCTTGCCGGCGCCGGTGTCGCGGGCCGCCGCGGTGCCGCCCGTGGTCAGCCCGTCCGGCGCGTCGTAGAGGAGGACGTCCCGGCGCGGGGCGCCGCCGTCGGCCGGGACGAAGTCGCCGTGCCAGCTGCAGCTGCGCCGGCCGCACTCCTCGCGCAGGGCGGTGAAGGTACCGTCCGTGCCCGCCCCGGACTTCGCCCGCCAGGCCGGCACGACGTCAGGCGCCGCGAAGGCCAGGCCCAGCACGGCGATCACCGGCAACCCGACCCAGAGAAAGAACTTCGTCCGCCAACTACTGATCCGGTCCATCACGGGGAGCGACCCTAGCGGGGCGAGGCCGGCACCGCTGCCCCGTCGGCGGCGGATGCCGGGGTCAGCTCCGGCGGTCGCCGCTCTCGTCCTCGGCGGCCTGCTCGTCGCCGGCGAGCGCGGAGCGCAGCCGCTCCTTCTCCGCCCGGCGCCGCTCCGACGCGTCGGCCATCTCCCCGGCCATCTCGTCCCGCCAGCCCCGGAGCAGGAAGAACGAGAGCGCGGCGGAGAAGACCAGCGCCAGCATCAACCGCAGGAACATGTTCATGTCGACGAACCAGAGGGCCGCCAGCACGGCGACGAACAGCCCGATCCGGCCCAGCGTGTACTTGACCGCCGCGCTCACTGCCACGTCTCCGTTCGACTCGCGCTCACTGCCGCGCCTCCGTTCTCCGTCACGGCTCAGCCCGTCCGCCGGGCCAGCCAGTGCACGCCAGGAAACCAGACCACGGCGTAGACCACGGTGAAGACCGCCGCGGCCAGCGCGCCGGAGACCAGCGGCGGCAGCCCGGCGGCCAGACCGGCCGCCAGCAGCCCGGCGAACACCCCGAGCGCGATCCCGGCCAACGCCGCCACCACCCGGGCCGCGCCGAACTCCCAGGCCCGGAAGTCGTCCCAGAACAGCCACACCGGCAGGATGACCGCCAGCCAGCCGTTGGTACGCCCGAAGCCGGCCGAGCCCAGAGTGGCGAACGCCCATTCGAAGAGCACCAGCGCCAGCACCCCGATCACCAGGCCGGCGAGGCTCACCCCGAGCAGGTCGCCCAGGGTGGCGATCCGTCCCGCGGCGTCGCGCCGGGGAAAGCTGCGCTGCTGCTCCGCGGTGCTCATCGTCAGGCCCAGACCTGCTGCGGCTCGGCGCGGCGCTCGGCCAGCGACGGGGCCGCGTCGTACTCGCGGACGGTCTCGTAGCGGGTGTTCCGCTCAACCGGACGGAAGCCCGCGTCCCAGATCAGGTGCAGCAGGTCGTCACGGTGCATGGTGTTCGGCGTGCCGTACGAGTCGGCGTCGTGGGTGATCTTGTATTCCACGACGGAGCCGTCCAGGTCGTCCACACCGAAGTTCAACGACAGCTGGGCCACGGAGAGACCGTGCATCACCCAGAAGCACTTCACGTGCGGCACGTTGTCGAAGAGCAGCCGAGAGACGGCGAAGGTCTTCAACGACTCGGCCGGCGAGGCCATCGTGGTCTGGGCCTGGATCCGGTTACGGATCTTGCCGTCCGCCGAGTCGACGAAGTCGTGCTGGTAGCGCAGCGGGATGAAGACCTGGAAGCCGCCCGTCTCGTCCTGCAGCTCGCGCAGCCGCAGCACGTGGTCGACCCGGTGCCGGGGCTCCTCGATGTGGCCGTACAGCATGGTCGACGGGGTCTTCATCCCCTTGGCGTGGGCCAGCCGGTGGATCCGCGACCAGTCCTCCCAGTGGCAGGCGTGGTCGACGATGTGCTGGCGGACCTCCCAGTCGAAGATCTCCGCGCCGCCGCCGGTCAGCGACTCCAGGCCGGCGTCCATCAGCTCGTCGAGGATCTCGTCGGCGCTCAGCCCGCTGATCTTCTCGAACCACTGCACCTCGGTCGCGGTGAACGCCTTGAGGTTGACCGCCGGCAGGGCGGCCTTCAGCTCGCGCAGCACCTTGGGGTAGTAGCGCCAGGGCAGGGTCGGGTGCAGGCCGTTGACGATGTGCAGCTCGGTGAGCTGCTCGTCCTCCATCTCCTTGGCCTTGCGGACCGCCTCGTCGATGCGCATCGTGTAGGCGTCCTTCTCACCCGGCTTGCGCTGGAACGAGCAGTACGCGCACGAGGCGGAGCAGACGTTGGTCAGGTTGAGGTGCCGGTTGACGTTGAACATCACCCGGTCGCCGTTCATCTCGGTCCGCTTGTGGTGGGCCAGCCGGCCCAGCCAGGTGAGGTCGTCGCTCTCGTACAGGGCGATCCCGTCCTCGCGGGTCAGCCGCTCCCCCGCGTACACCTTCGCTTCGAGCTCGCGCTTGAGTCCGGCGTCCATCGAAAGCCACGTCCCTTCCACCTGCGGTCCCGGTCGAGCCTACGTCGCTCCCCCGGCCGACCGGCGGCCCGGTCAACCGCAGCGGCCAAGTTCACCGGACGGCCGGTCGGCCGTCACCCTCCGCACATCGACATAGTTGCGTCCGTGAGGTAAGACAGGATGGGGCGGAACACACCCACTGGTAGCGTCCCGGATCACCGTGCGCACCGAGCGCGGAAGGCACCAGACCGGACGGGGAGCGGAATGGTCGACAGCAGGCGAGGCCGACGGCAGCGACGCGGAGGCCCGGTGATCTCGCCGGTGCTGCGCCCGAAGCTCTGGTCGGCGCTGCTCGGCCTGGTGGCGGCCGCCGCCATCGCCACCCCCTCCTGGGCCGACCCGCTGCCCGACGCCATCCCGGACACCGGGCTCCGGCCGCCGCAGATCGGCCTGCAGCTGCCCGGGCAGACCCCGGGCGGGCTCGGCACCACTCCCGTCACCAACCCGGCCGACGGTCCGCTGATCGCCCAGATCAACCAGGCCGACGCGCTGGTCGCCCAGCTCGGCGAGGCCCTGCAGGGGCTGCAGATCGAGCGCGACGCCGTGCAGGCCCAGCTCGCCCTCGACGCCGCCGCGCTGCAGCAGGCCATGGACGCACTCGCCCAGGCCCAGGAGAAGGCGAGGAACACCGCCGCCGACGCGGTCAAGGCCGATGCCGCGCTCCCGCCCGGCCAGTTCGGCTCCGACCTCCGTCAGCTCGACGCCCTCCAGAAGATCACCCGGGGCGACAAGGCGCAGGGCGCGACCACCGCCGTGGACGGCGAGGTCGCCCGGGCCACCGCGGCCGAGCAGATGGCCCGGGAGGCGTACACCGCGACCGAGCGGCGCGCCGCCGAGAAGGCCGCCGAGTACGCCCGGATTGAGGCGGACCTGCACCGGCAGGAAGCCGCCCTGCTCAAGCTGCGCAAGGACAACGCCGCGCAGCTGCTCGAGATCGAGCGGCGCCAGGAAGCCGCCGAGCAGCAGCTCGGCAACTCGTACGTGGTCAACCAGAGCGTCAGCGGGCTGGCCGCCCACCCGATCGCGCTGGCCGCGGTGCGCTACGCCCTCGCCCAGCTCGGCGACCCGTACCTCTGGGCGGCGGAGGGGCCGGATCGCTTCGACTGCTCCGGCCTGATGCTCGCGTCGTACCAGTCGGCCGGCTACCACGGCCTCCCCCGGGTCTCCCGCGACCAGTACTACGCCACCCGCTCGCGGACCGTCGACCCGAACGCGCTCCTCCCCGGTGACCTGCTCTTCTTCGCCTCGGGCAGCAGCTGGACGAGCATCCACCACGTCGCCATGTACATCGGCAACGGCAAGATGGTCGAGGCACCGAGGACCGGCGACGTCGTGAAGATCTCGGTGGTCCGGTGGAGCCGGCTCT
>NZ_JAPDPH010000399.1 GCF_026013475.1 Micromonospora yasonensis | reverse complement strand
CGGCTGACGCCGGCCCCGAGCCGGGCCGAGCTCCGGCATGGCCAGGCGCACCACGCAGGCGTCGGGTGCGCCGAACGGCTCGACCACGGCGCCGGTCGGCGGTGCCCCGGCGTGTTCCAGGGCCCCCCGTACCACGCCGACGTGCAGGTTGCACATCGCGTCGGGGTTGCGGTTGACCAGTTCCAGGAAGGGACAGGTGTGCAGGTGGATCTCGGTCCGACCGGCGGCGGTGTGGTGCAGCCGGGGGCTGAAGCCCAGGCCGCGCAGCACCTCGAAGAGGGTGTCGAGCGGGTCCGTGCCGGCCGGGGTGGCGGCGGCCAGGTGACGGCCCCAGTCCTGCCCGGCTCGGGTGGCTTCGGCGCGTACGTCACCGCCGGTGCGTCGGGACAGGTGGTCGAGCAGCGCGACGGCCAGGGCCCGGTACGGCGCCGGCGCGGGGGCCTCGTTCTCGGCGATCCGGTAGCGCCAGGCCGGCCGGCCGGGTTGGCCGCCGCTGGCCCGGGCCTTGACCAGCAGGCCGGCGTCGACCAACCGGTCCAGGTGGGCGCGGGCCGTGGACGGGTGCAGCCCGGTCCGCTCCCCGATCTCGGCGATGGTCATGCCCCCGCCGGTCGCCCGGATGATGCCCAGGATGGATGCCCGGCTCTCGGTGCCCAGGGCGCGGTGCCGGTCGGCGTCGATCGGCTCCCCGATCGGCCCTGTTCTCAGGGTTTCCACGATGAATAACATTACAACGTCGTTCATCGTCGAAACCACGGGAGTCCCCATGTCCCACGCACGATCAACCGCCGACCGCGCCGCCGCCCGGGCGGTGGTCGGCCACCACGCCCAGCTCGCCACAGCGCTCGACGGGCACCTGGCGGACCTGCTGGCGGCAGCGGACCAGGGCGACACCGCCCGGGCCGGCCAGGTGTGCGACAACCTGCTCGGCTGGCTGCGCGACGAACTGCTGCCGCACGCGCACGCCGAGGAGACCGGCCTCTACCCAGTGGCCGCCGATCGACCGGGGGCCGCGCTGCTGATCCGCGGCATGCGCGCGGAGCACCGGGCGATCACCGACCTGGTGGCCGAGTTCGAAGCCGCCGCGGAGCCGGTACGGGCGGTCGCGGCGGCACGCGCCCTCGCCGCGGTCCTCGCCGTCCACCTGACGAAGGAGAACGAGTTGCTCGTCCCCCTGCTGGTGGACGCCGCGGACGTGTCGCTGGCGACGCTGCTGGACGGGATGCACGACCTGCTCGGCTCCTCGGACTCGTCGGACTCGTCGGGTGGCTGCGGTGGGACCTGTGGGTGCGGCGGTGACCGCGGGTCGGCGGACGCCGCGGCCCCGACGTTGAGCATCGACCCGAGGCTCGACGTCCGGACGCTGCCGCACGACCGGCGGCACGCCACCGTGCTGGCGGCGCTGGAGGCACTGCCCGACGGCGGGGCGCTGGTACTGGTCGCGCCGCACGCGCCCCGGCCGTTGCTGGCCGAGATCGAATCGCGCTACCGGGGCGGCATGGCCGCCGAGTGGCTCCAGGACGGACCGGACACCTGGCAGATCCGGCTGTCCCGACTGCCGCTCACCGCCTGAGCAGTCTGCCGCCGCCGGGACGGCCGGGTCAGGGCCCGCCGTCCCGGCCCACCCGGGTCCTTCGGCCCTGACCGCGGCGGTAGCCGGTGGACACCATGGGCGCGAGTGGGTGGCGTACGGCCGCCCGGCGGAAAGGTGGACCTCGTGTGCAACTACTGCGGCTGCCGGGATTTTCCGCTGATCGGCCGGCTCTCGGCCGAACACGAATCGATCTCCGACGCGGCCGGGCGGCTGCGGTCGGCCGTCCACCGGGGTGACCCGGACGCCCTGCGGGCGCTCGACGAGTTGCTGGCCCTGCTGGCGCCGCACACCGCCGTCGAGGAGGACGGACTCTTCGCCGAACTGCGCGCCGAAGGGAGCCTCGCCGAGGCGGTGGCCCGGCTCTGCGCCGAGCACCGGGACATCCACGACGTGCTCGGCAGCGTCGACCGGGCCGCACCGGACTGGCCGGCGGTGCTCGCCGCTCTCGACCGGCTGCACCGGCACATCGACAACGAGGAGCACGGCCTCTTCCCCGCCGCGGTGATCGCGCTGCCAATCCCCGCCTGGGACCGGATCACCGTTCCTACGGACTGAGCATGGGTTGCACGTGCTCAGCCGCGTGCCCCGAACGGTGTTGGGCACACTGGTCCCCCGCGTTCGCTCCATATCCGGCGCGCACGGATCGTGTCCGTGGGTCCGGAGATACGGGGGCGGGTTTCCTCGCGCTCGGAATTCCCGGTCCGGCCTGGGCGGTCCGATGCCCCTGCTCATCACTCCGGTGGGCAGGGGGCGGTGTCGTCCGTCGCCGAATCGGGTGTCCCTGGGCGCGTCGTCCGATCGCCACGGCGGCGGCGTCGCTCGCTGTTCTACCTCCGCCCCGACCCGGAGGTGATGGCGGGTGTGCCGGTGGGCTTCCAGATCCACGTCCTGGCCGCCTTCGGCCTCTTCGCCTGCTGGCCCTTCACCCGCCTGGTGCACGCCTTCAGCGCGCCGGTCGGGTACGTCACCCGGCCGTACGTGGTCTACCGCAGCCGCGACGAGCGGCAGCCCGGGTTGCGCCCCACCCGGCCCGGCTGGGGCGGGCCGCCCCGCCTGCCCGGCCGGGACCGCACCCGGGTGGGCCGGTGAATCCGCGGGAGGCGCCATGACCATCGCCGTCGAACGCCATCGGCGGGAGCAGGCCACGCCCACCGGCTGGGCGCAGGCCCGCCGGCTCGCCCACGACCTGGCGTCTGCGCTGCCTGCGCAGGCCGTACCGCTGGCCGCCGCGGCCGGTCGGACGCTGGCGGAGCCGGTGCGGGCGGCGGTGCCGCTGCCCGGCTTCGACAACTCCGCCATGGACGGGTACGCGGTCCGCGGCCCCGGTCCCTGGCGGGTCGTCGACCGGGTGCTCGCCGGCCGTACCCGGGTCCCCCCGCCGCGGGGCGGCGGGGCGGGCGTCGAGATCGCCACCGGTGCTCC
>NZ_JAPDPH010000398.1 GCF_026013475.1 Micromonospora yasonensis | reverse complement strand
CGGTCGGCACGCCGTACCACTGGTCGGCGTCCCGCCGGGGCACCAGCGTCACCGTGGTGCCCGGTTCGTCGCGGGCCTGCTCGGGCGCCGCGACCCGCACCGCGTAGCGCCCGTCGGACCAGCCCGTCCACAGCACGGTGGGCTGGTCCGCGTGCCGGGTCACCACCCGGATCTCGTCGGCGACCAGGAAGCAGGAGAGCAGGCCGATGCCGAACTGGCCGAGGAACTCATGCCGGGAGAAGCCCAGCTCGTCCCGCTTGGAGCTGCGGCCGATGGTGGCCAGCAACTCGTGCACCTGGGCCTCGGTGAGGCCGATGCCGGTGTCGTGCACGCGCAGCGTGCCGTCGCCGGTCAGCTCCGGCGGCTCGATCCGGACCCGGGCCGGGGCGTCCGGCTCGGCGGACCGGCGCGCGGTGATCGCGTCGACGGCGTTCTGCAGCAGCTCCCGCACGTAGACCCGCGGGCTGCCGTAGAGGTGATGACTGAGCAGGTCGACCACGCCACGGAGGTCAACCTGGAAGGTGCGGTCCAATCGTGCTCCCCGTTCGGATTCCGGCGCTCACCGTACCGGCCGCCGCCGACACTGTCCGCCCCCTTTCCGGCCCGCTTGGCCCTCGACCCGGTTCAGGCCGCAGGCTCCGTCGGCATGACCGCTCCCGTCCTCGGCCGGAACTACCGACTGCTCTGGTCCGCCGCCGTCTCCTCCCGGTTCGGCGACGCCCTACGTACGCCGGCGCTGGCCCTGCTGGCCGCCACGCTGACCCGCGACCCCCGGGCGATCGCCGCGGTGACCGTGGCCGGACAGCTCCCGCCGCTGCTGCTCGGCCTGCTCGGCGGCGCGTACGCCGACCGCTGGGAACGCCGCCGGACGATGGCGGCGGTGGACGGGGCGCGGGCGGTCGTGGTGGCCGCCCTCGCGGTGCTGGTCGCCACCGGGCGGGCGGGCGTGGCCACCCTGGCGGTCGCCGCGTTCCTGCTCGCCGCCCTCGGCACGCTCTTCGACGCGGCCTCGTTCGCGCTCCTGCCGTCGCTGGTGCCGCCGGCCGCGCTGGCAAGCGCGAACGGCCGCCTCCAGGCCGGCACGGCGGTGGCCGGCGGTTTCCTCGGCGCGCCCCTGGCCGGCGTCCTCTTCGCCTTCGCCGCCGCCCTCCCGTTCACCGTCGACGCCCTCACCTTCGCCGCCGCCGCCCTCCTCATCCTCGCCCTCCCGCCGACCCCGACCCCGGCCCCGGGGGGCGGGGGTGCCGGGGGTCGGCGGCAATGGGTGTGGCGGGAGGCGTGGGAGGGGGTGCGGTGGGTGCGGGGGGACCGGGTGTTGTGGGGGGTGACGCTGGCGACCGCCGGGTCGAACCTCGCGATCAGCGGGCTGATGGCGACCCTCGTGCTCTACGCGCTGACCGTGCTGCGGGTGCCGGCGGAGGCGTACGGGCTGTTCGCGGCCGGCGCGGTCGTCGGCGGTCTGGGCGGGGCACTGGTGGCCGGCCGGGTGGCCGCCCGGTTCGGCACCCGGCCCGCGCTGCGCGGCGTGCTGCTCTGGCAGACCCTGGCGCTGGCCGGGTTCGCGATGGCCCGGCACCCGCTGACCGGCGGGGTGGCGCTGGCCGGCTTCGCCGCCGGCACCACGGTATGGAACAGCCTCTGGTCGGCGTACGGGCAGCGGCACGTGCCACCGGGGCTGCTCGGCCGGGTGGGCGCGGCGCAGCGGGTGGTCGGCCTGGCCAGCGCGCCGGTCGGGGCGGCTCTCGCCGGGTTCGCCGGTCAGGCGTACGGGGTGGCCCCGGTGGGCTGGGCGGCGGCCGGGATCTTCGCCGTGGTCACCGCCGGCGCCTGGCGGACACTGCGTGGGAAGGATTCCGCCGTCGAGCGCCGGACGGAGCCGGTCGGCCGTCCCTAGGCTGGGACGAACGGCGGGAGGAGGGCGGGGTGGCGCGGCACGACGACGCCGATCTGCGGCACAGGCAGCGGATCCTGGCGGCCGTACTGCTCACCGGGGCGGGCCTCTTCGACGCCCTGGCCGGGGTGAGCGACGTGGACGACGACCCGTACGTGGTGGTCGACCAGGAGGGGCTGTTCCGCATCGACGTGAGCGGCTGGATGTGGGCCCACCTGGTCGCCGCGGTGCTGATGGTGGCCGCCGGGCTGCTGCTCTTCACCGGCCGCCGCTGGACGCTCCGGCTGGCGGCGGGGGTCGCGGTCGTCGGCATCGGCATCCACCTGGCCGTGCTCCCGTACCAACCGGTGTGGGCGCTGATGGTGATCGGGCTGGCGGTGGCGGCGCTCCGGCTGCTCTGGCGGTGCCGATCGGGCCCGCGGGCCGGCGGGGTCAGCCTGAGCGACAGACCATCCCGGTGAAGGCCGGATCGGGCGCCCCCCGCCGCCCGCCAGACCGGGTTGAGGCGCAACGGCAGCGGCGGCGCCTGCCAGGCCGCGGACATCTCCTGGATCAGCGCGTACTCGCGCTGCGGCTGGCTCACCGGCTGTCCGGTGAGGAAGTTCACCAGCCGGGCCTGGACGACCGGCCGGTTGAGCAGGCCGCCGTGCACGGCCGGCATCTGGAAGACCGGGACTCCGCTGTACCTGCCCGGTGGCGCCTCGGTGGCGGTGGTGGTCGGCAGGAATGCCACGATCCGGACGCCGGGCAGTGGGCACATCAGGTCGTTGCGGTAGAAGGGCGCGCCGTCCAGCAGGGAACGGACGAACGGCTCGTCCGGTCCGCTGCCGCTGCGCGCGAGGACATCGGCCAGCCCGACCTGGAGGGTCAACGCTGGATCACCGTCCGGTCGGGCTCGAAGCCGGCCATCCGCACGGCGACCCGCTGCCGGACCGACGGCAGCATCGACGTGCTCCGGAGCAGCACGTCCCGGAGCGCCCGGCCGGCCGGACGGACGGTGGCGAGCCGGGTGAGCCGAGCCGAGAGTCCGAGCACCTCCTCGGCGAGCGGCCGGCGTGCGGCGGCGTACCGGTCGAGGAGCGCCTCGGGCCGGCCGGCGAGGACCGCGGCGAGCGCGTCGCCGAGGGCCACGGCGTCCCGAAGGCCGAGGT
>NZ_JAPDPH010000397.1 GCF_026013475.1 Micromonospora yasonensis | reverse complement strand
CCGGCCGGCACCGAGGCCGCCAGCGGAACCGCGACCGGCGACCAGCCGTCGGTCGACGACGCGCCGAACCCGGACGTCGCCGGCGCGGCCACGGCCCTGCCCCGGTCGGCCCCGACGACCATCTCGATTCCCCGGATCGGGGTGGACGCCGAGATCATGTCCCTCGGCATGAACCCGGACGGCACGGTCCAGGTGCCCCCGCTGGACCAGGCCATGAAGGCCGGCTGGTACTCCCCGGGAGCCAGCCCCGGCGAGGCCGGCAACGCGGTGATCGTCGGTCACGTCGACTCGGCCAAGATCGGGCCGGCGGTCTTCTTCAACCTCGGCGCGCTCCAGCAGGGTGACACCATCAGCGTCGCGCGGGAGGACGGCTCCACCGCCACCTTCATGGTGGACGAGGTGAAGTCGTACCCGAAGACCGCCTTCCCCACCGAGCTGGTCTACGGCCCGAGCGACAAGCCCGGGCTGCGAGTGGTCACCTGCGGTGGGACGTTCGACCAGAACGCGCGCAGCTACGTCGACAACGTCATCGTCTTCGCCAGCCTGACGTCCTGACGACGGAACGGGCGCGGCCCGGTGGTCGGTCACCCGACCACCGGGCCGCGCCGGTGTCCGTACGGGTCAGGCGGCCGCCGAGGTCCGCACCAGGGTACGGATCTGCCGCAGCAGCACCGACAGGGCGGAGAGGTCGGCGCGGGACTCGTCGAACTCCCCCATCGCCCGGTGCGCCCGGTGGATCGAGGTGGCGTTCGCCTGCTCCCACTCCTGCACCCGCTCCACCGGCGGCAGGCTGTCCGGGGTGGAACCGAGGACCTCCGCGGTGAGCGCGGCCAGGGCGGCGTACAGGTCGTAGCGCAGCGCCATCCGGGCCAGGGTCTGCCAGCGGTCCTCCCGCGGCAGCAGGGAGATCTTCGACAGCAGGGCGTCCACCCGGAACCGGTCGGAGAGGACGAAGTAGACCGAGGCCACCTCGCTCACGTCCCGGCCGGTCGACTGGGCGGTCTCCACCACGTCGAGCAGGCCGAAGCTGTACATCAGCCGGGTCGCCTGCTCGGCCACCTCGCGGGGCAGCCCCGTCTCGGTCAGCGAGTCGATGTGGGCGGCGATCGCCTCCCGCTCGGTGCCGTAGAAGAGGTGCTCCAGGTCCGGCAGGAGCCGGGCCACGCCGTCCCGCAGCCGGGCGATCTCCCCCGGCACGTCGATCGGAGAGCGCCGGTTGGTGACCAGCCAGCGCACCGCCCGGTCGAGCAGCCGGCGGGTGTCCAGGTAGACGCTGGTCTGCAACTCGGGCGAGATCCGGTCGTCCAGCGACTCCACCGCATCCCAGAGGTCGCGCAGCCCGAACACCTCGCGGACCACCACGTACGCCCGCAGCACGTCCGCCGCCGACGCGGCCGTCTCCTCGACGACCCGGAAGACGAACGAGATGCCGCCCCGGTTGATCGCCTCGTTGACCAGGACGGTGGTGACGATGTCCCGGCGCAGCCGGTGCTGCCCCATCCGGTCGGCGAACCGCTCGCGCAGCGGGGTCGGGAAGTAGTTGACCAGGATGTCGGTCGTCCACTCCTCGTCCGCCAGCCCCTCGCCGACGATCTCGCGCTCCAGCACGATCTTCACGTAGGCGAGCAGCACCGCGAACTCCGGCGCGGTCAGGCCGTTCTCGGTCCGGACCGCCAACTCCTCGTCCGGCGGGAGCGCCTCGAGCGCCCGGTCGAGCTGGCCGGACCGCTCCAGCTCGTTGATCATCCGGCGGTGCACCGGGAGCAGCGAGGCGGCCTGGGCCTGGGCGTTGTTGAGCGCCCGGGCCTGGTCGTAGTTGTCCCGCAGCACCAGGTCGGCGACCTCGTCGGTCATCTGGGCCAGCAGCTCGTCCCGCTCCGGCCGGTCCAGCTCGCCGTCGGCGACCGCCGTGTTGAGCAGGATCTTGATGTTCACCTCGTGGTCGGAGCAGTCCACCCCGGCCGCGTTGTCGATGAAGTCGGTGAAGATGCGGCCGCCGGTGGCGGCGTACTCGATCCGGCCGTGCTGGGTCCAGCCCAGGTTGCCGCCCTCGCCGGCCACCCGGCAGCGCAGGCTCTTGCCGTCCACCCGGATGGCGTCGTTGGACTTGTCCCCGACCTCGGCGTTGGTCTGCGTCGACGCCTTCACGTAGGTGCCGATGCCGCCGTTCCAGAACAGGTCCACCGGCGCGGTCAGGATGGCCTTCATCAGCTCCTGCGGGCTGAGCTGGGTGACCTCGTCGTCGAGCCCGAGCACCGCGCGGACCTGCGGCGAGATCGGCACCGACTTGGCGGTACGCGGGTACACCCCGCCACCGGCCGAGATCAGCTCCCGGTTGTAGTCCTCCCAGGACGACCGGGACAGGTCGAACAGCCGCTTCCGCTCGTCCCACGAGGTGGCCGCGTCCGGGTCCGGGTCCAGGAAGATGTGCCGGTGGTCGAAGGCGGCCACCAGCCGGATGTGCTTCGACAGCAGCATCCCGTTGCCGAACACGTCGCCGGACATGTCGCCGACGCCGACCACGGTGAAGTCCTGGGTCTGGGTGTCGTGCCCCAACTCCCGGAAGTGCCGCTTCACCGACTCCCAGGCGCCCCGGGCGGTGATGCCCATCTTCTTGTGGTCGTAGCCGGCCGAGCCGCCGGAGGCGAACGCGTCGCCCAGCCAGAAGTTGTGCGCGGCGGAGATCTCGTTGGCGATGTCGGAGAACGTCGCGGTGCCCTTGTCCGCCGCCACCACCAGGTACGGGTCGTCCGGGTCGTGCCGGACCACGTCTTCCGGCGGCACGATCTCCCCGCTGAGGATGTTGTCGGTGACGTCCAACAGCGCGCCGACGAACTCCTTGTAGCAGGCGACGGCCTCGTCCCGGTCGCCCGGCTTCTGCTTGAGCACGAAGCCGCCCTTGGCACCCACCGGCACGATCACGGCGTTCTTGACCATCTGCGCCTTGACCAGGCCGAGCACCTCGGTGCGGAAGTCCTCGCGCCGGTCCGACCAGCGCAGGCCGCCCCGGGCCACCGGCCCGAACCGCAGGTGCACGCCCTCGAACCGGGGCGAGTAGACGAAGATCTCGAACTTCGGCCGCGGCGCGGGCA
>NZ_JAPDPH010000396.1 GCF_026013475.1 Micromonospora yasonensis | reverse complement strand
CTGGTACAGCTACCGGGCCCGGGGCCGCTACCTGGAGCACCTGCAGCCGTGGCTGGACCGGTTCGACCGGGCGCAGCTGCTGATCCTGCCGAGCGAGACGCTGTACCGGGAGCCGGCCGTCACGTACGCCCGGGTGCTGGACTTCCTCGGCCTGCCGCCGTACCGGCTCGACCGGTACGAGGTGTTCAACGACCGGCGCGGCAGCGCCATGGACCCGGCGGTGCGGGACGAGCTGACCCGATACTACGCACCGTACAACCGGGCCCTCGCCGACCGGCTGGGCATGACCTTCGACTGGGGGAGCTGACCGTGGCGAGCGGCACCCGCACCACCGACGAGAACACCGCGACCCCGCGCGACCGCCGGGGATCCCTGCACGCGCTCCGGTTCCGCCTGGTCGACTCCCCGGACTCGTACGGCGCGAAGCGCCGGGCGAAGCGGGCGCGCTGGCTCTCGGAGACGTTCCCCGACCTGGCCGAGATGTCCGTGCTGGACCTGGGCGGCCGGCTGGGCAGCTGGACGAAGGTGCCGGTCCGGCCGCAGCACGTGCACGTGGTCAACCTGGAGCCGCTGCCCACGGAGCTGCCCGACTGGGCCGAGGCCGACCACGCCGACGCCTGCGAGCTGCCGCCGGCCATCCTGAACCGCCGCTACGACCTGGTGTTCAGCAACAGCGTGCTGGAGCACGTCGGCGGCCACGAGCGGCGCCGCCGGATGGCCGAGGCGATCCGCGCGCTGGCCCCCCGGCACTGGGTGCAGACCCCGTACCGGTACTTCCCGGTCGAGCCGCACTGGGTGGCGCCCGGCATGCAGTTCCTGCCGGTACCGGCCCGGGTGGCGGTGGCCCGCACGTGGCCGCTGGCGTACACCCCCGGCAAGTCCTGGGAGGCGGCGATGAAGCAGGTGCTGACCACCGAGCTGATCGGCCGGGCGGAGCTGCGCTACCTCTTCCCCGACTCGGTGATCCGGGCGGAGCGGATGCTCGGCCTGACCAAGTCGATCATCGCGGTCCGGATGGCCTGATCCGCCGGTCGCCTCGCCCTGCGGACGCCGGCGTCCGCAGGGCGGGACGGGACGGGCGGGGCATCGGGGAGGCCACCGGGCGTGACAGACTGACCGCTGTGTTGCGCTGGTTGACCGCAGGGGAATCGCACGGACCCGCCCTCGTCGCGATGCTGGAGGGAGTGCCCGCCGGCATCGAGCTGACCACCGGGGAGATCGCCGGTGAGCTGGCCCGGCGCCGGCTCGGCTACGGCCGGGGCGCCCGGATGTCGTTCGAGCAGGACGAGGTCGAGGTCATCGCCGGGCTCCGGCACGGCGTGACGATCGGCAGCCCGGTGGCGATCCGGGTGGGCAACTCCGAGTGGCCCAAGTGGCAGACGGTCATGGCCGCCGACCCGGTCGACCCGGACGAGCTGGCCGGGCAGGCCCGCAACGCCCCGCTCACCCGCCCCCGGCCCGGCCATGCCGACCTGGCCGGCATGCAGAAGTACGGCCACACGGACGCCCGGCCGATCCTGGAACGGGCCAGCGCCCGGGAGACCGCCGCCCGGGTCGCCGTGGGCACGGTGGCCAAGGCCCTGGTGAGGCAGGCCCTCGGCATCGAGATCGTCTCGCACGTGGTGGAGCTGGGCCCGGTGGCGGCGAAGTCGGGCCTGCGGCCCACCCCGGAGGACGCCGTCCGGATCGACGCCGACCCGCTGCGCTGCCTCGACCCGGAGGCCAGCGCCCGGATGGTCGCCGAGGTCGACGCCGCGAAGAAGGCCGCCGACACTCTCGGCGGCGTGGTCGAGGTGCTCGCGTACGGGGTGCCGCCGGGCCTGGGCAGCCACGTGCAGTGGGACCGCAAGCTGGACGCCCGGCTGGCCACCGCGCTCATGTCGATCCAGGCGATCAAGGGGGTGGAGATCGGCGACGGCTGGCAGCAGGCCCGATCCCGGGGCTCCGCCGCGCACGACGAGATCATCCCGACCGCCACCGGCGTCCGCCGGGTCACCGACCGGGCCGGTGGCCTGGAGGGCGGCATCACCACCGGCGAGCCGCTGCGGGTGAAGGCGGCGATGAAGCCGATCTCCTCGCTGAACCGCGCGCTGTCCACCGTCGACGTCACCACCGGCGCGCCGGCCACCGCGATCAACCAGCGGTCGGACGTCTGCGCGGTGCCGGCCGCGGCGGTGGTCGCCGAGGCGATGGTGGCGCTGGTGCTGGCCGAGGCGGCGGTGGAGAAGTTCGGCGGCGACTCGGTCGCCGAGATGCGCCGCAACCTGACCGGCTACCTCGACAACCTGGTGATCCGATGAGTACCCGCCCGGTCTGCGTGCTGGTCGGGGCGCCCGGCTCGGGCAAGACCACGGTCGGGGAGGCGCTCGCCGCGGCGCTCGGCGTCGCGTTCCGGGACACCGACACCGACATCGAGGAACTGGCCGGCAAGCCGATCCCGGAGATCTTCGTGGACGAGGGGGAGGAGCACTTCCGTACCCTCGAACGGGCCGCGGTGGCGGCGGCGCTGGCCGCGCACCCGGGCGTGCTCGCCCTCGGCGGCGGCGCGGTTCTCGCCGAGGACAACCGGGCCGCGCTGGTCGGCCACACCGTCGTGCACCTGTCGGTGGAACTGCCCGACGCGGTCAAGCGGGTCGGTCTCGGTGCCGGCCGCCCGCTGCTGGCGCTCAACCCACGGGCCACCCTGAAGCACCTGATGGAGCAGCGCCGCCCGCTCTACGCCGAGGTGGCGACCGCGACCGTGGTCACCGACGGGCGTACCCCGGAGGAGATCGCCGGCGAGATCGCCGCCCTGCTCAAGCCCTGACCCGCCACGGAGGCGTGACATGGACGAGGTGACCCGGATCCCGGTCGGCGGTGAACGGCCGTACGACGTGCTGGTGGGACGTGACCTGCTCGACCCGCCACCCCGGCTGCTGCCCGGCGCGGAGCGGGTGGCGTTCCTGCACGCGCCCCCGCTGAAGGACCTGGCCGAGGGGCTCGCCGAGCGGGTCCGCGCGGCCGGGGTGGCGCCGCTGTTGATCGAGGTGCCGGACGCCGAGTCGGGCAAGCACATCGACGTGGCCGCGGCCTGCTGGGACCGGCTCGGCGAGGCGGGCTTCACCCGTAGCGACGCG
>NZ_JAPDPH010000395.1 GCF_026013475.1 Micromonospora yasonensis | reverse complement strand
GACCGCGGTGGAGGACGCGTGCGCCGGCCGGGTGGTCCGGTTCGCGCTGTTCACCGGCGCGGAGAGCGCGGAGAACCTGCGGCTGTACGCGCGGCGCGGCTACCGGGTGGTGGCGCACCGGCCGGACGAGAACGGCAACCGCCTGGCGGTGCTAAAGAAGACCGTGCCGGCCGACACGGACGCCTGACCCGCCCGGTGATTCCGCGTCAGGTCGGGTTCCCGCCGTTCAGGCGGCCTCGCGCAGGTCGGCCAGGCCGACCGGGGCGTACCGGCGGAGCAGTTCCTGCAGTTCGGCCACCGAGGCGGCCTCGCCGATGACGTTGGCGCCGCCGCCGTGCTCCGGGCGGTACCGGTGCACCAGCCGGTAGCGGTACCGCCCCCGGATCAGCTGCACGCTCACCCGCCAGCGTCCACAACACCCGCAGATCCACTCCGGCACGCCGCGACGGTAGCTCTGACCTGCGGTTTCACCATCCGGGCAGCAGGGACGAAGGGGTCGGAGCCGGGACACGCCGCCCGGGACCGCCGGTGATCTGGCGCACGACCGTCGGTGGCGTCTGATTGACTGGTCGCCGTGGACCTGCCGATCAATCCGCCGGTCGAGCCGATGCTGGCCAAGAGCGTGCCCCAACTCCCCACCGCCCCCGGCATGACGTACGAGCCGAAGTGGGACGGCTTCCGCTGCATCATCTTCCGCGACGGGGACGAGGTCGAGCTCGCCAGCCGGGGCGGCAAGACGATGACCCGCTACTTCCCCGAGGTCGTCGAGCAGGCGCGCCACCAGCTCCCGCCGCGGTGCGCGGTCGACGGCGAGCTGATCGTGATCCGCCGGGACGGGCCGGGCGGGCAGCCCCGGCTCGACTTCGAGCTGCTCGCCCAGCGGATCCACCCGGCCGCCTCCCGGATCAAGCTGCTCGCCGAGACCACCCCGGCCGACTTCGTCGCCTTCGACCTGCTCGCCCTCGACGACGAGCTGCTCACCGACCGGCCCTACCCGGAACGCCGGGCCACGCTGGAGAAGGCGCTGGCCAAGGTCCGCCCGCCGGTGCACGTCACCCAGGTGACCACCGACCCGGACACGGCGCGGCGCTGGTTCGACGTCTTCGAGGGCGCCGGGCTGGACGGCCTCATCGTCAAGCCGGCCGACCTGCCGTACGAGCCGGGCAAGCGGCTGATGTTCAAGGTCAAGCACGCCCGTACCGCCGACGTGGTGGTGGCCGGCTTCCGCTGGCACAAGTCCGGGCCGGTGGTCGGCTCGCTGCTGCTCGGCCTCTACGACGCCGCCGGGGTGCTGCACCACATCGGGGTCAGCTCCTCGTTCACCGCGGCCCGGCGCAAGGAGCTGCTGGACGAGCTGGAGCCGTACCGCGACGTCACCGAACACCCGTGGGTGCACGGCGACCACGAGCGCGGGCAGCGCATCCCCGGCGGGGTGAGCCGGTGGACCGGCACCCGGAACCTGGAGTGGGAGCCGCTGCGCCCGGAGCTGGTGGCCGAGGTCGGCTACGACGCGATGGAGGGCGACCGGCTGCGGCACACCGCCCAGTTCGTCCGCTGGCGCCCCGACCGCGATCCCGGCTCCTGCCGCTACGACCAGCTCGAGCGCCCGATCCGGTACGACGTGGACCAGGTGCTGCGCGGGGATCCGGCGGCGACCGTCGGCGACGGGGCCGACCGGGCGTAGCCTGGCCGGCGACACGATCATGGAAGGCTCCCACGTGACCCGCTTCTCCGACCGGATCCGCCGGGTCCGTCCGGCCCTGGCCGGGTTCGCCGCGGCGGTGGTGCTCACCGCCGGCTGCACTCTGCCGGCGATCGCCCCCCGCACCGAGGGCCAGGGCGAGGCGGCTCCCCCGGGCACCACCCCGACCTGGCGCGACTGCCCGGAGGTTCCCGACGAGCTGGTCGGCCGGGGCGCGCGGGGCATGCGCTACGAGTGCGCCCGGATCGCCGTACCCCGCAACTGGGGCAACGGCGCGGCGACCGGCGCGACGGCCGGGCCCGGCACCGGGGAGACCTTCGAGATCGCGCTGATCCGGATCCGGTCGCAGCAGCAGCACGACCGGATCGGGTCGCTGGTGGTCAACCCCGGGGGTCCCGGCGCCTCCGGCGTGGACACCGCCGTCTACCTCT
This sequence comes from Micromonospora yasonensis, assembly GCF_026013475.1. GTDB lineage: Bacteria > Actinomycetota > Actinomycetes > Mycobacteriales > Micromonosporaceae > Micromonospora > Micromonospora yasonensis. Next base: position 989 of record NZ_JAPDPH010000395.1, on the reverse strand, counting down.
CGTTCGGCTCCGGCTTCGGCGGGCTGCCGGCCGCGGTGACCGACCGCTTCGACATCGTCGGCTTCGACCCGCGCGGGGTGGCCCGGTCCAGCCCGGTGAAGTGCATCACCGACGCCGACCTGGACGCCAGCTTCGGCTACGACCCCGATCCGGCGAGCCAGGCGTCGTTCGACGGCTTCGCCGGCCTGAACCAGCGGATCGGCCGGCGGTGCGGCGACAAGTACGGCGACCAGCTCCCGCTCTACGCCACCGAGCAGGCGGCCCGGGACATGGACGCGGTGCGCGCGGCGGTCGGCGACGAGCAGCTGACCTACCTCGGCTACTCGTACGGCACCCTGCTCGGCGCCACCTACGCCCAGCTCTACCCGAAGCGGGTCCGGGCCCTGGTGCTCGACGGCGCGGTGGACCCGCGGAAGAAGCTGATCGCCGGGTCGGAGAGCCAGGCGAAGGGCTTCGAGCGGGCGTTCGACAACTTCGCCACCTGGTGCGGGGCGAACGCCGGCCGGTGCCCGATCGCGCCGGACGCCCGGGCCGCGGTCACCTCCGCCATCGACAAGGCCAGGGTGTCCCCCGTCCGCGGCAAGGACGGCCGGGAGGCCACCGCCGGCTGGGTGTTCTACGCGGTCATCTCCTCCCTCTACACCGAGGCGGGCTGGCAGGAGCTGGCCCGCGCGATCGACTCGTTGCAGGGCGGCGACCCGACCGGGGTGTTCAAGCTCGCCGACGCGTACGCGGGCCGCGAGGACGACGGGCACTACTCGAACCTGTTCGACGCCAACATGGCGGTGAACTGCGCGGACGAGACGGAGAAGCCGTCAATCGGGCAGATCCGCCAGCTCCAGTCGCAGTGGCGGGCCAAGTACCCGCTCTTCGGTCCGGCGTTGGCGGTCGGGATGCTCGGCTGCGTGCAGTGGCCCGGCGGGCGCGAGCCGTACCCGACCGGCAAGGCGGTCGGCGCGCCGCCGATCGTGGTGGTCGGCACCACCGGT
>NZ_JAPDPH010000394.1 GCF_026013475.1 Micromonospora yasonensis | reverse complement strand
AGCACGTGGTCCTCCGGGGGGCGAAAGGAGTGGGCCCACCGCAGGGCGGCGGGCAGGCCCCGGTTGGGGCCGGCGGCGAGGCGGACGGGGTTGGTGGTGGCGGTGCCGGCGGTGGGGCCGGTGATGGCGAGGGCTTCGCCGGTGGGCAGCCCGGCGAGGGCGGCGGGTCCGAGCGGGGGCGGGGTGTGGGCGGTGGTGTCGTCGGCCAGGGCCAGGGCCGGGTAGCGGTCGGGGGCGGTGTGCACGACGGCGTGGGCGAGGGTCTGCCGCCGGGTGGTGGCGACCAGGGCCCAGGTGTGGCCGGTGACGCGCAGGTCGCGGGTGAGGCTCAGGGGTACGGCGCCGGCGAGGACGCCGGGGTCGACGGTGGTGGCGGGTCGGGTGAACACCAGTACGGCGGGGCCGGCGGTGGCGGCGGTGCGGGCGGCGTCCTGCTCCTCCGCGGGGGTCCAGCGGTCGTCGTCGCCGATGACCACGACGGCCGGGTATCGCCAGCCGGGGTGGCGCAGGTAGTCGGCGGGCACTACCACGGTGGGTGGGGTGGTCAGGTGCCAGTCCTGCCAGCCGGTGGGTCGCCAGTCGAAGGTGATCGGGGTGTCGGGTCCGGTGGCGCGGTGGGCGAGCCAGCGATCGAGTTGTCCGGGTCGGTCGTCGCGGCCGGCGGTGGCGTTCCCGCCGGTGTGCAGCAGGTCCTGCCAGGAGGTGTAGAACTGTTCGTGCCGGTTGACGGCCAGGCCGACGGTGAGCAGGACGAGCAGCTCGGTGAGCAGGACGGCGGCGGGGCGTAGCAGCAGCCGGGCCCGGCGTAGCCGGTGCCAGCCGAACGCGGTGGCGCACGCGGCGGCGATGGTGGCGGTCGTGGCCAGGGCGAGCAGCGGTATGCCGGTGAGGGACATCTCGTTGCCTCCCGTCGTCGCACCATCGTTACCACGGGTGCCGGTGCGGCCGGTGGGGAACGCGCGGACCGGGGGCCACGGCGAGGCTGATTCTCGTCCGTTCGGCTGTGTGGTGGCCGAGGGGTTGCTGGGAGTGGGCTGGGTGGCGGAGCGTCGACCGCGCGGGTTCTTGCCGGGCCGGGCGGCGCGTGTCAGCTCATCCTCGGGTGTGTGCGCCGGTGGTGTGCGCGGGCTCGGGTGCGGCCGGTGGGGGTGCCGCTGCGGCCGGCTGGGGCCGTGGTCCGGTGGTCTGGACGATGATGACGGAGGCGAGCACGGTGACCGCGCCGGCGACCTGTGCCGGTGTGAGCCGCTGGTCGAGGACGAGCCAGCCGAGCGTCGTGGCCACGAGTGGGCTGAGTAGGCCGAGGAAGGTGACTTCGGTGGGGGAAAGCAGGCTGATCCCCCGGAACCACAGCGTGTAGGCGATGGCCGAGCCGACGATGGCGAGATAGGCGTAGCCGAGGGTGTTCTCCAGGGTCAGGTGTGCCGGGGGTGCGCCTTCGACCAGCAGGGTCACCGGTAGCAGCAGCAGGCCGCCGGCGACGAGTTGCCAACCGGTGCTGGCCAGCACGGGCACGGGCGGTGTCCAGCGTTTGCTCAGGACGACGCCGAGCGCCATGCTGATCGCGCCGCCGAGGGCGGCGGTCAGGCCGAGGGTGTCGATCTGCGCGTTGGCGCGCAGGACGAGCAGGCTGACGCCGGCGAAGCCGGCGACGGCGCAGAGTCCGACGCGCAGGGTGAGTCGCTGCGCGAGGAGGAGGGCCGCGAAGCCGGCGACCATGAGGGGTTGGATCGCGCCGACGGTGGCGGCGACGCCTCCGGGCAGCCGGTAGGCGGCGACGAAGAGCAGGGCGAAGAACGCGCCGATGTTCAACGCGCCGAGCACGGTGGCGCGCCACCACCAGTCGCCCGTGGGTAGGCGTCGGGTGATCGCGACCAGGGCCAGCCCGGCGGGGAGGGCGCGGATCGTCGCGGCGAGCAGGGGCCGTCCGGGTGGTAGGAGTTCGGTGGTCACCAGGTAGGTGGAGCCCCATACCGAGGGGACGGCGGCGGTGACCAGGATGACGGCGGTGCGATTGCTTAGCACTAAGGTAAAGTACCTCACCGGTGAGACATCCGGGAAGCCCGTGCCGCGAGCCGGGAAGGCGCGCGAGGCTACGCTGCTGCTGTGGCCGATCATGTTGATCACGTGCTGGAGCAGTGGGCTGCGGAACGTGCGGACCTGGACGTGTCGCCGATGGCGGTGATCGGGCGGCTGTCCCGGCTCGTCCGGGTGGTGAACGCGGAACTCAACCGCACCTTCGGCGCGCACGGCCTCGACGCCGCCTCCTTCGACGTGCTGGCCACGCTGCGGCGCGGCGGACGACCCTATCGGCTCACGCCCAGCGAGCTGATGCGGGACGCGATGGTGACCTCGGGAGCCGTCACCCAGCGGCTGGAGCGGCTCGAGAGCCGCGGGCTCATCGCCCGTACGCCGAGCACAACGGACCGGCGCGCGGTGCATGTCACCCTGACGGCGGAGGGCCTGGCGTTGATCGACCGGGTGCTGCCCGAGCACGTCGCGACGGAGCATCGGCTGCTGGCCGCCCTGCCGGCCGCGGAACGGGCGGTTCTCGCCGACACGTTGCGGTCGCTGCTGGAATCACTCGGTGACAGCCGGCGCTGACCCCTCGCACCCGCGCACAACAGGTGGCGGCACCGCTTCACCTGGCCAGTAGATCGTTCAGCACGGACGCGGCGGCGAGGGTGTCAGGGTGCTGCTCACCTAGGACTCTCGCACGGTCCCCCCGGACCGCGCGCATCGCTTCGATGGCGGTCGCCACGTCTCCGGCCTGCGCGGTGATCCGGGCCCGTCCGTAGCGTGTCGTGATCACCTCGGGGTGGAGCGGGTTGCCGTAGCCGGCCAGCCGGTCCTCGAGGAGGGTGTCCAGCTCAGCCAGGGCGGTGGCTGGATCGCCTAGTTCGGCTTTCAGCATGGCCATGTTGTAACGGGAGATCATCACGGTCGGGTGGTCCGCGCCGTTGACCCGCCGCTGGTCCTCGATCAGTTCCTCGTGCAACGCCAGCGAGTCCTGCGGGTCGCCCAGCTCCCAGGTGAAGCGGGCGATGTTCAGCCGCACCAACAGTGTGTTGGGATGGTCCTTGCCGCGGATGCGCTCCACGTCTGGCAGGAGGGTGCGGTAGGCGTCGAGGGCCT
>NZ_JAPDPH010000393.1 GCF_026013475.1 Micromonospora yasonensis | reverse complement strand
GCTGGACGGCCGGAGCGGCCCGGCGCTGCCCGCCGTCGAGTTCAACCTGATGATGCGGCGGCTGCGCGAGGCGCGCGCGGCCGCTCAGGCGGGCGGGGGCGTGGTGGTCCGGTAGATCGCGGTCAACCAGACGTCGAGCAGCACGTCGACCACGTCCCGCTCGGCCACCGCCGGCCCGTCGCCGGCGAAGGTCGCGTACCAGACCCGTTCGTTCATCGAGTTCAGCGCGATGGCGAGGTCCCGGGCGGGCAACCCGTCCGGGGCCGCGCCGCGCCGCCGCTCGCCCTCGATCGCCGCCTCGACCGCGCGGACCCAGCGTTCGAGGACCTCGGCCCAGAGCCGGCGGACCTCGGCGTTGGTGCCACGCACCTGGGCGCAGGCCAGCACCACCGCGCGGTGGCCGCCGAAGGTGGCGTGGAACCGGGCGATCAGCTCCCGCCAGCGGGCGCGCGGGTCCTCGGCGAGCCGGTCCAGCACGTCGCCCGCCGCGGCGTCGGCCTCCTCGATCACCCGGTCGAGCAGGGTGAGCAGCACCGCGTCCTTGCCGGGAAAGTAGAAGTAGAACGTGGGCCGGGAGATGCCGGCGCCCTTCGCCAGGTCGTCGATGGAGATGTCGCCGAAGGCGCGCCGCTCCAGCAGGCGCTCGGCGGTGGCGAGGATGGCCAGCTCCCGGTCGTCGCCGGCGGAGCGGCCCGGTCGCCGTCCGCGCGTCGACGCGGCTCTGGTCGGCGTACGGGCGGTGGTCATGTCGGCTGATGCTACACCCGCTCAACACCCTGTCGAGGGGAGTCGACAGGGTGTTGACTGTCGTCGACGGGGGTGGATAGGGTCCGGTCGACCGCCGCGGCGAACGGGAGTTGCCATGTCCGATCACGTCGACGTCCTCATCGTCGGTGCCGGGCTGTCCGGCGTCGGCGCCGCCGTCCACCTGCAACGGCAGTGCCCGGGCAAGACGTACGTGGTGCTCGAGGCCCGGGACGCCATCGGCGGCACCTGGGACCTGTTCCGCTATCCGGGCATCCGCTCGGACTCCGACATGTACACCCTCGGCTACTCGTTCAAGCCGTGGACCAACCCGAAGGCGATCGCCGACGGCGACTCCATCCGGGAGTACGTGCGCCAGACCGCCCGCGAGTACGGCGTCCAGGACCACATCCGTTTCCGGCACCGGGTGGTCCGCGCCGAGTGGGACAGCGCCACCGCACGCTGGACGGTCCACGCGCACCGCGACGACACCGGCGAGGACGTCGTCCTCACCTGCGGGTTCCTGTTCACCAACTCCGGCTACTACCGCTACGACCAGGGCTACACCCCCGAGTTCCCCGGCGCCGAGCGGTACGCCGGCCGGCTCGTGCACCCGCAGCACTGGCCCGCCGACCTCGACTACGCCGGCAAGCGGGTGGTGGTCATCGGCAGCGGCGCCACCGCGGTCACCCTGGTCCCGGCGCTGGCCGAGCAGGCCGAGCACGTCACCATGCTGCAGCGCTCGCCCACGTACGTCATCTCGCTGCCCTCGCGCGACGGGCTCGCCGACGCGCTGCGGCGCCGGCTCCCCGCGAAGGCCGCGTACACGGTGGTGCGCTGGAAGAACGTCGTCCTCGGGTCGGCCACCTACCAGCTCAGCCGGCGCGCCCCCGGCCTGGTGAAGAGGTACCTGCGCCGGGCCGCCGAGGGCCAGCTGCCGGTCGGGTACGACGTCGACCGGCACTTCTCGCCCCGATACAACCCGTGGGACCAGCGGCTCTGCGTGGTGCCCGACGGGGACCTCTTCACCGCGGTCAGCGCGGGCCGGGCAGCGGTGGTCACCGACACCGTCGACACCTTCACCGAGCGGGGCATCCGGCTCGCCTCGGGCACGGAACTGCCGGCCGACATCGTGGTCACCGCCACCGGCCTCAACCTGCTCGCCCTCGGCGGCATGACAGTCGCGGTGGACGGCGCCGAGGTGGACCTGGCGAACACCGTCGCCTACAAGGGCATGATGCTCTCCGGCGTGCCGAACTTCGCCATGACCATCGGCTACACCAACGCCTCCTGGACGCTCAAGGCCGACCTGGTCGCCACCTACGTCTGCCGGTTGCTGCGCCACCTGGATGCCAGCGGCCAGCAGATCGTCACCCCGCTCGCCCCCGACTCCGGCGACCTCGTGCCGATCATCGACCTGAAGTCCGGGTACGTGCTGCGCGCCGTCGACCGGCTGCCGAAGCAGGGTCCGGCAGCGCCCTGGCGGCTGCACCAGAACTACCCGCGGGACGTGCTGATGATGCGGCACGGTCGGCTCACCGACTCCGGCGTCCGCTTCTCCCGGGCCGGTGCGCCCGTCCCCGATTCCCCGGCGCCCGTCGCCTGACCAGGAGGGACGCCATGCGCGACTTCGTCTTCCCCGGCGGCATCGCCGTCCTCACCGGCGCCGCCAGCGGCATCGGCGAGGCCCTGGCCCACGCCCTGGCCCGGCGCGGCGCCGACCTGGTCCTGCTCGACCGGGACGCCGAACGCCTCGACGCCGTGGTCGCGGCGATCCGCGCCGCACACCCCGACCGGCGGATCGAGGCCCACCGGGTCGACCTCGCCGACCCGGACGCCACCGACCGGGTGGCCGCCGAGATCCGCCGTACCCATCCCCGGCTCCGGCTGCTGGTCAACAACGCCGGGGTGGCCCTGGGCGGCCGGTTCGACCAGGTCACCCTGGAGGAGTTCCTCTGGGTCATCGAGATCAACTTCCGGGCCGTGGTCCGGCTGACCCACACGCTGCTGCCCTCGCTCAAGGCCGAGCCCGGCGCGCACCTGGTCAACCTCTCCAGCCTGTTCGGGATCATCGCGCCCGCCGGCCAGGCCGCCTACTCGGCCAGCAAGTTCGCCGTGCGGGGGTTCACCGAGGCGCTCCGGCACGAGTTGGTCGAGGACGGCGTCGGGGTCACCTCGGTGCACCCGGGCGGCATCCGGACCCGGATCGCGGCCAGCGCCCGGGTGGGCAGCGGGGTGTCCCGGGAGGAGTACGAGGTCGGCCGGAAGCAGTTCGAGAAGCTGCTCTCCATCGACCCGGCCAAGGCCGCCGAGGTGATCCTGCGCGGGGTCGAGCGCCGCCGGGGCCGGGTGCTGATCGGCTGGTCGGCGAAGCTGCCCGACCTGCTGGCCCGGATCGCCCCCGCCTCGTACGGGAGGGTCCTGGCGTGGGGGATGCGGCCGAACCGGGCGTCGGTGCCGGCCCCACGGCCCGCCTCGGAGGCCGCCGC
>NZ_JAPDPH010000392.1 GCF_026013475.1 Micromonospora yasonensis | reverse complement strand
ACCACATCAGCGGTGAAGCTCCCCCGGACAGCCGTCACCTCCCGGCCCCCGACCAGGCCGGGTTCGTGAAGGAAGTAGCCGTTGCCGATGTCCGGCAGGCTCACTTCGCGCACCTGCCGGTACCACACCAGCAGATCACCCGGCAGACACGTGCCCGCGAGCGAGGCGAGCTCCTCCTCCCCCGCCGGGCCGCCGATCGCGTGCCGGCCCGGCGGGTAACCAAACCGGACTTCGAATCCCGGCAGCAGCCGGTCCAGGCACGCGGTGACGTCCTCGCGCCAGCACCGGATGTACGCCACGTCCACCGTTACCAGCTCCATTCAGCACCGGCCCGACGCACCGACGGCTGCTGCCCTGCCCCTGCCGCCGCCGATCATCCGATGTCGCACGAGGCCACGTGCACGCCACAGTGCAGGCACCGGAACAGGTACGCCGTCCACGCGCGATTGTCGCTGAAGTCAGGTCCAGGCACGATCGAGGGCGAGCGCCAGCCGCGTCGTCCATTGCTCGGCGGTGCCCGAAATTCCGGCGCACTCGTCGGTGAAGTTGGTCCAGTCGACCTGCCACGACAACACGGTCTCGGCCGTGAAGTTATCGGCTTCGGCGCCGAGTTCCGGTCGCATGAGCTGGCGGACGAGGGCTTGGTCGACAGTGGTGTGTTCGGCGAGTAGGACCGCGTCGTAGAGGTCCTTGCCTTGCGGGTACATGTCGGTGGCCAGCCACAACAGCTTCCAGGCCAGCGCCAGCGAAGCGGGCGCGGCTAGTAACGGCTCGTCGACGTCGGGCAGTATCAGCACCTCTGGTGAGAGGGGTAGCTTTTCACCGAAGACAACATCGATCTGTACGTGGCCGTCCGGTGCCTCCGGTGTGCTGAACGGGATGACGAGGCGGCGTCCGTCAGCGCGTTCGTACGTCCAGATGGCGGACTCGGTGATCCGGTCTGGTTGCAGGCCGGCGCCGCATGCGGCTCGCACGGCGGCCTTGATGGCATCGAGCAGCGCGCGGGCGTCGGCGCTGTCGCTGGTGATGGTGTGCGGAGTGACGACGAAGTCGAGGTCGCCCGGCTCGCGGGCGGCGTCGCCGACCCAGGCCACCATGGTAACGCTGCCGCGCAGGACCAGATGCTGGCCCCAGATTGTTGCGGCGATGGCCGCCAAGACCTGATTCATGGCGGCGCGCCGGGCGTTGATCCACAACTGGCCGGTGGCCGCCACGAGGAAGTCTGGCTCCCCGGCGCGGTAGGCGTTCGGGTACTGCTTGAGAGCGGGGTCGAACGCCGCCCGCTGGCGGACGGTCGGGCTGACGGGTAGCGGCTGGTAGGTCGGCGGGTAGCCCCGGGCGCCAACCGGCGCGTACCTCATCCTGTTCTCACGCTCCAGTGCGTTCGCGCCCTGCCTGGGCGAGTCCAGCCAGCCCCGGTCGTGGTGGAGGTCGCTGTCGAAGACGACGTACTCCTGCTCCACCGTCATGGGCTCGTGGCCCGCAGCCCGGAGGGTCTCGACGAGCTCGTCCAGCCGCTGCCTGGCCGTGGCGAGCCCAACACCGTGACAGCGCTGGTTGACGAACCGCTCCTGCGCGCCGTCCGCAAACTCCCGGCGGGCGTTGCGTGACAGCCGCGCCCCGTGCGGCGCGACCAGATCGGTGAGAGCCACCAGATCCGCCAGCGCCGTACTGGACAGCGGCAGCTTGACGTGATGCTCGAAGTACCGGTCACCCGGCTCGACTGCCGCCTGCTCATCCGACTGCGGTGCGCCGACGCACCACGGCGCCGCCTCGATCTTCGAGCGGCACGGGTATATCCCTGCCTCGCGCAGCTCGCGTTGCCAACGCTGCACCGCATCGTGCTGCTCGGCCAGCGTGCCTCGCCCGGTCAGGGTGAGCATCGGTTGAGAGACGTACGCGCCACGATCGAGCACGATGTGGACGAACTTCACGCCACGCTCGGTGGCGAACGCCAACAGCTTCTCGGCCTGAGAAGCGTGAGCCGTGATGTGGATCTCGAAGTCCCCCGATACCTCAAGCACCGGCGGAGTCTATGGCACGGCCATCAGGCCGGGAAACGCGATTCCCGCGCAGCATGACGTGGCTTTTGTCGGACTTCTCCAGGTCGACGATTGACAGATGCTCGCTCGGAGTGCCTCCACCGTCCCAGCACAGGCACGCCAGCCGCCACAGGGCCGCGGTTCGGAGCGCGGGCGTACAGGGCATCGCGGCGGGCGCGGCGGTGAGATCCTGGGCGGCATGACGGACCTCGACGCCAAGGCGAATCTCCATCGGTACCTGCGGGAGGCGCGCGAGGCGCTGCTCGGGAAGCTCGACGGGCTGTCGGAGTACGTCGTACGGCGCGCCGAGGAACCGGTCACGTAGCTGCTGCTGATACTCACGCATCCCGGCTTCTCGTCTCGTCGAGTCAGTCTTCGTCTGCTGCCAGTATTACGACCAGCAGCCCGCCGCCGGTGCCGACGACAAGGGCGTCGACGGTGTGTCTGGTGATCGGGTTCCACGAGCCCAGGTCGGTGTTCGTCCACCAGCGGGTCCCATGCCCGAGCAACGTGATCAGCTTCTCGAACACGTCCTGGGCCTTGTCGGCCGGGTAGCGGCCCTGCACGCCGTAGGCGAGCGTCCGCGACGTCATCCCCACCAGGACGGCGAGCGCCGCGTCCTGATCTACCTCCGCCAGGCACACCGTCAGTTCCTCGGCATCCTGAGGCGCCTGGGGCGGATCGCCGAACGAACTAGCCGAGTCGATGACACCACAGTCGGCCAGGAACGCGAACACGCCCGTGAAAGGGTCCTCGCCACCGGCGAACCCGATCAAGGTCCACAGGTGCGCGTTGCCGTAGGGCCCTGGTAGTCCGGCCAGGAGATGCTGAGCCCTCGCGAGTCGCTCAGACGAGTCCAACGCCGGTCACCGCGTCGGCTCGCTGTCGGGCCGGAACTCGTGGACTACCTCGATCAGCCCGACGATGTGCTGGTTGAACTCGTCGAGTTCCTCGGCGGGCACCCACAGCTCAAGGATGTCGCGGCCGCCGGCCTGCCGGACAGGGTAACGGGAGGCGAACACGCGGTCGACCGCGAAGCGGGTGACGTAACCGACGCCGGAGGCGGGAACGTTCCAGTCCCGGGCGATCATGATCGCGTACTGCTCGTTGAGGACCGGGTAGAAGATCGGCTGGTCAGGCAGCCGCGGCGGCCACGCCTTCCAGCCGGAAGCGCGCACGAGTTCGAGCTCCTCGG
>NZ_JAPDPH010000391.1 GCF_026013475.1 Micromonospora yasonensis | reverse complement strand
CCACCCGCGACGCCGGCAACCAACTCACCGCCTGCCACTACCCTGAAACCAGCACGATCAGCTCAACCCCAGGTGCTGCTGGGGGTCGAGAAGCCGGCACCGACCCACGCAGCTGACCCACGACGGGCCGGGGCCGACCGTGCCCGGCGGAGGGATCAAGCCTGACCGCCCGGACGGTCGGCCCCGGCCCCTACCCTGAGCGCCAGGAAGAAGGCAGGGCAACAGCCTGGGGACCCATCAGCAGCATCCCCCCGTCCACCGGCCACGACGCCCCCGTCACGTACGCGGCCGCCGGCGAGGCCAGCAGCGTCACCACCGCGGCGACCTCGCGGGCGTCCCCGGGCCGGCCCACCGGCACGCCCGGGCGCTCCTCGGTGAACGGGTCGATGTCCTCCTGCCCGGTCATCGGGGTGGCGATCTCCCCCGGGGCGACCGCGTTGACCGTGATCCCGTCGGCGGCCAGCTCCTGCGCCATCACCTTGGTGAGTAACCCGAGCCCACCCTTGGCCGCGCAGTACGCCGACGAGCCCACCCGGGGAGCGTGCTCGTGCACGCTGGTGATGTTGATGATCCGCCCGCCCCGGCCGGCCGCCCGCATCCGCCGCGCCGCCCGCTGGGAGCAGAGGAACGGGCCGTCCAGGTCGATGGACAACACCTCCCGCCACTGCGCCCAGGACACGTCCACGAATGGCGTGGCCAGGCCGGTTCCGGCGTTGTTCACCAGCACGCCGAGCCCGCCGAGCCGGTCGGTCAGCTCGTCGATCATCCCGGCGGCCGCCGGCAGCCGGGTCAGGTCCAGCTCGGCCGTCTCGCAGCGGCGGCCGGTGGCGCGTACCTCGGCGGCGGTGTGCTCGGCGCCCTCCGGGTCGCCGTACCAGGTGAAGCCGATGTCGAAGCCGGCCTCGGCGAGCGCCACCACACACGCCTCGCCGATGCCGGAGTCGGCGCCGGTGACGATCGCGATCGGGTCGTAGTCCTCGTATCGCTGGGGCATGGTGCCGCACTACCCGGATCGGGCGAGTTGAAGCAGAGCGGGTGTAACCGCCCCGGACCGGGGTAGCCGGACCGACATGGACCTGGTCGAGGAGTCGCCGTACCGGTTCCGCATCGACCGGCACGATCCGATGCGGGTGCCCGGCGTGGTCTTCGCCTCCCGCTCGCTGCTGCCGGACGCCGGCGCCGACCGGTCCCTCGATCAGGTCGCCAACGTGGCCACCCTGCCCGGCATCGTCGACGCCTCGTACGCCATGCCGGACGTGCACTGGGGCTACGGCTTCCCGATCGGCGGGGTGGCCGCCACCGACATCGAGCACGGGGGCGTGGTCTCACCCGGCGGCGTCGGCTTCGACATCTCCTGCGGGGTCCGCCTGCTCGTCGCCGACCTGGACCGGGACCGGCTGCGGCCCCGGCTGGACGCGGTGATGGACGGCCTGGGCGAGTCCACCCCGCGCGGCATGGGCAAGGGCGCGGTCTGGCACCTGACCGACGGCGCCGAGCTCGACGCGGTGCTGCGCGGCGGCTCCCGGTACGCCGTCGAGCGGGGCTACGGCGTCCAGCGGGACCTGGACCGCTGCGAGGACTACGGCGCGGTCGACGACGCGAACCCGGCCCAGGTGAGCGAGCGGGCGGTGGAGCGCGGCGCGCGCCAGGTCGGCAGCCTCGGCTCCGGCAACCACTTCCTCGAGGTGCAGGCGGTCGAGGAGATCTACGACGAGAGCGTCGCCGCCGCGTTCGGGCTGCGTGCCAACCAGGTCTGCGTGATGATCCACTGCGGCTCGCGCGGCCTGGGCCACCAGATCTGCACGGACTACGTGCGCGAGATGGAGAAGGTGATGCCCGGCTACGGCATCCACGTGCCGGACCGGCAGCTCGCCTGCGCGCCGGTGTCGTCCCACGAGGGCCGGGCCTACCTGGCGGCGATGGCCGCCGCCGCGAACTACGCCCGGGCCAATCGGCAACTGCTCGCCCACGCCGCCCGTCAGGTCTTCCACCGGGTCACCGGCTGCGACCTCGACCTGGTGTACGACATCTCGCACAACCTCGCCAAGATCGAGACGCACCACCTGGACGGCACGCCGCGCCGGCTCTGCGTGCACCGCAAGGGCGCCACCCGGGCCCTGCCGCCCGGGCATCCCGACCTGCCGGAGGACCTGCGCCCGGTCGGGCAGCCCGTGCTCATCCCCGGCTCGATGGGCACCGGCTCGTACGTCCTCACCGGTGTCCCCGGCTCGCCGGCCTGGGCCTCCACCTGCCACGGCGCGGGCCGGGTGCAGAGCCGCAAGCAGGCCACCAAGGCGGTACGCGGGCACGACCCCCGCCGGGAGCTGGAGGCCCAGGACATCGCCGTGCGGGGTGCGTCCCGGCGCGGGCTGGCCGAGGAGATGCCGGCGGCGTACAAGGACATCACCGAGGTGGTGGCGGCGGCCGAGGGGGCGGGCCTGTGCCGGCGGGTGGCCCGGCTGGTGCCGCTCGGCGTGGTGAAGGGCTGAGGCCTACACGTCCAGCGTCACCGCGCAGGACCAGCCGGCGCCGTCCGGGCCGAAACGGAGTTCGTGCAGCGAGACCGCCTTCGGGACGGCGCCGACCGCCTCCACCGCGTCGGTGTCGGCCACCCGCCAGCGCACCAGCAGGCCCTCGTCGTCGGCGGCCCGTACCTCCGTCTCCAGCGGCACCTGGCCCTCGGTCTCCAGCCGGAAGATCACCTCGTCGAGGACGGCCACCAGCAGGTCCGGATCGTCGCCGGGCGGCACCCGGTGCTCGGTCTCCGCCTCGGGGTTGACGCCGGTGGCGTCGACGAAGGTGCCGACCAGCGCGCTGACCGCCTCCGCCACGCAGCCCTCCCGGTCCGGCGCCCACGCCTCGATCCGGACGTCGGCGGTGTGCGGGACATTCCGGTGGCCCCGGGGCGGTCGTCGCTCCATCCCCCGATCATGCCGGGCACGGGTGGGGTGCCCTGCGGGTTTTGTCGCATCGGGTCGCTAGGGTGCCGGCATGATCGCCGATGATTCCGACGCCGTCACCGTCACCTTCCTCAGCATGATGCGCGCCGTGCTGCGCGCCGAGAAGGTCGGCGAGGACAGCCTCGGCCGCACGGTCGAGCTGGCCCGGCGGTGGTGGGGCACCGGCGACGCGGCCGACGCGCAACTCGCGGCGGCACTGCGCGAGTCGCACGGCGAGCCGGTCGACGTCGACGACCCGCGCCAGGTCGCCGACGAAGCGACCACGCTCGGCGTGCAGCTGGGGCAACACCCGGCCGGACTTCGTGGAGCGGTTCTCGA
>NZ_JAPDPH010000390.1 GCF_026013475.1 Micromonospora yasonensis | reverse complement strand
CCCCCCCCCCCCCCCCCCCCCCCCTACCCTCTACCCCCCCCCCACCCCCCCCCGGCCGAGCGCCTGCACGGGTACGCGGAGGCGCACCGCCACTGGTCGGCGGCGTTGCAGCTGGCCGCCATCCCGGCACCGGTCCCGCCGGACGTCGAACCGGCCCCCGTCGAGGTGGACCGCGTCGAGCTGCTGGAACACGCGGCCGAGACGGCGCACCACAGCGGCGAACACGCCCGCGCGCTGGACCTGCTGGAGGAACTGGCCCGGGACGCGGCCGGCCCGCCGACCTGCGCCCTGCACATCCGGCGGGCCCGCTACCTGGCCGCCGCCGGCCGGTCCGCGCCCGCCGAGGCGGAGTACCGGCGGGCGCTCGAGTTCCCGGACTGCACGCCCCGGGAGCGGGCCACCGCCGCCGCCCGCCTGGCCGAGCTGTTGCTGCACCTGGGCCGCTACGCCGAGGCCGGCGACCAGGCGCGGGAGGCGCTCCAGCTCGCCGCAGAGGTGCCCGGCTCCACCTCCGAGGTGGTGCTGGCCAGCGCCGCGCTGGGCTACAGCGAGGCGTGGCTGGAGGACCCGGAGGCCGGGCTGTCGGTGATGCGGCAGGCCCTGGAGACCGCCGAGCGGTCCGGCCGGCCGGAGGACGTGGCGTGCGCGTACCTGCATCTGGCGGAGCTGCTGACCGGGCCGCTGAACATTCTCGAGGAGGGGGTGGTGGTGGCCCGCCGGGGCGCCGAGCGGGTGGCCGAGCTGGGCCTGGGCCGCACCTGGGAGACCCGGCTGCTGGCCATCGCCACGAACGGCCTGTTCCGGGTCGGGCAGTGGGCCGAGGCGGAGAAGGTGGTCGCCGCCGCACTGCGGCACCGCCCGTCCGGCGCCGACGCGGCGGAGCTGCTGCTCGCCCGCTGCCGGCTGTCCGTCGGGTACGGCGACATCGAAGCCTCCGACCGGGACCTGGAGGCGGTGGCCACCATGCTCGCCGGCGGCGGCGCCCGGCACGTGCTGCCCATGCTCATCCTCCGGGCCGGCCTGGCCATGTGGCAGGGCCGACACGACCTGGCCCGGCAGGCTGTCCAACGTGGACTCACCGAGAGCCGCTCCGACGACGTCATCGTGCTGGCGACCCTGGCCTGGCACGGGCTGCGCGCCGAGGCGGAGGCGTCCGCCAGCCGGACGGTCGAGGTCGACCCGACGGCGGTCCGCCGGCTGCGTGAGGTGGTCGAGCGGGTGACCCGCAAGAGCGAGAGGGCCGGCGCGCCGGTGCGGTACGTGGCGGACGGGTTCCTGGCGCTCTGCGCGGCCGAGCTGAGCCGGCTCGACGGCCGGGGCGACCCGGAGCTGTGGGCCCGGTCGGCGGCCGAGTGGGACCGGCGCAGCCATCCCTACCCGGCCGCGTACTCCCGGCTGCGTCAGGCCGAGGCGCTGCTCGCCCGGCGCAGCCGCCCGGCCACCGCGCGCCGCCTGCTGGGGGAGGCGCACCGGATGGCCCTGGCGTTGGGCGCGGTGCCGTTGAGTTCGGAGATCCGTACCCTGGCCGGGCGGGCCCGGGTGACGCTGGCGGAGCATCCGGCGGTCGAGACCCGGCCGGCGCCCCGGCAGCGGACCGCGGCGCCGGCCGTCGCCGCCGCGGCGGCGGACGACCTGGCCGCGCTCACCGCCCGGGAACGCGAGGTGCTCGCCGCTGTCGCCGAGGGGTTGACCAACAAGGAGATCGGTCAGCGGCTGTTCATCAGCGAGCGGACCATCGGGGTGCACGTGTCGCACATCTTCGACAAGCTCCAGGTCCGCACCCGGGTCCAGGCCAGCGCGATCCTCCTGCGCAACCGCCCTGAGTAGACGGACCCCGAGGAATACGTCGTTCTACTGATCCGACCGCCGTACGTCGGCTGGAAGGCTGTCCGAGTCGCCGGTGCCGTCGGGGAGTGCGCCGGCCACCGTGGAGGAGAGATGACCGAACCGGTCTGGGGTCCCGTGCACCAGGACATCGTCGGGTTGCTCGCCGACCATCCCGCCGACGTGCCGGCGGTCGTCGACCATCTCACCAAGCTGCAGGACCTGCTGGTCCGGCTGCCTCCGCTGGAGGAGAGCTGCCCTCTAGCGGACTTCAACAAGCTCTACCTGGTCATCACCAGCACGGTGCTCGACGGCCTGTACGACGACCGGTTCGTCGACCCGGTCTTCCTCGCCCGGTTGGACGTGGAGTTCGCGGCCCGGTACTTCGACGCGTTGCGCTTCTGGACGGAGTCCAGCCCGAACACCCCGAAGGCGTGGTCCTGCCTGTTCAAGCGGATGCGCGGTCCGGATGCCCGGCCGCTGCCGTCGGCCGCCGCCGGGGTCAACGCGCACATCAACTACGACCTGCCGTTCGCGCTGGTGACCACGCTGGAGAGCCTGGAGTCCGAGCCGGTCGACGGCAGCGACCAGCACCGCGACTACCTGGAGATCAACAACATCTTCGCCGAGCGGATCCCCGAACTGCGCCGGGGCTACCTGGACCACTGGCAGCTGATGATCGACATGGTCAACGGCGACATCGACGACTGGTACCAGGGCGAACTGGTGGAGTACACCCGGAATGTGGCCTGGCGCAACGCGCAGAAGATCTGGCGCTGCCGGCACGACCCGGAGGCCCGCGAGTGTGAACGGACGCGGCTGGACGACAACGCCGCGCTGCTCGGCCGGCTGCTGCTGTCGCCGCTGGGGGCGTTCCTGCAGTAGCCGGGACGGGGGGTCCCCGCGTTCCCTCATCCCAGGGGAGCGCGGGGACGCCGTATGCCCGCGCGGGGTGCGAGGATGGGCCGGTGGAGCAGGCGCTGATTGGCAACGTGACGACCGGCGTCGTCCGGGTCGGCGACACCGTCCGGCGTCCGGCCGGCCCGTGGACCGAGGCCGTCGACGCCCTGTTGGCCCACCTGCACGCGGTCGGCTTCCCCGGCGCGCCCCGGCCCCTGGGCCGGGACGGGCAGGGCCGCCAGGTGCTGGAGTACGTCCCCGGCGAGCTGGGCGACCCGTCCGGCACGTACTCGGTGGCGGAGCTGGCCTCGATCGGCGCGTTCCTGGCCGACCTGCACCGGGCGACGGAGACCTTCGTGCCCCCACCCGCGGCGTCGTGGCAGCTCGTGATCCCGCCCGACGGCGAGGACCTCGTCTGCCACCACGACGTCGCCCCGTGGAACCTGGTCCGGTCCGCGCGCGGCTGGGTGCTGATCGACTGGGACAGCGCCGGCCCCGGCACCCGCGGCTGGGAGCTGGCGTACGCGGCGCAGAGCATGGCCGGCCTGCGCCCGGCCCGGCCGCTCGAC
>NZ_JAPDPH010000039.1 GCF_026013475.1 Micromonospora yasonensis | reverse complement strand
CTGGCCGGGGCCAGCGGCGAACCCGCGCTCCCCAGAGCCGGAAGGACGCGGCGCTGGCGACCACTGCGCCGCCTGCCGCCGGTCAACCGCCGACAGGCGATCACGCTCTCGGAACACCTTCATCATCACGCTTCCTCGCGGCTCGACATCATGCCGCCACCATTAGCCGTCATATCCCATCGGTTTACTAGGGTATCCCGAACGATAGGACGCCCGGCCGGGATCCCGAGGCGGGGAAGCCGGCACAGATCGTGGTCGAGACCAAGCGGGCCACCAGGAACACACCCTGCCGCGACCGTTTCACACATCGAAGGCCGGCTCCGTTGACAGGCAAACGACAGGGCGAATAATGTAGGCCCTCCTGACGGAGGTCAGACCACTTACCGCGACGATGGGATGGGGATGGCACACACGAATCCGGACTTCTTGGCACACCTGGGGGGTGATGCCGTGGCCGTAGCCGTGAAGGACGTCGAACCGGGCCAGGCCCACGTGGCCTACCTCGATGACAGCGCGCCTACGACTATCGACGTCAACGCACCGATCCCACTGGGGCACAAGGTGGCACTGCGGGCCGTCGCCGCCGGCGACGACGTCACCGAATACGGGCTGCGCGTGGCCATCGCGAGTGCCGACATCAGCAAGGGCGACTACGTCCACACCCACAATGTGAGGAGCGCCCGATGGCACAACAGCGTCGCCTGACCGGTTACCGCCGGCCCAACGGATCGGTCGGCATCCGCAACCAGGTGGCCATCCTCCCCGTGGACGACCTGTCGAACGCCGCGGCCGAGGGCGTGGCCAAGCTCGTCCCAGGAACGCTGGCCCTGCCGCACGCCTTCGGGCGCCTGCAGTTCGGTGAGGACCTGGACCTGACGTTCCGCACCCTCATCGGGGTGGGCTCCAACCCGAACATCGCGGCGGTGATCGTGATCGGCATCGAGCCCAACTGGACCAACCGCGTCGTGGAGGGCATCGCCAAGACCCGCAAGCCGGTCGAAGGCTTCTCCATCGAGGGATCCGGCGACCTGAAGATCATCGAGCGGGCGTCGCGGCTGGCCAAGACGTTCCTGCAGGACGCGAGCGAACTGCAGCGCGAACCGGTCGAGCGTTCCGAGATCCTGCTGACCACGAAGGACGGCGAGTCGGACACGACGACCGGACTCGGCTCGTGCCGGATCACGGCGTACCTGAGCGACCGGTGGGTCGACGCCGGCGGCACCATGATCTTCGGCGAGACCAGCGAGCTGACCGGCGGTGAGCACCTGATCGCCGAGCGCTGCATCAACGACGAGGTCCGCGCGCGCTTCCAGTCGTTCTACGACGGCTACATCGAGATGATCGAAGCGACCGGCGCCAACCTGCTGGGATCCCAGCCCACGCAGGGGAACATCGCCGGCGGCCTGTCGACCATCGAGGAGAAGGCGCTGGGCAACATCGTCAAGACCGGAACGGCGCCCATCGTGGGTGCGCTCGCGCCGGCCGAGGCTCCGGAGCGGCCCGGCCTCCACTTCATGGACACGTCATCGGCCGCGGCCGAGTGCGTGACCCTGATGACCGCCGCAGGCGGTGTCCTCAACCTGTTCCCGACCGGTCAGGGCAACGTCATCGGCAACCCGGTCCAGCCGGTCATCAAGATCACCGCGAACCCCAAGACCGCCGCGTCGATGGCCGACCACATCGACGTCGACTGCTCGCCGCTGCTGACCCGTGGCCAGTCGGTCGAGGAGGCCGGCGATCAGCTCATCGACCTCGTCGAGCGCACGATCAACGGCCGCCTGACCGCCGCCGAGTCGCTGGGGCACCGCGAGTTCACCTTCACCAAGCTGTACCGCAGCGCGTAAGCAGGATTCCGTTTTCCGACTACCCGAGCCCGCGACACGTCTCGCCCGAGCCTGGCGTGGCGTGTCGCGGGCTTCCGCCTACTACAGGAAGACTTACCGTGAGCGCACCTGCCCCCGATGTCGTCGTCACCGAGGACGTGTGGGACGAACCCCTGCAGAAGCTGGCCACCGAGCTGGCCATCGATCGCCGGCCGGATGCCTGGCGGACCCCCGAACTCCTCCCCGAGATCCTGACCGGAGCACGAGCGGTCGTCGTCCGCAACCGCACCCGGGTGACCGCGGACCTCCTCGCCGCCTGCCCCGACCTCCAGGTGGTCGCCCGCGGGGGCGTCGGGCTGGACAACATCGACGTCGACGCGGCCAACGAGCTCGGCGTGGTCGTCGTGGCGCCGCTCGGCGCCAACGCGATCAGCGTCGCGGAGCACACCATCGGCCTCGCGCTCGCACTCGCCCGTCAGACGGTGCCGCTGGACCGCGCCAGCCGCGCCGGCCAGTGGGACCGCCGGGCCGGCCGCGAACTCTCCGGCCGGACCTGGGGGCTGCTGGGAGCAGGGGCGACGGGGCGCGCCTGCGCCCGGGCCGCCGCCGCGCTGGGCATGCGGGTGGTGGCCTACGACCCGTACGTCGCGCCGGACCATCCCGAGGTCAGCAAGCTGGGGATCCGCCTGGTCGGACTGGCGGAGCTCGCGGCCGAGGCCGACGTGCTGAGCTGTCACCTCCCGGCCACCCCGGAGACGATCGGGCTGATCGACGCCGCGTTCCTCGGCGCGATGCGACCGGACGCCCTGCTGATCAGCGTGGGCCGGGGCGAGGTGGTGGACGAGGAGGCGTTGGCCGACGCGCTCGCCGCCGGGCGCCTGGGCGGTGCCGGGCTCGACGTCCGAGCGACGGAACCACCGGCACGAGGCAGGCTCGAGGAGTTCGACAACGTGATCCTGACCCCGCACATCGCCGGCATCACGGTGGAGAGCCAGCGCCGCATCATCGGTATCCTGGCCGCCGAGATCGGCACGATCCTGGGCGGCGGCCTCGCCCGGTACGCCGTCGGCTCGCACAACCGACCGGGGCGCTCATGAGTCTGACAGTGGGACAAGCACGGTACGCCGCCGGCGCCTTGCTGGAGGCGGCCGGGATGAGCCGGGAGAACGCCGAGGTGACCGCCCGGGCCATCGTGCTCGCCGATGTCTGGGGCGTCGGATCGCACGGGTTGCTCCGCCTCCCCTACTACCTCGAGCGTTCGTGTGCCGGCGGATATCCCCCGGCCGCAGACCTGCGGGCGGTGACCGACAGCGGCCCGCTCGTGGTGTGGGACGGCGGCGGCGGGCTCGGCCACTGGCAGTTGTGGACCGCCGCGACGGTCGCCAGCGAGCGAGCCGCCCGGTACGGGATCGCCGCGGCCGCGGTCGGGAACTCGGGGCACTGCGGGGCGCTGGGCGTCTACACGCTGCCGGCGTTGGAGCGTGGCCTGCTCGCGCTCGTCTTCTCCAACGGGCCCGCGGTCATGCCGGCGTGGGGCAGCGCGACGCCGTTGCTGTCGACGTCCCCGCTCGCCGCCGGGATTCCCTGTGCTCCCCGGGCCGCGATCGTGGACATGGCCACCAGCGCCGTCTCCCGGGGCAAGATCGCCTCGTACGCCCAGCGCGGTGAGCCCCTGCCGGCCGGCTGGGGCCTGGACGCGCAGGGCAATCCCACCGAGGATGCCCAGTCAGCGCTGATGGGCATGCTGTCGCCGCTGGGCGGGGCCAAGGGCTTCGCGCTGGCGTTCCTGGTCGAGTCCCTGAGTGCCGGGCTGGTGGGCCCGACCCTGTCTGCCGACGTCGCCGACATGTTCGACCCGGCGGACGCGAAGACGCCGCAGAGCATCGCCCATCTGGTCGTGGTTCTCGATCCGAGCAAGTTCGACGTGGCCGGCGGACCGGAGGCCGGCCGCCGTCTGACGGATCTGGCCGACCGGGTCCGGTCGTCCGGTGCCCGCGTGCCCGGGGCGGCCCGCAGGCTGCCGGACGAGATCGACGACGCCGAGGTCCTGAGCCTGGCCCCGAGCCTGGAAGCGGACCTCAGGTCCTGGGCCGTACGCCTCGACGTTCCCGCCTTCTCCTGACCGCTGGAAGCCCAAAAGGCTCCCTGGCCGAAAACGGCCAGGGAGCCTTTTGCCGGATGCGGGGCTATGTGTCTTCCGCCAGGAGACCGGCGGCCCGCAGGTCGCCCCGCATCTGGTCGAGCGCCGCGTCCGGCAGGTGCGAGGCCGGCGGGACGAGATACGGCGAACAGACGCCCACCAGGTGCAGCGCGGCCTTCCAGCCCGCCGGCGGACTCCCCTTGCGGCAGGCGGAGACGATGGCCGTCAGCTCCCGCTGGAGTTCCAGGGCGCGCCCGAGATCCGACGACATCAGCTCGAGGATGCGGACGCCGAGATCGGGTACGAGATTCGCGCTGGCCGCGATCGTCCCGTGCGCGCCGGCGAGCGCGCTCGGGACGAGCATGGTGTCCGTACCGGTGTAGACGACGAACTCGCCCGCTTGGGCCTTCTCGCCGGCGACGGTCACCACCGCCTGCAGATACTCCAGGTCCCGGCTGCTGTCCTTGATTCCGGCGATGTTCGGGTGGTGCATGAGGTGGGCCACCACGTCCACCGGGAGGGGCGCCCGGGAGAACGCCGGAATGTTGTACAGGACCAGGGGAACGGGCGATTCGTCGGCCAGTCGCGTGTAGAGACGGAGGATCTCGTCGGCGGTGAGCGGGAAGAACGACGGCGGGGCGACCAGCGCTGCCCGGGCGCCCAGTCGCCCGACCTGGTCCAGCTCCGCACGTGCGTCCTCGAGCGACCCGACCGGGACTCCCGGAAGGACCGGCAGCCCGCCCGCCTGCGCCACCACGCGGCGGGTGATCTCCAGTCGCTGTGCCGTGGTCAGCCGGGGGCCCTCCCCGGTGGAACCCACCGGGGCTATCCCGACTACCCCACCGGTCAGGACGCGGTCGACCAGCCGCTCCAGCGACGCCTCGTCGAGGCTTCCCTCCGCGGTGACCGGGGTGGCCAGCGCGACGAGGGCCCCCGAGGGCAGCACTTCGCTCACCATTCGGCCAACCTTCCGTCGGCGTGGCGCCAGTCCGGGTCGTGCAGCGTCCAGTCCGGCGACTTCGTGACCTTCGCCTCGTCGATGTCGATTCCCAGGCCGGGGCCGCTGGTGACGGAAAGATGGCCCGCCGTCGGAGTCAGCGGGGCCGAGTCCACCAGATAGTCGAACATCTCGGCCGCCGGCAGCCCCTCGAAGCCCTGGTTGTAGTGCAACCCGAAGCTCTGCTCCTGGACCACGACGTTGTTGGCGGCGAAGCCGACCTGCAGCGAGGCGGCGAGCGAGATGGGACCGTTGGGGCAGTGCGGAGCCATGGCGACGTCGTAGGCCTGCGCCAGGTGGCCGAGCTTCGCCAACTCGAAGAGACCGGTGAGTGAGACGTCGGGCTGGATGATGTCCACGACCCCGTGCTGCAGGAGCTTGCGGAAGTCGGTTCGGGAGGTGAGCCGCTCCCCCGTCGCGATCGGGATCGAGCAGTCGGGCGAGATGACGTGGCTCAATTCGTCCTCCAGGCCCGGCCCGAGCGGCTCCTCGATCCAGATCGGGTGGAAGGGCTCCAGCTCCCGGATCAGGGTCTTGAGCATGGCGCGATGCACCCGCCCGTGGCAGTCGAGGGCCACGTCGATGTCGTACCCGACGGCGTCGCGGATGCTGGCGATCCGCTCGACCGCCTTCGTGACGCTGGCCCGGGAGTCGAGGTAGTCGAGCTCCTCGGCGGCGTTCATCTTCACCATGGTGAATCCCTGGGCGATGCGTTGCCGTACGTGCTCGACGACGCCCTCGGGCCGGTCACCGCCGACCCAGGCGTAGATGCGGGTCCGGTCGCGGACCGCGCCGCCCAGGAACTCGTAGACGGGTAGCCCGTACCGCCGGCCCTTGACGTCCCACAGCGCCTGCTCGATACCCGCCGCCGCGGTCGCCAGGATCGCGCCGTCCCGGAAGAAGCCGCCGTTGCGCATGCGAAGAGTCAGATCCTCGATGCGATCGGGGTCGGCTCCCAGGATGTTGCCGGCCAGGTCCTCGATCGCGCCGCGCACCGCCCGGGCGCGTTTCGGCACGATGGCCTCACCCCACCCGACCAGTCCCTCGCTCGTCGCCAGTCGGACGAAGATCCATCGCGGGGCCACCAGGTGCGTCTCGATCGAAACGATCCGGTCGCGGCTCACCGGCGGTCCTCCGGACGCAGGGCCACACCGGTGTCGGCATCGAAGACGTGCAGGCCGCCGGTCGGTTCGATAGCGAGCGTGATCTTCTGGCCGACGTCCACCTGGCTGGTTCTCGGCAGCTTGGCGACCAGACCGACCCCGGCGGAGGTGAGCAGGACGTGCTTCTCCGAGCCCAAGGGCTCGATCACGTCGACGATGCCCTGGAGCCAGGACTCGCTCTCGTCCTCGGTGAACGAGTCGGCGACCAACCGGAGCGCCTCGGGCCGTACGCCCACCACGACCTCGCTCGTCCCGGCGGGCAGAGCGCCTGCCAGGTCGCTCGGGAGGCAGACGTGCAGGCCTTCGCCCGTGACCTTCGTCGTGCCCGGCTGCCGGCGCACGGCTCCCGGCAGGAAGCCCATCGGCGGGGTTCCGATGAAGCCTGCCACGAACCGGTTGACCGGCCGGTCGTAGAGCGCCTCCGGCGTGTCGACCTGCTGGATCACCCCGTCGCTCATCACCGCGATCCGGTCGCCCATGGTGAGGGCCTCGACCTGGTCGTGCGTGACGTACACGGCGGTGGCGGTGACCGTGCGATGCACCTTGAGGATTTCGCTCCGCATCTGGGTCCGCAGGTGGGCGTCCAGATTGGACAGAGGTTCGTCCAGCAGGAAGACCGCGGGATCCCGGACGATCGCCCGGCCCAGCGCGACCCGCTGCCGCTGCCCACCGGACAGCTGGCGGGGCTTGCGGTGGAGCAGGGCGCCGATGCCCAGCATCTGCGCCGCCTCGTTCACCTTCCGGTCGATGTCCTGCTTCGGGATCTTCCGGCGTCGCAGGCCGAAGGCCATGTTGTTGTACACGGACATGTGCGGGTAGAGACCGTAGTTCTGGAACACCATGGCGATGTCCCGGTCGCCGACGTCGATGTCGTTGACCAACCGGTCCCCGAAGTAGATCTCGCCGTTGGTGGCCTGCTCCAGTCCGGAGATGATGCGCAGCAGCGTCGTCTTCCCGGACCCCGACGGGCCCACCAGGACCAGGAACTCCCGGTCGGAGATCACGAGATCGCAGCTGCGGAGTGCCGTCTCCGCACCGAACGTCTTCTCGATTCCACGGAGCGTGATGCTCGTCATCAGTGCACGTCCTCAATCTGCCCAGGATAGGTGCTCATGCCCGCTGCCAGCGGATCTGGTCGGCGGCTCAGGCTCCGCCCGCCGTCAACGGTCAGGGTCGCCCCGGTGATGTAGGAGGCCTCGTCCGAGGCCAGGAACGCGACGGCGTTGGCGACGTCCTCCGGTCGGCCGGGCCGCTGCAACAAGGTGGGACTGCTGTTTTGGTCGGAGCTGGTGCCCAGGCCGGCGCTGAGCCGTTCCGTGGCCATGGTCGGCGTTTCGATCACACCGGGGGCCACGGCATTGACCCGGATGCCGACCGAGCCGAGTTCGACCGCCAGGACTCTGGTCAACGCCGTCAGCCCGCCCTTGCTGGACACGTACGAGACGTGCGTGGTCAACGGCAGCCGCTCCTGGATGCTGGTCACGTTGATGATGGAGCCGGCGCGGTGCTCGGTCATGGCCCGAGCGGCGTCCCGGCTGAGGAACACCGCCGCCGTCAGGTTGGTGTCCATGACCCGGGACCAGTCCTGGGCGGTGAGGTCCACCAGGCGCAGGCGGGTGCCGACCGACGCCGCGTTGTTGACGAGGACGTCCAGGCGGCCCCAGGCGCTCAGCGCCTTGGCCACCAGCTCGTCGCGTCCGTGCGGATCCGCGAGGTCGACCCGCTCGAAGCGGCAGGACCGGCCCGCCTCCGTGAGCCGGGCGGCGAGGGCGGTGCCCGCGTCGCCGTCGATGTCCGCGATCGTCACCAGCGCGCCGTCGGCGGCCAGCCGCTCGACGATCGCCCGACCGATGCCGGCCGCGCCGCCGGTGACGAGCGCCGCCCGCCCGGCCAGTCGCTGCGAGCTCATCACGTGCCTCCCAGCGCGCCGGCCGTCATGCCGCGAACCATGTACTTCTGTACGGCGAAGAACGCGATGACCAGCGGCAGGCTCGTGACGGTCGTCGCGGCCATCATGCCGCCCCAGTCGAACTGGAACTGGCCGTTGAACGTCTGCATGAGCCCCGGCGGCAACGTGAGCTTCTCCGTATCCGTCACCAGCGTCAGGGGATACAGCAGGTTGTTCCAGGAGTTGATGAAGATGATGACCGCGGTCGTCGACAGGCCCGGCAGGCTCAGCGGCAGGACCACCCGGAACAGGATCCCCAGCCGGGAGTAGCCGTCCACCCTGGCGGCCTCCTCGATCTCGCGGGGAACCGAGTCGATGAAGCCCTTCATCATCCACGCGCCGAACGGGAGCGCGAACGTGGTGTAGCCGAGGATGAGGCCGGTGTACGTGTTCAGCAGGTGCAACTTGAGCATGAGCAGGTACAGCGGGCCGATGAGCACGGCGAAGGGCAGCATCTGCACGGCGAGGATCGACAGGCTGAAGCCGCTCCGCAGCCGGTAGGCGCCGCGGGAGAAGCTGTAGCCGGCCAGGGCACAGATGAAGGTCGCGCCGATCGCCGTGACCACGGAGGTGACGACGCTGTTCAGGAAGAAGTCGGTGAACGGCATGCTGCCCGTGATCAGGCCGGTGTAGTTGTCCACCGTCGGGTCCTGCGGAACCATCGTCGGATTCAGCGCCGTGACCTCGGTCTTGGTCTTGAACGACGCGGTCACCATCCAGTACAGCGGGCCGGCGACCGTGGCCAGGCCGATCGCGATGACGATGGTGGACACCGCGGGAATGGTGCGGATCCGCCGGAGCCGGCGCTCATCGGGCCGCGGCGAGGTGCGTTGCGTGTCTCTCTGCTTTTCCTGCAATACCTGGGTCACCGGCTGACGCCTCTCCTTCGGCGGAGGAACCACCCCGAGATGAACATGAGCACGACCAGCCAGATGACGCCGATGGCGGAGGCATAGCCGAGGTTGTAGCTCACGAAGACCAGCCGGTACAGATAGATGGTCAGCGTGGTGCTGCTGTATCCGGGGCCGCCCTGGGTCATGGCCCAGATGAGCGGGAACTGGTTGATGTTCTGAATGGTCATGATGACCGCGGCGATGACGCCCGGGCCGGCCAGGAACGGCAGCTTCACCTTCCAGAGCATGACCCAGGCGCCCGTCCGGTCGATGCGCGCCGCCTCGATGACCTCGTTGGGTACGGACCGCAGCGCGGCGGTGAACACCAGCAGGAAGAACGGGGCGGTCTGCCAGATGTTCGCCACCGTCGTCGCGAACAGGGACCATTGGGTCGAGCCGAGCCACGGTACCGGCGAGTGCGCGAGCCCGCTCTTCATGAGCAGGTCGTTCACCAGCCCGCCCCGGTCGAGGAACAGGAACTGGAAGAGGAAGGCGGTGACGATCACCGGGACGGCCCACGGCGTGAGCAGCACTGCGCGCAGGAACCGCCACGGTCCCTGCAGGTTCTCGGTGGCGAACGCGAGAGCGAGACCGCCCAGTCCGCCGCCGACAAGCGAGACGACCGCGAAGATGGCGGTGTTCTTCAACGACTGCCAGAACACCGGATCGTGCCCGATCTTGGAGAAATTCCCGGTGCCGACGTACGTCGCGCCGGCGTCCCCGGTGATGAGGCTGTAGTCGAAGACGGACAGCATCACCGCCCGCACGATGGGGTATCCGATGACCACCACCAGGATCACCATGGCGGGTACTGCCATCCAGTCAAGCCACGGGTAACGGCTACGCCGCTGGCCCGGCCGCGGATACTTCGCCCGCAGCGAGGTGGAAGTCACTTCTTCGCCTTTCCTTTCCGAGCCTTGTCGATGGGCCCGCTTTCCGTGTCGGACGGCTGTCGCCACCGGCCGGCCCATGCGACCAGTGATGGCACGCGAGTGGCCCCCCACCACGAGGGCGGGCGGGCCGCCGGCGTCGGATCTACTGGAGGGCTCCCTGGAGCTTCGACTGCATTTCGTCCGCGACCGCGGTGACCGGCTGGTTCCCGGTCATCATCTG
Organism: Micromonospora yasonensis; assembly: GCF_026013475.1. Classification (GTDB taxonomy): domain Bacteria; phylum Actinomycetota; class Actinomycetes; order Mycobacteriales; family Micromonosporaceae; genus Micromonospora; species Micromonospora yasonensis. The sequence continues at coordinate 33,030 of NZ_JAPDPH010000039.1, read as the reverse complement.
CTGCACGCCGACCATGATCGGGTCATACGCCTTGGCGTACTTCGGTCCCCACGGCGGCCGCACCATGGTCGGCGCGACATCGTCGCGGAAGGCCTTCAGCGCGGAGTCCTTCTCGACCAGGGCGTTGACCGCATCGCTGGGCTTGGACACGGGCGGCAGCGCGCCCTTGTCGGCGACCACGTGGTTCAGCGCCTTCTCGTTGCGCGTCATCCACTGGATGAAGGTCCAGGCCGCGTCCTTCGCCTTGGAGCTCTTCATGATGGCGAGCTGGTGGTCCTGCGGAACGCTGAACTTCTGGCCGCCCGGCCCGGCCGGGAGGGTGGTCACGCCCCAGGTGTCCTGGAACGTCTTGTCATCCATCTTCGAGGCCGACTTCATGGTCGGTTCCAGGATCGGCTGGTCCCAGCTGAAGGCCACCTTGTTCTGGGCCGCCAGCGGGCGGAAGTAGCCGATCTTCTGGTTCACCTCGGTGTAGTGCTCGGTGGCGAGGGTCCGCATGAAGTTCAGGTAGTTGGCCATCTCCGGGGTGGTCGCCTGCGCGCCGCTGCTCGCGATCGGCTCGGCGCCGAAGGTACGCATCCACGACCAGTTCACGTCCAGCCCGAAGACCCGGTTCGTCGAGTCGACCCCGAGCGGGATCACGCCCGGCAGCTTCGCCTTGATGGCCTTGAGGTCGGTGAGCAGTTCGTCGATGGTCTTCGGCGGGCTCTGCGGATCGAGGCCGGCCTGCGCCATCAGCTTCTTGTTGTACCAGAAGCCGACCGGCTGAACCGCCCACGGAACCGCGACCAGCTTGCCGTCGACGCGGCTGACATCGGCCACGTTCTGCGGGATCTCCGCGAGGTAGTCCTGCCCCGCCCTGGTGTCCAGCGGCTCGAGCGCCCCCGCCGCGTTGAAGTCCGCGGTGTAGTTGCTCGCCGTCTGGACGACGTCCGGCGCGCTGCCGGACTGAACCTGGAGCAGTACCTTCTGCTCGATGTCGCTGAACGGGATCGGCGAGATCGAGACCTTGATGTTCGGGTGCTCGGTCTCGAACTGCTTGACAAGATCTAGCGTCGACTGCCTGGTCGCCGGCTCCGCGGCGTCCCAGGAGGCGAAGGTGAGCTTCGTTGTTCCATCCGAGGCACCGCTACCACCACCGCAGCCCGCGAGGCTCAGGGACGCGACGGCCAGGGCAGCGGCCATGGCCGTCATGCCGATCCGCCAGCGCCGCAGCGGCCGGCTCGTCCGGAGGATGGTCATGCGAGCCGAGGGTCGAATCGTCATCGGACCTCCACTGTCATCCAGAGGCCTTTGGTCTGACCTCTGGTCTCGGTAGACTGCACAAATATCAGCTAGATGTCAATGGGCCGCCGCCAAGGCGACCGATTGTGACGTTCAGGTGTCCTGCATGCGGGACGGATCGGGCCGATTGTCGGCGCCTGACGTCCGCGATTGCTGAGGTCATACCTCAGTTACCAAGAACTTCTGGCCTGCGGACGGCACGCGGCCTCGGGCCTGCCTGGCCGCCCGAGCAGCCGGGCAAGGCGTTCCCGGGCGGCCGGGCAAGGCAGCGAGGGCAGGCGGGCAGGGCGCCGGCTGCCCGCGCGGCAGCCACGCGTCGGCGCGAGCGACGCGTGGCTGCCGTCACCGGCGACAACCGCCGGAACCTGGAGCTGGAAGCACCGAATCCGCTCGTGCGGAACCGGCTCGACCTGTCATTCGTCGGTCAGCCGCACTCCGGACCCGTCGCTGACGATCGTGTAGGACTGGCCGTTCAGGGTGACGCCACGGAGTCTCGCGTCGACCCCGCGCGGCGTGGCCGGATCCCGCAGCGTCACGCCCTCGCCGTCCGGCGAGTATCCGAAGAAGTCCTGCAGGATGACCGAGGTGAAGGCACCGCCGTTGTTCTCGTTGTACTGCTGCCGTGAGATTCGCGGAATCACCCGGCCTGACCGCCCGAACGCGAGGGCGCCGCCGTTCCGGCCGGCTGCCCAACGACCGCCGACCACGCTCTGGACGGTCCCGGTCACGACGTCGATCGTGTCGTCGCCGCTGCCCTCGTCCATCGGCAACCGCAACACCAGCGCCGGGTCGTCGGCACCGTGGGCGGCGTCGGCCGCGTACAGGTCCGCGATCTCGGCCGCGGACAGACTCCGGTTGTACAACCGCACCTCGTCGACGGCCCCGGTGAACCTCGACTCCGGGTCCACCGGATCGGCACCCACGATCAGGTTCGTACCCGGCGCGGGCCCGAGGCTGCCGCGGGCCGCCGTCGTACCGCTCAGCACACCGTCCACGTAGACGGCGACGCGCTGCCCGTCGAAGGTTCCGACGACCTGGTGCCACTCCCCCACCGGTACGGTGGCCGTGCTGACCGCCTGCCGGAAGGTGGTACCGACGGCGACGGCGAACGAGATGACACCGGCGCCGCCTCCGCGCAGGGCGTAGCCCAGGCTCGGCGCCGTCTTCGGGAACCACGCTCCGGCGAAGCCGACCTTGGCGACGATGCTGCCCGCCGACGTCTGCGCCGGCCAGACTTCCGCCTTGATCCAGGCGACGACCGTCACGCCGCCCACCGGGTTGAGGTCGGCTCGATCCCACACGACGACCCGGCTCGGCTCGGACACCAACTGGTGGGACTGGGAGAACGGACCCTCCGCGCCGACGCAGTCGAATTCGGTCAGCAACCGGCGCATGAGCTCGTAGTTCCCGAATCGGCCGGCGACCCCGGCCGCCAGCGCGGGCCAGGCGTCGTACGCACCGTTGGAGCCGTGGTCGGGCCGCAGGGAGTCCGGCGCGTTCGGGTCGGACGGCGAGAGGGCCCGCAACCAGCCGCCGGCGAGCAGCTCACCGGTGAGGAACGCGGTCATCTCGGCGCGCATCGTCGGCGTGAGATCGTCGGCCAGCAGCCTGCCGATGGTGTCGCAGTCGTAGATGTGCCGCACCGCGACCCGGGTGCCGTCGTTGTGCACGCTCTGCCACACGCCCTCCCCCGGTACGTACAGGTCGAGCACCCGAGCGGCCAGGTCGTCCGCCTGCGCGCGCAGCTGGCCCGCCACGCCGGTCTCCCCGCGCCGCTCGCGTAGCTGGGCGACCTGCCGCATCATCCACACATTCGCGGCGTTCAACGACGGCACCTGGTTGACGTAGTTCGACACCTGCTCGAGCAGGTTTCCGCGGGCCCCGTAGTCGGCCAGGCCGGTCGCGGCCACAACCCGTTTCTGCCAGCTGAGCGCGATGGCCTGCAGGTGGTCCAGGACGGCGAGCCCGGCGACCGGCTCGTCGAGGAAGGCGAGATCGCCGGTGAACGTCACGTAGGTCAGCAGCATCGTGAAGACCGACAGGTCGTTGGCGCTGTACCACGGCCCGACCAGTTCTCCGCTCACGGCGTCGACGGCATAGCCGTCCTCGATTCCCAGCTCCAGCCACCGGGTCACTTCCGCTCGCGCCACGGCGGGGTCGAGCAGCACCAGGAGGGGCGCGAAGAGCGCGGTGTCCCAGAAGTACACCGTCGCGACGCCCCATTGCGGGCCGGCGGTGACGTACGTGCGCGGCGAATGCTGCGGGTAGTTCGTCCGCTCCAGGGCGAGGACCGAGACCACGCCCCGGTAGTAGAGGTCGTGCAGCGCCGGGTCCGCCGTGTCCAGGACCGGCAGGCTGCCGGAGAAATGGTCGTTGTCGGGCTTGAACGCGTCCGCGAACCGCTGCTCCCAGCGGACCTTGGCCTGCGTGAACAGTGCCGGGTACCGGGTCCGCGCGGCGATCGCGGCCGCGGTGGCCCCGTCCGCGTCCCCGGCCGCCGCCACCACGATGCGGATGGTGCGCCGCTCGCCGCCGTCCAGCGACAGGGCCCAGCCGGCCGATCCGGAGCTGCCGGCCGGAGCCAGCTCGTCCGGTTGGTCGGGGAAGGCGAAGGCGGTCGCGGCGGCGCTCTTGCTGTCGGTCACGGTGAGCACCCGTCCGCCGTCGGCGAGCTGCCCGCTCCAGGCGGAGAAGTTGCCGTACTGCCGCGGAATCGTCCACTCCCAGGTGCCGGGGTAGGAGCGCAGGTAGCCGCCGAGGTCGAGATCGACACGTGCGTCGGCGGGTCCGGCACCGGCGTTCGTCAGTTCCAGCTCGAGGAGGACGAGCTGCTGTTCGAAACCCATGCGTACGGTGGCCCGCAGTTCGATGGTCCCGACCGTCGTCCGGCGGACCACCTGGTAGGGATACCACCGGCTCTCGTGCGCCTGGACGTTGACGCCGTTGAGCGCCAGACGGGCGCACTCGCCGCCGAGGGAGAGCGGGGGGAAGGACAGTTCGGTGAACGACAGCAGGTTCGTCGCCGCGTGCAGCGAACCGGAGAAGTTGTTCACCGAGGGCAGGTTGAGCAGGGTAGCGGTCGACATCCACTCCCCGGCCAGGGCATCCAGGGTGGGGACGGCGCGGCCGGGCGTGCCCGGCGGCGATCCGGCCGCGGCCGGCGCCTGGCCGAGCGCCGCCGGGGCCGCGAGTCCGGCCGCGGTGATCGAGAGAGTTCGAAGGAATGCCCGGCGGGTGATTTCGGCAGGCCATCGCACGAGGGGTACCAGCCTTTCGCGAACGGTGGGGCCGTGACGTCACGGCCGGGGATGCGCGCCGGGGCGCCGCTGGCGGATCCCTGGCAACGCAGGACGAAGAGGCAGCCTGCGCGGGCTGTCGGGCCCGCGCAGGCTGTCCATCCAGGTACTAACCACCGACTCCGATCGCGAAGACGTGCACGCCGCGGATCCGGCCGTTGGGCGCGACGATGCAGCCGTCGATGAGCGCGACCGCGGCGACCTCCTTGCCGCTGTCGATCGGAACGCTCTGGTAGAAGACGTACATCGGGTTCTTCTTCACGCCGTTGTCGGAGTTGTAGTACGCCGTGGTGGCGATCAGGTCGGTCCCCGGCATCGGCGCGAAGGTGTTCCGGTCGATCATGAAGGAGAACTTCGTGCTGGTGCCGTCCGTGTACAGGACCTTCCCTCGCGCCACGCCCGTTCCGTAGGAGCTCGCCGCGAGGAACCCGAGGGTGGAGCCCCGGCCGGACACGGCGACGGTGTTGCCCAGCGCCAGCATGTTGTCCGGGCGCCCGGGCTCGGTGTCCGGCCAGGTGAACGTCACGCCGTCGTGCGTGACGGTCGCTCCGGGGGCGAGGCCCACGGCGGCCAGCGCTTCCCGGGAGTAGCTGTTCCCATTGTTGTCGAAGTCGGCGGCCGAGGGGTTCGCGTCGGCACTGATACCGGCGTTGTCGTACGCCTCCGGCGCCGTCGTGGCGAGGTACACCGGCGCGGTCATCTGGGTGGCGCTCGCCTGCCCCCGGATGGCGTAGGCGGCCTGGGCGGTCAGCGTGGTCGGCGCCGCGGGGGTGACCGCCGCGGGCGCGGTCACCCGCCACTGCCGCGTGGCCGAGAAGCCGGGAGCCACGTCCGAGGACACTCGTCCGGCCAGCTCCTCGACCGTCCATCCGTCGGGCGTGCGCAGCGACAGCTCGGTGTTCTCGAGCACCTGGGACGGTAGGCCGCCCGGATTCGGGTGTACCTCGCCCTGGGGGGACGCGGCGGTGATGCGTACGGAGCCCACGCCCAGCGTCGGGTGGCTCGCCCGCACCGTGATCTCCCCGGGGAGCCCGGCCAGCGTGCGGACGTAGACGGCTCCGGCGCCGCCGTTGTCGCCGAACGGGAAGGCCGCGTTGGTCACGGTCGCGGTGACCGTGGCCTGCTCGCCCGGACGGACGAGCTCCGGGGTCGACTTCACCTCGAGGGTCACGACCTCGCCCACGTACGCGCCGGGCCCCACCACGTCGAGGGTCACCAGGCCGTCGGCGTACGGCCGGGGCGCGCCGTACTTGTCGACCGCGCGGAAGCCGACGCGGGTGCCGTCGGATCCGTCGGCCACCAGTTCCGTGTCATCGGCCCACACCAGGAGGCGATCGCCCGCGGGATCCCCCGCGAAATTCCGGGAGAGCACCAGGTTGCCCGCCACGTAGCCGTCCAGCCGCAGTTCCGGCTTGGCCGACCCGTCGATTCCAGTGGTGTCGAGGTAGAACGGCGGATAGGCCAGGTACGGGAATCCCGCGGCGTCGGGCGTGAGGGTGGCGTAGTGCGTCCCGTCCAGGTACGCCTCCAGCCGGTCACAGTTCGACCAGATCGTGGCGGCGGTCCCGAGACTGGTGACCGGTGACGTGGGCCCGAAGTCCCAGTAGAACGAGGGCTGGATGACGGGCCGTACGTCGGGGCTCACCTGCGACTGGTAGAACGCGGCCCCGGGCTTGGGAATCCGGAAGGTGTCGGCGACACCCGGCCACTTCATGCTCTGGAACGTGTTACCCGCCAGGGAGTCGTAGTCGAAGCCGCACCAGCCGAGCAGGCCGGTGTACCCATTCCTGGACCGGGCGGTGTTGTGCACCTGGGCGTGCAGGCGGGCCTGCGCCGCCTGGACGGCCTGGGTGTCGAACCGGCGGTAGCCGGGCGGACCGGCGAGCGCGCCGACGGATTCGCTCACCAGGTAGGGAATGCCGGCGGGCGGCGCGGAGATCGTCGCGTTGCCTCGCGAGTTCCCGTAGTCGTCGTAGGAGAGGACGTCCTGCACCCAGTTGGTCAGACTGCGCGACGTGCTCGACCCGGAGGTCTGGCGGGTGCCGTCCAGCGCGTACGTCAGGTTCTTCGTCCGGGTGTAGAGCTCCGGGTTGCGGTCCGACTCGTTGACCTGGGGAGCCCAGATGATGATCGAGGGACGGTTGCGGTCCCGGATGACCATGTCGTGGACGTTCTGCACGACGAGTTCCTGGAACGCCTCGTCATCCGGGAGATAGCCCCACCCGGGCGTCTCCTCCCACACCATGATGCCGAGCTCGTCGCACGCGTCCAGGAAGGCCGCCGCCTGGGGGTAGTGGGAGCAACGGACCATGTTGACGTTGAAGTCGTGCTTGAGGATCAACGCGTCCTGCCGTTGCACCCGGTCCGGCATCGACATGCCGCCGTACGCGTAGACCTGGTGACGGTTGAGGCCGAACAGCTTGAGCCGGTTCCCGTTCAGGAAGAAGCCGTCGGTCCGGAAACGCGCCTCGCGGAAGCCGATGCGCCGGGCGAAGTCGTGTACCGGCTGGCCCCCGATGCGCAACGTGACGACGACGTCGTAGAGGTTCGGGTGGTCGGGGTCCCAGAGCTGGACGTCGGTGAGCCCGCCCAGCGTGAGGTTCGCCGTCACCTGGCCGGACTGGCTGATCTGGACCGGCGCCGAGACGCTGCCCACCTGAGTCCCGCGGTAGCTGAGGACGACGTCGAGTTGCGCCGGGCCGGGCAGGCCGAAGGCGGCGTCGACCGTGCACTCGACCTCCACCCGGCGGGAGGCGGGGACCAGGACGTCCATCGGCTTGGCGAACACGTCCGCGATGAAGACCTGCGGCACCATCCGCAGGGACACGTTCCGGTACAGGCCACCCGGCTCGAAGTAGTCGACCGTGGGAGCCCCACCGTCGTTGCCGTCCGGCGGGACGTTCTGCCAGGTCGCATCCAGGTCCACGGCGAGGACGTTGTCGCGGTCCGTCAGGAGGTCGGTCAGTTCGTAGCTGAACGGCAGGTACCCACCCTGGTGTGCGGGCAGGGCGTGTCCGTTGAAGGTCGGCCGGGCAGTGGTGAGTGCTCCGGCGAAGTCGACGAACGTCCGCATCTGGCCTGAGTTCGCCGGCGCGTCGAAGTGTCGGCGGTAGGTCCACACCTTCTGCCACTTCGTGTAGTCCCACTGCCGCCAGCCGAGCGGGGCGACGCAGTGCGGAACGTTGACCGGGGCGAAACCACGGTCGTCGAAGGAAGGCTGGGCGCTGCCCTCGGACGAAAGCCCGAACAGCCAACCGAAGTTGAGCGACATCGTCCGGGCGGCGGAACCCTGAGCCGCTCCGGAGCTGCCGCCGGTGCCGGTGGCGGCATCGGCGCGGCCGCCGCCGAGATAGCCCCAGCCGGCTACGGTCAACGCTCCGAGGGCGGTCGCCCGGAGGAATCCACGGCGGGCCATCTTCTGCCCCGTTGACTGCTCTGGGGCTCCATTCGTTTCGGCACTCACGGGAGAAACACTCTCCTTACACTGGTCAGTCGACCGGGACGGGGTTCAGCTGGAACGTCAGCTCGATCAGGCTCACGGAGTGAGCGGGGAAGGTGGCGGTGACCTGGCCGGAAGTCGCTTCCAACGGCCTCCGGTGCAGAGACACCGCCGTGGGGTTGTCTGGTGTGTTGTAGGAAAGTGCGGAGTCCGCGTTGAGCGTCGTGACGGCGCCGCGGAGAAGCTGAGTGCCGGCGGCCGTGATGGTGGTGGGCACCGCCGTCCGATCGGACTGGTTGATGACCACGAGCGTGATGGTGTTGCCGCTGTGGGCGGCGACGGTTTCCAGGACCGGAAGTTGGGTGCCGTCCCGGAGTGAGAGCGCGGGTATCGCGTCGGACTGCACGGTGACCTGTTGTTGACCGCCGAGCGGCCGGAACAGTTGTTCCACCAGGGCCGCCGGCTCGACAACGGTGTCGGGGCCGGGCCCGACTATCGCGGAGTTCACGTTGACGTTTCCGTTCGGCACGGTGGAGCCGAACGGCGAGCCGGCGAGCAGGTACTGCTCGGCGAGCGGGACCCCGAGATCGACCCATTCCCGGAGCAGACCGGCGAGAAGCAGACTCTGTTGCAGGGTGAGGTGGTACTTCGGCTCGAAGGTCGGATTCGAGCTCTGCAGTTGACCGAACTCGGTGAGGACGATGTCCACCTCGGCGGCCCTGGGCCCGGCGGCCTGGTCGATCTTCGCGCGTAGCTTCCGCACCTGATCGGCCAGGACGTCGGGCATGGCGAGCAGTTCGGAGTTGTAGTCCGCTTCGGGAAGGCTGTTGGAGATCTGGCCCTGCGCACGGCTGTTCCCAGGGCGGACGTACGGGTGGGTGGCGACGCAGTCGTAGGGGTAGGTGGATCCGAGGTTCTGGAAGTAGGCGCCACCGGCGGTCGGGTCGCTGGACGAGCCGAGGCACACGTGGATGGCCGGGTTCACGGCCTTCATCTCGCGGTAGAAGTCCACGAACCCGGGATGGGGTCCCGAGTCGTAGCTGGCCGTAATTGAGGATCCGGCCGGAGGAATGGCGCCGTGGACGCCGTCTCCGAAGACAATCTGACCCGTTGCGGCGTCGAGGCGGTAGACCGTCGCGGTGGACGCGGCGTCGGAGAGCGATGCCACCTGCGTCCACGGCTGGCCGCCGACGGAGACGGTGACGCTGGATGGTGCCACCGGCGGATAGTCGACGTACTTCTCCTGCGCCGGCTCGCCCGTACTGACCGACGCGGCCTGGCTGCTGTCGGCCCCGTCCCCGACGGGCTCGTCGGTGAATCGGGTGGTGCCGCCGAAGTCGTAGAGACAGGCCTTCACGTTGTCCACGGGGCAGGCACCGTTGGCGTACGACACGAGCGACCCGCCCAGCCATCCGGCATTCGCCTGGGTGTTCACCTCATTGCCGACCTCCCACCACGGGATGTCGTAGGGCGCCGGGTGACCGTTCTTGGCCCGCAGGCCGGCCCAATACTTTGGGTCGGCGGGGTCGGTGATCGGCCGGCCCGGTGCCGGCAGCGTCATGTAGGCCACGTAGTCCCGCGCGTCCTGCAGCGACTCCGAGTGGTTGAGGATCACATTGCCCGTGGCGCCGGTGAGCTCCATCAGTTGCCCGAACTCGTCCGGTCCGAGCTGCGATTGTTGCGAGCCGTTGCCGAAGAAGGTGTTCGGCTGGCGGTCCTGGAGTGGCCCGATCGCCCGCTTCCAGTGGTAGAAGGAAGCCAGTGTGCCACCGGGGAAGCGCTGAGCGCCGTACCCGACCTCCCGCACCTGGGTGAGGAAATGCGGGTAGAACAGCGTGGTATCCGGCTTCATGAAGTCGGACTGGGCGTTCCAGCCCACGTTCGAACCGAACAACTGCGGGTGGATGAACCGGATCGGACTGTTGATGTCGACCTGGAGGCTGGCCTGCCCACCGGCTCGCGCCGGAGCCGGCGGTCCGATGACGGTGAGCAGAACGACACTCAGCGCGGTGCCGACGGCCAGCGCCGCGACGCCCGGGCGGGGCCGGCGGTGGAATTTGACCATGGATACTGCTCCGCTCGATGGGGGTAGGGGAGCTACGGGATCAGCCCGAGCGCGAAGATGTGGATGTGGTTGGCGATTCCGGGGTGCACCGCGGGGGCTACCGGGTCACGGTGTGCGCTGGACAGTGATCGCGACCTCCTGGGTGCCGAGCGTGGGATGGGTGACCCGGAGCAGGACGCTTCCCACTCCCCCTTCCCGCGAACGGATCCAGATGGCGCCGGCGCCGCCCGCGTCCCCGAAGGCGAACGGGTTGTCGCCGATCAGCTCGGCCGGTCCGTCGATGGCGAAGGCCACGTCGCCGGTGACGAACGGCCGGGGCGCGGCGTACCGGTCGACCGCACGGAAGACCACCCGCGTGGCGTCGATGCCATCCCCGTCGATCTGCTCGTCGTCGACCTCGACCGCCAACTGGTCGAGTGAGCGGTCGGCCGAGAAGCGGCGAGAGATGACCCGGGCACCGCCGATGAAGCCGTCGATCCGCAACTCAGGTAGCCGGTTCGCCCCGTCCTCGACCGTCAGGTCGGCGAAGAACGGCGGGTAGGCAAGGTTGGCGAACGACTCGCGGGCCGGCTGGACGGTCGCCAGGAGCTGGTCGTCGACGTAGACCTCGAGCGTGTCGCAGTTCGACGCGATCAGGGCGTTCGCGCCCGGGCCGTCCGGTGACTTGGGGCCGAAGTCCCAGTAGAACGCCGGTTCCAGCACGATGCGCTCGCTCGGCTTGACCTGCGACCGGTAGAACGACGCCCCCGGCTTGGGAATCCGGAAGAGGTCGCACACGCCGGGGGTCTTGACGTCGCGGATCGAGTTGCGCGGGGAAAGGTACTCGAAGGCGCACCAGGCGATGAGGCCGGCGTACCGCGGATCCGCTCCCGCGGCGTTGTGGACCTGCGCGTGCCGCAGCGCCTGGGCCTGCTGATCGGCGACCGGGTCGGTGCGCAGGTACGTCTGGGTGAAGTCGCCGAACGGCCGCTTCTGCCCCACCGCCTCGCTGATCAGGTAGCGCGGGGCGCTCGGCGGGGTCAACGTGTTCATGTCGTCGCGGTAGTCGTTCTGGCCCCGGACGTCGACCTGCAGTTTCTGGGAGCCGTTGTACGCGCCGGTGGTCTGCCGCGACGGGTCGAGCCGGTGCGCCAGATCGTTCAGGCGGGTCTCGAACGCCGCGTTGGCCGCGCCCTCGTTGATCCGCACCGCCCAGAGGATGACCGACGGGTGGTTCCAGTCCCGACGGATCATCGCCTCGACGTTCTCGGCGGCCACGTCCTGCCAGGCGGCGTCCCCGACATACTGCCACCCCGGCATCTCGTCCCAGACCAGGAGCCCGAGCTCGTCGCAGGCGTCCAGGAAGTGCGGCGACGGCGGGTAGTGCGAGCTCCGGATCATGTTGACGTTGAGCTCGTGGCGCAGGATCTCGGCATCGCGGCGCTGCACCCGGGCGGGCATCGCGTAGCCCACATACGGGAAGCTCTGGTGGCGGTTGAGCCCGAACAGCTGCAGGCGCCGCCCGTTCAGGAAGAACCCCTGCTCGGTGAACTGCGCCTCCCGGAAGCCGACCCGGGTGGTGTATTCGTGCACCGGCTTGCCGCCGTCGTTGTCCGCCACCCCCTCACGGAGCCGGACGTGGACGTCGTAGAGCCGCGGGGCGTCGACGTCCCACAACTCGACATCCCGGAGCCCGTCGATCGAGAACTGGACCGTGTCCTGTCCGGGAGGCACCGTCGCGGTGGCCTGGCCCAGCAGCTGCTCGCCGTCGCGGAGGTCGGCTTCCACCACGAGCGGTCCGTCCAGCTCGCCCTGCAGGTAGCACCGGATATCGAGGGCCCGGTCCTCGGTCAGCACGCGCACCGGCCGGGCGTACACGTTCTCGAGGAACGTCCGCGGCATCAGGCGCAGCGAGACGCTGCGGTAGAGGCCGCCGAACGTGTCGAAGTCGACCCGTACCCGGGCGGGGTCGTTGCCGAACTTGCCGCCGAACGGCGGGATGTCGGCCCGGGTACGCCGTGAGTCGACCTCGACCGCCAGGACGTTGTCGCCCTGCCAGTCGACGTACGGCGTCAGCTCGAAGGTGAACGGGGTATAGCCGCCCCTGTACTCGCCGAGACGCTGGCCGTTGACGGTGACCGTCGAGGCCGCCACCGAGCCACCGAAGTCCACGAACACCCGCTGGCCGCGGGCGTCGGGCGGCAGCGTGAAATGGCGGCGGTAGATGGAGATGAACTCGTACGGCGACCGTCCACCCGCGTACTCCCCGGGAAAGTCCGGCGGCCGTACGTCGTGCCACGACAACCGGGTGTTGGAGTGCGGCAGGGTGACCAGCTCGAACCGGGAGTCGTCGAACCCGGGCAGCACCGACCCGGCGACGGCTTCCCCGCCGAACAACCACTCGTGGTCGAGCGGGATCACCCGCCCGGCGGGGCCCCGCGACACCGGGCTCGTCGCGGCCCACGCCGACGACGAGAGCGCCGCCGCGCCCAGGAGTCCCACCCCGCCGGCCCGTAGGACGTTTCGCCTGCTCACCGGTCTATCAGAGATCCACTTGTCTCGCATAGGTGCCTCCTGGGCCGTGTCGATCAGAAGTCGAGCGTGTTAGGTAATCCTCATGGTCTGTGGTCAGTGGTTATACCTCTCGGCCCGGCAGGGGTCAAGAATGTCGATCTAGCGCACGAGCGCCACCCCGCCGAGCGCGACCAGCGCGATGAGAACGGAGGACACCGCGCCCAGGGCGACGCCCGGCCACCCGGTCCGCAGCAGCGCGCGCAGGCGAACCGCGGATCCCATGCCGAACAGCGCGGCGGTGAACAGCACCGCCTGGATCGTCTTCAGCGGCGCCAGCAGGGCGTCCGGGACGGTGCCCACGCTGCGCAGCACCATCATCGCGAGGAAGCCGGCGACGAAGAGCGGGACGACGGGCGGCCTCCTGGTCCCCGAGGTCTCCGCCGTGCGCCGCCGCCACAGGCTGACGCCGGCGATCAGGGGAGCCAGCAGGATCACCCGGGTCAGCTTGACGACCACCGCGGTGGCGAGGGCAGCCGAACCGACCGCTCCCGCCGTGGCGACGACCTGCGCGACCTCGTGCACGCTCGCGCCGGCCCAGATCCCGAAGGACGCCTCGGAGAGATGGAGCAGTCCGTCCGCCAGGGGACGCCCTGGAACGCGCCCTGGGGGTACGGCGCAACGCCGCCGCGCCGGCGCTGCAACTGTCCTCGAACGCCGCGGTGAAGGTGGCCGTGGAGGCGGGTGTCGCGCCGGCTGTTCTCAGCGGGCTCGCGGTCGCCGCCGAACTGCGCGAAGGCCGCCTGGTCGAGGTACCCGTTGCGAACCTCGACCTACGGCGGCCCTTGCGCGCGGTCTGGCGTGGCCGGACCCGGCTGGCCGAACCCGCCGCCCGGCTGATCCGGATCGCGCGGGGATCGGCCGCCTGAGGGGGCTCTCCTCAGCCGCGGTAGGAGTGGGGCGACAAGCCGGTCACTCCGGGCCTGCACCGGAACAGCGCCCCTGCGTACGGCTGCTCCGCCAAGTCGTCGCTCGTCAGCCCGGAACGCGCTGAGGTGATGTACAGCTCGTCGAGCCCGGAACCGCCGAAGGTGCAGCTCGTGACCTTCTGGACCGGCAGCCGGATCACCCGGTCGAGGACACCGTGCGCGTCATACCGCCGCACCGACCAGCCCCTGGCCATCGCGATCCAGATGCCGCCGGCGGAGTCCACCGTGAGCCCGTCGGGCCGACCCTCCGCCTCCCGCAGATCCACCAGGACCCGCCGGTTCGTGATCGAACCGGTCTCAAGATCGAAGTCGAAGGCATCCACGGTACGGGCCGGCGTGTCGATGTAGTACATCGTGTGGCCGTCCGGGCTCCAGCCGAGACCGTTGGACAACGTTACCGAGGTGAGGACCGGCACGATGCGACCGTCGGGCTCCAGCCGGTAGAGCCCAGCCTTGCCGGGCGACGACTCATCGATCATGGTGCCGGCCCAGAACCGTCCTGCGGGGTCGCACTTGCCGTCGTTCATCCGCTCACCGCGGTCGACCGCACCGAGCCAGGTGGTCTGGCCACGCTCCTCGCTGTGCAGCGCGAAACCCCGGTCCGCGGCCAGCACGAGTCCGCCGTCGGCACAAGGTGCCACCGCCCCGACCGGGACGTCGAGTTTGAGGACGACGCTGTCGTCGCCGTCGGGCCGATAGCGATGGACCTCCCCGGCGAGGATGTCCACCCAGAGCAGCGACTGCCGGTCGGCATCCCACATCGGGCACTCCCCGAGCATCGCCCGGCCGTCGACAACCACCTCGACCTCGTCGCTCATTTCGCCTCCCGCCCAGCCAGACGCGTGGCGGCCAGCCCCACGCGTACGACATGAGTCTGCCGGACCGTCATCCGCGTCACGCCATCCCCATCGCGAAGACATGCATACCGCTGGTGCGCTGGCCTTCGCCCACCACACCCCCGATGGGCAGGGTGACCGCCATGACCTGCTTGCCGGGCGTGATGTCGACAGCGACGGCGTTTACGTAGACGGTCTGCTGACGCTGGCCGCGGGGGCGCCCACCGATGCCCTGAGAGTTGACGTACGGCATCGACGCGATGGCCTCGTTGTGCGTCGGCGGGTACCACCAGTTGTCGAGCGTGACGGTGTAGGTGCTGGTCGTGCCGTCGGCGTAGTAGATGGTCCCCTGGCCGCCCGCGTCGTCGGGGCTGCTGCCGCCGAGGAACACCAGCTTGTGGCCGGAGCCGGACAGCAGGATGATCTGGCCGGTAGCGACGACGTTGTCGGGGCTGCCGGCCGGAACGTCGGGCCAGGTGACGGGCACGTCTGCGTACCGCAGCTCGGCGCCGGGGTGGATCCCCGCCGCGGCGAGGGCTTCGACCGAGTAGCTGTTGCCGGCCCCGTCGAGGTTGGCGGAGTCCACGTCGGCGTTCTGGCTGATGCCGACGTTGTTGCGTGCGGCGGCCAGCGACGCGTACGGCACGATCAATGGAATGGCGCTGGTGCTGACGCCCCGCTCACCGTGCGCGGTGTAAACCGCCTCGACGACGACGGTGGCCGGACCTTGCTTCGCCGTGCTCGGGACCGCAAGCTGCCAGGACGCCGCCACCTGCTGCCCGCTGGTGACCCCGGTGAACGAGGTGCCGCCCGTTGCCTGGGCGGTCCACCCATCGGGGAGCCGCAGCCTCAGCTCGACGCTCGTCAGGTTGGGCAGGCCGTTGTTGGTGAAGCTCGCGTTGATCGTGCTCGTCCCGCCTGCCTCGGCGAGGACGGAGCCGGGGGTGGCCTGCAGAGTGCCGTACGGGGCGGGAGCGCCACCCGGTGCGGGAACCGTCGCCCGGGTCGTCGCGGTGGCCGTCCCGAGGGTGGGGTGCGCCACGGTGACGGTGATCTCACCGGGGGTGTTGCGGATCGTCCGCAGCCACACCGCGCCCACACCCCCGGCGTCGGCGAACGCGAACGGATTGTCGCCGACCAGCACCCCGGGTCCGTTGACCGAGATCGTCACCGCTCCGTCGACGTAGGGGCGTGGCTGCCCGTACCGGTCCACCGCCCGGAACACCACCCGCGTCGCGTCCGCGCCGTCCCCGGTCAGGTCGGCGTCGTCGATGGTGACCGCCAGCCGGTCGCCCGAGGGGTCGGCGGAGAACGAGCGGGAGGCGACCTTGGTCGAGCCGAGGTAGCCGTCGATGCGCAGCTCCGGCCGGCCGCTGCCGTCCACGGCGCTGAAGTCGACGAAGGACGGCGGATAGGGCAGGTTGCCGTAGTTGGTGGTGTCGGGGGTGACCGTGGCGAGGTGAGCCCCGCCGACGAAGACCTCCAGCCGCTCGAGGTTCGAGCAGATCATGGCCTGGGTCAGCTCGTTGACCGGCGAGAACGGGCCGAAGTCCCAGTAGAAGGCGGGCTGGATCACCGGACGGACGCGCGGGTCGACCTGGGACTGGTAGATGGCCGCGCCCGGCTTCGGCACCCGAAACAGGTCGATGACCCCGGGGTACTTGATCTGCTGGTAGCGGTTTCCGCTGCCGGATTCGTAGTCGTAGCCGCACCAGGCCAGCACCCCGCAGTGCCGGTTGTCGCCGCCGGCGATGTTGTGCACCCGGGCGTGCGCGATGGCCTGGCCCTGCTGCGCGTCCTGCCGGTCGATGCGGCGGTAGAAGATCGCCGGGCCGGACAGGGTGCCCACCGCCTCGGTGACCAGGTAGGGCAGGTCGGTGCGCGGCGACATGAGCCCCGGAAGCTTCCGCCCATCCGGTCCGATGCTGTTGGAGTAGTCGTTCTGGGCGAAGACGTCCTGCTGGTAGTTGGTGGTGTTGTGCCGACCCGCCATCGCCCCGGCCGTGGGCCGGCTGTCATCCAGCGAGCGGGCCACCTCTTGGGTGCGCGTGTACAGCGTCCGGTCGTCGGCTGTCTCGTTGAGGCGGGCGCCCCAGATGACGATGGAGGGATGGTTGCGGTCGCGGCGGATCATCTCGGCCACGTCGCGCACGGCCAACTGTTTCCAGTCGTCGTTGCCCAGGTAGCCCCAGCCGGGCACCTCATCCCAGACCAGGAGCCCGAGTTCGTCGCAGGCGTCGAGGAAGGACTCCGCCTGCGGGTAGTGCGAACAGCGCACCATATTGCAGTTCAGGTCATTACGCAGGATCTCAGCATCCTTGCGCTGTCCCCGTGCGGCGACCGCGCCCCCGGCGAAGGGCAGGAACTGGTGCCTGTTGAGCCCGAAGAGCTTGACCCGCCGCCCGTTCAGGAAGAAGCCATCGAGCTCGAACCTGGCCTCGCGGAAGCCGATGCGTACCCGGTAATCGTGGATGGCCGTACCGTCGACGGACAGGGTGACGATCACGTTGTACAGGTTGGGGTCGTCGATGTCCCACAGCCTGATGTCGCCCAGCCCGCCCAGGGTGGCGTTGACCGTGATCTTGCCCGTGCCGTCGGCCTGCACCGGGACGGTGGTCGAGGTGACCTTCCGGGCGCCGTCCCGAAGGTCGACGGTGAGCGCGACGCTGCCCTGGGGGACGACGGCGGCGTCCAGCGTGCACTCGACCTCGACGCTGCGCCGCGCCGCGTCCAGCACGTGCGCCGGCTTGGCGAACACGTCGGCGATGAAGACCTGCGGGACGATTCGAAGGTTGACGTCGCGGTAGATCCCGCCCGGCTGCCAGAAGTCGACGCTGGACGAGGCCGCGGACCCGATCCGGTTGGGCGGGACGTTGAGGTTGAACCGGGAGTCCAACACGACGGCCAGGACGTTGTCCTTCGGCTTGAGCAAATCGGTGAGTTCGACCGAGAACGGCAGGTAGCCGCCCAGGTAGCCGGGCACGTCGTGGCCGTTGACGGTCACGCTGGAACCGGTGAGTGCCCCTTCGAAGTCGCAGAAGACCCGCATGCCGTCGAAGCCCGGCGGGGCGTCGAAGTGCTTGCGGTACAGCCAAACCCGCTCCCACATGCTCGGGTCCCAGTTGCGCCAGGACAGCGGGGTGACGTTGTGCGGCAGGGTGACCGTGGCGAGGTCCGCGTCGGGGAATGCGGGGGCGGCTCCCCCGGGCACGGACGGCCCGAACAGCCAGTGGGCGTTGAAGGGGATCCGCACCGCGGCCGGTCCGGTGACGGCGCCCGCCGCGTGGGCGGGGCCGCCGTCGAGGAAGCGCCACGCGACCACGGCGCCGAGGCCGACTGCGGTGGTCCGCAGCAGCTGGCGCCGGGAGAAAGAGCCGCCACGTGGCGTCGGCGCGGCCGGGTCGAGTGAGGGGCGGGCCATCGCGACGCTCCGATCTGGTAGAGGTCAGACCTCAGGCATACTTCCGTCACAATGTCGCGGCTGTCAACCCCCGGTGGGCGTCGCCCCGATGTGGGACGTCGATCGATCCTCCCCGGGTGCGAGACCCGGGCACGGTTCATTGACGGCGTTCAGGGCGAGGGCTAGCGTCGCGGCCAGACCTCTGTCATCTGCCAACCCCGGAGCTAGACTTCGCGGAGGGACAAGCATGATGTTGATACGGAAGGCGGCCGCAGCCGCCTCGGCGTGCGTGCTGGCCGTAGGCCTCAGCCTCGTCGGCACCCCACAGCCCGCCGCCGCCCTCGACAACGGGTTGGCGCTGACCCCGCCGATGGGCTGGAACCCCTTCAACCACTACAAGCGGGATGCCACCGCCGAACTCGTGAAGGCCCAGGCCCGCGCCATGGTCGACTCAGGCATGAAGGACGCGGGCTACACGTACGTGAACCTCGACGGCGGCTGGAACCTGCCGGAGCGCAACGCCGCCGGCGAGCTGCAGCCGGACCCGAAAAAGTTCCCCGACGGCATCAAGCCCGTTGTCGACTACGTCCACTCCCTTGGGCTGAAGTTCGGCATCTACAACGGCGCCGGCCTCATGAACTGCGCGCGCACGAGCGCCGGCAGCTACGGGCATTACGAGCAGGACGCCCGGCTGTTCGCCTCGTGGGAGGTGGACTACCTCAAGTTGGACTGGTGCGTCGTGCCGTACGAGAACCACCCCGACATGACGCGCGAACAGGTCGACCGGATGCTGGCCGTGCAGATGCGCGACGCGCTGGCCGCGACCGGACGGCCGATCGCCTACAGCCTGAGCGGCGGCGGGGGGTCGGGCCTGTGGAGCATGAGCGAGGTCTGGCGGTGGGGTTCGGAGTACGCGAACCTGTGGCGCACCTGCGGCGATATCGGCGACAACTACCGCAGCATGGTCAAATGCTTTCAGCTCACCGTGGCTCACCACGAGTACGCCGGGCCGGGCGGTTGGAACGATCCGGACATGCTGCAGGTGGGCAATGGCGGCATGACCACCACCGAGTACCGGAGCCACTTCAGCCTCTGGGCCCAGATGGCCGCCCCGCTGCTGGCGGGCAACGACCTCACCACCATGTCCGCCGATATCCGGGAAATCCTCACCAACCGCGAGGTGATCGCCGTTGACCAGGACCCACTCGGCCGACCCGGCTATCCGGTGGCCAACACCGACGGCCACTGGGTGCTGAGCAAGCCACTGGCGGACGGCGGCCGGTCCGTGGTGCTCTTCAACGACACGGCGACCCCCGCGCTCATCACCACCGGCGCCACCGAGGTGGGCCTTCCTGCCGCCCCGGCCTACCAACTGCGCGACCTGTGGCAGCACAGCACCACGGAGACCGCCTCGACGATCAGCGCCGTCGTGCCGCCGCACGCTGTGGTGATGTACCGGGTGAAACCGATCGCCAACCCCACGTCGGCGCCGCCGCACATCCTGACCGGGCTGTCCCCCGAGGCCGCCTCGGTCACCGCGGGCCAGCCCATGAAGATCAGCCAGACCTTCACCAACACGGGAGCGCTGCCCGCCACCGACGTCGAGTTGCGGCTGAACACCCCGGCCGGCTGGGCCGTACAGGCCGGCTCGGCGACCCGGTTCCCCATCGTGCACACCGACGAGACCGTGCAGGTGAACTGGACCGTGGTGCCACCCGCATCACCGGACCCCGTCACCACGGCAACGCTCACCGGCACGGTCGGCTACTGGTACGAGCCGAGAACAGAACAGGCAAGCGCCTCCGGCGATGTCACGGTCACCGTCGTCGGGTCCGTGACCGAGCCCTACCGTGCGTTCGCCTCCACCCCGGCGCATCTCGGACAGTCCGGCTCCCGCTTCACCATCAAGGCGGACGGTGCCGACATGTGGACCACCCGCGACGACTACGGGACGGTCTACGTTCCCGGTGCCCTGGGCACGACCGGCACCGCCACCATGCAGGTCACCGCTCAGCAACCGGTCGACGGTTGGGCGAAGGCAGGCCTCATCATTCGTAACGACCTCACCCTGCCCCGCTCCTCCCCCGGGTACCTCATCCTCGCCGTCACGGCGGAGCACGGCGTGGTGCTCCAGTGGGACTCCAACGCCAATGGCTACATCGACATCGGTACCCCGAGCGGGGGTGGCGAGCCGGTGGCGTTGCCGGTCTGGCTCAAGGTGGTACGGGACGGCGATTCCTTCACCGGCTACTACTCCACCGACGGCGGCTCGTGGACATCCGTCGGTACGGTGTCGGTTCCCGGGACGACACTCAGCCAGGACGTGGGCATGTTCGCGACCTCGCACCGCCTGGGCACCATGGGCCGCGCCGATTTCACCGACTTCATGGTGAGCTGACCCCAACCAGCCTGGCCCGGCGTCCGACGTGCGGCAGCCCGCCGCACCGGCCGCCGGGCCGGCTGGTGGTGGATGCGGGCAACGCACCCGGCACCCCATGGCTGGCCCACCGATCAAGATCGACCAGCCATCACAAAGGTAGGACGGCCTACGCGCAGGTGCCGCTGACGGTGAACCAGCAGGCCGTGTGCGGAGAACTCTTGAAGAAGCGGAGCAGCAGGGTCCCCACCTTCTGCCGCCCGGAAGTGGACGGGTGCGTCCCGTCGGAGCCGAAGTCCGACCGCTCCCAGATGAGCCCGTCGGAGCGCGGCTGGAGACCGTCGGCCCAGAGGTACGGGCCCCAGGCTGCCCACGCCACCGTGCCGTTGTAGTCCAGGTTGCCGGCCCGAGGGTCGATGCCGCCGCCCGACATCTGCGTGATCTGGGCCTGGATCACCCACTTGACGCCGAAGCCTGTCTCGTAGGCGTACGGCTCGGGATTGAGGGTGGTCGTGGCGTAGCCGGCGTAGATCCGGCTGGAGAAGAAGACCTGCTGCAGGTTGGGGTAGCGCCTCTTCAACGCCCGGAGGATGCTGCCCTGTTGGGCCACGAGTTGGTACGCGTCGGCGTTGGACGCGGGCAGGGACACCGACGGGTTCGCGTTGGCGACCTTCACCCAGGCGATCTGCACCTGCCGCTCGGTCAGGCCGAGGGGCGCGAGTCTGGTGTCCCGGACCCGGTCGTAGTTGGCGTCGGTCGGGGAATCCCAGGTGCCCGCGGTCTGGCCGCCCGCGGCGCCGTCGACGATGACGAGTTTGTCGTGGTTGACCTGCGGGTCCGCGGCGGCTTGGCCGATGAAGGAGTGCGGTGCGCACTGCCCGCTGCCATCGGCGGAGCAGAACTCCTGGGTGGTGTTGGACATGCCGATGGAGAGCAGGACGTACTTGCCGTTGGCGCTCGGCGTGCCGGTGGTGTCGACCGGGCGTACGCGGAGGGCCCGATCGATGCCGGCCGCGCCATGGGTGGCGGGCATCGTGTTCCGACCGGCGGGGTAGAGCCCGCCCTGGAAGCCGAGGTACGTGCCACCACCGAGGTCGTTGATGGGCAGTTGACCCGCAGCGACCGCGTCGGGGATACCGACGACAGTGGCCGCCACGAAGGCGGTCAGCGCTGCCAGAAGCCGACGAACATTGATAGTCATGACGCGGAACCTAGGAGCAAGAGTGGCGTTGGTCAATGCCCTGTCGGCGTTTACCAAGCGACGAGAGCGGGCCCAGGGTGACCTCGTCCCACGTCGGCCGGGAGCCGGAGCAAGGCCGGTCAGGTGACCAGTTGCCAGAGCAGGAACGCGTTGAGTGCCACCACGAGGGCCGTGATCACCAGTGCGGCGGCGGTGGTGGCCGGGCGGTTCACCAGGCTGCCCATGAGGTCCCGGCGGCGGGTGAAGGCCACCACCGGGATGAGCGCGAACGGGATGCCGAAGCTGAGCACCACCTGCGACAGCACGAGGGCTCGCGTCGGGTTGACGCCGACGGCGAGCACGGCCAGCGCGGGCAGCAGGGTGACCAGCCGGCGCACGGCCAGCGGGATCCGGCGGCGCAGGAAGCCCTGCATGATGACCTCGCCGGCGTAGGTGCCGACACTGGTCGAGGCCAGGCCGGAGAGGAGAAGGGCGACGGCGAAGCCGAGCGCCGCCCCCGCGCCGAGGGTGCCGGCCAGGCCGGCGTGCACGCCCTCGAGGGTGTCGGTGCCCGGAATCGCGGTGCCGTGGAAGGTGGTCGCCGCGATGAGCAGCATGGCGAGGTTGACCACGCCGGCGGCGCCCAGGGCGATCAGCACGTCGACCCGAATGCCCTTCGCGATGGTCCGTCGCGCGGACTCGCTCGTCGCCGGGATGCGGTTCGGGGTCAGCGCCGAGTGTACGTAGATGACGTGCGGCATCACGGTCGCGCCGAGGATGCCCGCGGCCAGCACCATGCTGTCGGTGCTCTGCATCCGGGGCAGCAGCCCGCCGGCAGCGGCGGACACGTCCGGCTGCGCGGTGAGCAGGTTCACCGCGAACGCCAGGACGATCACCCCGAGCAGGACGGCGATGGCGATCTCGAAGGCCCGGAAGCCGCGGGCGCGCAGCGCGAGCACAGCGAACGCCGCCGCGCCCACGATGAGGCCGCCGGGCAGCAGCGGGATACCGAGGAGCAGGCGTAGGGCGACCGCGCCGCCGATGACCTCGGCCAGGTCGGTGGCCATGGCCACCAGTTCGGCCTGGACCCACATGACTCGGTTGACTGTTCGAGGCAGGTGCTGCCGGCACAGCTCGGGCAGGCTGTGTCCGGTCGCGAGGCCGAGCTTGGCGGTGAGCGTCTGCACCAGCATCGCGGCCAGGTTCGCCGCGACGACGACCCACACCAGCAGATAGCCGTACCGGGCGCCGGCGGTGGAGTTGGTCGCGAAGTTGCCCGGGTCGACGTAGGCGACGGCGGCCACGAAGGCCGGTCCGAGCAGGATGAGGCGCCCTCGTGCCCGGCCGCGGGTACGGGTGGTCCCCGGCGGCGACGCGATGGTGATGTCGTTCGTGACCACGGTTGTGCTCCTTGGCGGCGGGCCGGGTGGCAGCGCGAAGACGGCCAGCTTGGTGTGCGGCGACGCCGCTCACCATCGTTGTGACCAGAAACCCGCGATTCGTTGCTTTGGTTCGGCGTCACACGACCGTGTCCGCGTGGCGAGCTGAACTGACCGAGGCCGGCGAGCTGCCGGACCGCGATGATCGCCGCGGCGCTGAGGCAGCTGGTCCCACCCGGGGGCTGGGCCAGCCGGAGCAGGCCGGCGGCGAGCCGCAGGTCGAGCGCCACCCGCAGGGCCGTCCGGCCGTCCCGGGTGACGGTAAGGGCCACCAGCCCGGCGTACGCGTACCCGTTCATCTGCTGCGGATCGTTGTAGCCGATGAGGGGGTCAACGGAGATGAACCGCCCGTTGTCGGGGTCGTACTCGCGGGCGCCGAGGTGGGTGAGCCCGGTGGACTTGTCGACGGTGCCGCTGACGTACCCCTTCTCGGTCGGCCAGTTCGCCGCCGTGCCGCGCTGCTCCTCCTACGTCCTGGGGTGACATCGCCCGCGCGATGTCGCTGACCGTGGACACCCGGGCCGGGAACGATCCGCGGTTCCGCTGACCCGCCCGCAAGCGCGAGACGGCCTGCTCCAGAGCATCTGGAGCAGGCCGTTCGGGTGCGCATTCGCCCCACCGGCGCCGTGATCGCTACGGCTGCCGACCGATGTTCATCCCGGCTTACCCCGTGCGAGGCGTAGGAGTCAGCACCAGGTCCACCAAGATCGTGAGCCTGGCGCACGGTATGGACCCACCATTCCCGAGTGGGTCTCCCGTGAATCGAGGACGCCTGCCTTGTCCAAGGACCCATCCACAGACCCCACCCCCTACGCGGTCACCAACGAGCCCAGTCGCCGATCGTTTCTGATCCTGTCCGGTGCGGTGGCGGCCACGGCCGCGGTCGGGCCGGCCACGCCCGCCGTAGGCGCACCCGTTGGTGGCCTCGGCCAGTTCAGCTCCTATCCGTTCTCGCTGGGCGTCGCGTCTGGTGATCCACTGAATGACTCGGTGATCCTCTGGACCCGCCTTGCCCCACAGCCGTTGGTGATCGGATCTGGGATGCCGAACCAGCCCGTTCCGGTCCACTGGCAGGTAGCCGACGACGAGGCTTTCACCACGATCGTCCGGGAAGGCGAGACGTTCGCGCTACCGGAGAACAACCACTCCGTGCACGTCGATGTCCGGGGCCTGCAGCCGGATCGCTGGTACTTCTACCGGTTCCGTTGTGGCTCCGAGCTGAGCCCGGTCGGACGAACGCGCACCTTGCCGGCGCTCGGCGCGTCCGTCGCGTCGTTCACCGTCAGCCAGATGAGTTGCCAGAACTGGCAGACCGGATACTTCACGGCCTACCGCTATATGGCCCAGGACGGCATCGACCTTGGACTCCATCTGGGCGACTACATCTACGAGGGTTCGATCACCGCGGTCGCGCCCCGCGACGGCGCGACGGTGCCGGACGAGATTCGTGACCCGTGCCAGTCCGTCGACCAGTACCGCCTGCGCTACTCGCTGTACAAGACGGACCCGGACCTGCAGGCCGCGCACGCGGCCTTTCCGTGGGCGGTGATCCGCGACGATCACGAGGTCAGCAACGACTACCGCGGTGGCGTCGACCAGGGGCCGCAGCAGCTGGCCCGCCGCGCCGCCGGGTACAAGGCGTGGTGGGAGAACATGCCCACCCGCTGCGCCCCGCCGGTCGGGCCGGACCAGCGCATCTACCGGCGGTTCGCCGTCGGCAGCCTGGCCCAGTTCGACCTGCTCGACAGCCGCCAGTACCGGACCGCCGACAACGACCCGCTCGTCTCCAAGCTCGGTAACGAGCAGGAGGCGTGGCTCATCGACGGCATCAACTCCTACGACACGACGTGGCACCTGCTCGCCATGGGCCAACAGCTGGGCGGTGTGGCGACAAGCAGCCCCACGCGGAACCGTATCTACCAGGCCTACTATGACAGGAACGTCAGCCCGGTCATCCTGGCCGGCGACCTGCACTGGACCCTGGTTTCGGACGCGCTGCTCGCGCTACCGGATCCGACCAGCCCGATCGTGGGGACGCAGTTCATCGGCACGTCCATCACCTCGACCGGTGACGGACCGGGTAGCCAGGCCACCAAGGACGGCTGGCTGAAATACCCCTGGGTGAAGTACGCCGATGGCTACCGCGGCTACCTCCGCACGGTCATCACGCCCACGGGCCTGTACAGCACGCAACGCGACGTCCAGTTCGTCACTCAGCCGAACGCGCCCGTGTGGGACGCCCAGAGGTTCTACATCGCGGCGGGAAAACCCGGCGTGCAGCTGGTGTAGCTGAGACAGGGCGCCGCTCGGGTTGGCCTTCGCCGCCTGACTGTAGAACCTTGCCGGTCCGAAGGCCTGGGCACAGCCGGATGTGTGCGCCGCAGGTGCTGTGCCCAGGCCGGTCGGCTGCACGTCGCCTGCGCTCGACGCGCCCAACCACCCTCGCGATCGGCTACCGCTCGCAGGATCCGCTGTCGAGGTGGAAGTACCTGGTGTTGGCCCAGCGGCAGAGCCTTATGCCGACGACTATGCCGGCGATCGTGACCAGTGCGGGGAGGTATCCGCTGGCGACCTGCACGATCGGGATCGCCGGACAGCCACCCGAGATCGCCCAGCCGGTGCCGAACAGCACCGCGCCGGGGACCACGCCGGCATGGATGCGCCCCGGGGCGCGGCGGACGCGCACCACGGCGAACACCACGACGATGATCGCTACGGCGCCGGCGAACGCCAGGAACATGCGAAGATCCTGGAAGGTGAACATGCGGTTCAGTTCGGCGTAGTCAGCGAACCCGATGTTCGCGACGGTGTAGCCGAGAGCCAGCCCAGCGATGATGTTGGCGACGAGTATCGCGCCTCGGGTGTGCATCAGATCACCTTCCACAGCAGGAACGACACGAGGACGCCGGTGCCGAAGAAGACGGCAGTCGCGACGATGCTGACCGGCTGTAGCCGGCCACAGCCATTGAGCCCGTGACCGCTGCTGCATCCTCCGGCGAGACGGGTGCCGAAGCCGACGAGTACACCGCCGACGAACAGCGCGCCGATCATCGCGATCGGTTTGTCGGTCACGATCTGGCTGAAGGCGTCGCCCATGTCGAGCCGGAGCTGGAATCGGCCGGCGGTAGCCGCCGCTACCCACCCGCCGACGAAGACCGACAGGAGCAGGGCGACCTGGCTGACCAAGGGCGCCGGGAGCAGCCTCGCCATTGAGGAACTCCCCGCCGCTGGCGGTGGCACGTCCTGTCCCGGAGCCCGCGCGTCGCCGTGCGGAGCGGGACGCGCGGCAGGTGCAGCCGAACCGGCTCCGAACTGGTCGGCGGTGGCTACGGCGAGAGCCTCGATGAGGACACGTTCGTCAGCGAACTGGGCGTTCACTCGTTCGACACGGCGTTCAGCGCGCCAGTGCAGCACGCGGTCCCACGCCCCGGACACCCCGAAGGATCGATCGGTCGTGACGGCGTAGTTGATGGTGGTGAGGGCGAGTCCGGCAGCCCCCGCCCACCAGGGCCAGTATTCAGTCATGCGGGACCTTCAATCCATTCTGCGAGTCGGGCCCACCAACGGGCCCGTCGAGGCGCGGGTGGGGTCGATGCGGTTCCGGTGGGGTGCGGGCCGTGTGCGGGTGACCCGGTGTTGAAGCCTTGGGCGGCTGCCGGTGCCGGGTTGGGCTCCCGGGCCGGCGCCGGCTCGAACTGCTGCGAAACCGCCGGATCGAGCCGTGACGGGGGTGTCTGGCTTGCCGTGTCCGGCCCGTCACCGGCGGGTATGCGTCCCAGATATATCGCGTCGGCTCCATTCGGCAGGAGCGTGATCGGTACGAGCTGGCCCGTCCGGGACAGCTCGTACCGAGCACAAGTCCGCCAGCCCTCCGCACTGTCGCAGTAGTAGTTACGCCAGTCGCGCAGGCTTGCGTTGAGCAGGGGGAAGAGGGGGCACTCCCGAGCGTGTAAGCAGCCCATGTCACTCCGATCTGGCCAGCCTCACCGGGACGATTGGGCGGGATGGCATGAGTTGGAGGGGTAGGTCTCGGTCAGCGAGCATACATACCGTATGGATGAATAGCGATCCCGAGGTGATCATGCCCGAGGTCCCTTCCAGCGGCCTGCCGACAGGTAATCGCGCACGACGAGCCCCCGCGTGCCGTCCTTGTTGCGATGCGGCTGTCCCCGCCGATGTGCAGTGCGACAGGCAACCAGCACCGGCACGGGCGCAGGCATGTTCAGACCCGCAGAGGAGTCTTGATGGGTATTCGTCGACCGTTCGCGGTCGGGGCCGCATTCGCCTTGGTTCTCACACTCAGCCCTGCTGTCGCCTCGGCCGTCGTCGATGTCGGCTCGCCCGGCGTCGACGGGCTTGATGTCCGGCGTGCGGGGCCATCCGTACAGCCCACGGACGGGCAAGTCAGCGCGGCGCGCGAGTTGGTCGCCGCCGCGGGTGCCGGTACTCGGGTCAGTTGGGACGGACGGTTCGGCACGCCGCGGACGATCCGCAAGGACGGCGGCTGGCTCACCGGGCCCAGGTCGGGAGATCCCGTCTCGGTGGCCCGGTCGTTCATCGACGTCAACCGTGATGCGTTCGACCTCACGGCGGCGGACGTCGCGTCGCTCGCCGTCGTACGCGACCACGAGCTCGTCGGTACCGGAACGCATGTGGTGAACTTCGCGCAGACGTACGCGGGCCTGCCGGCGGTGCGCGGTGGCCGCCTCGGCGTGGCGGTGACCAGCGACGGCAAGGTTCTCTCCTACGCTGGAAATTCAGCCCGTAGCGGCGCGCTGCTGGCCACGCACAAGCTCTCCGCCGCCAAGGTGCTGGAGGACGTGGCGGGCAAACTCGCCCCCGGGGTGGCCTTCACCGCTCTGCCGGCCGGCGACCGCGCCGGCTTCCAGGTGTTCGCCAAGGGGCCGTTCGCCGGCGAGTCCTACGTGCAGAAGGCGACGTTCCCGACCCGGGACGGCGCCCGGCCCGCCTACCGGGTGCTGTTCATCAAGGCCCTTGACGAGGCGTGGGACACCGTCGTCGACGCGGCGACCGGGGAAACGTTGTACCAGGCGTCCCTGGTGGCGCACGACGCCGAAGGCACCGTCTACGAGAACTACCCGGGTGCTCCGGCCGGCGGCGCCCCGGTGGTCAAGTCGTTCGGGCCGACCGCCCAGTCTCGCTCGGGTTACGTCGATCCGACCGGGCTGGTGGGCCTGGCGGGCCCGACGACGGCCGGCAACAACGCCAACACCTACGCCAACTACTCGAACTTCCTGGTCCCCGCCGACCAGGGGCCGCGGCCGGTGAGCCTCACCGGGCAGTTCAACTACGCGTACGCCGCGAACTGGGCGCGCAGCAAGGGCCAGTCCGTGCCGCCGGCCTACCTGTCGGATCTCGATCCGGCGGCGACGAACCTGTTCTGGCACCACAACCGGATCCACGACGAGTTCCGGGCGCTGGGCTTCACCGAGTCCGCCGGCAACTTCCAGGTCAACAACGGCGGCCATGGCGGGCAGGGCGGCGACCCGGTGCTGGGTCTGGTCCACGCCGGGGCGGCCACCGGTGGCGCGCCCACCTACACCGGCCGAGACAACGCCTACATGCTCACCCTCCCCGACGGCATCCCCGCCTGGAGCGGCATGTTCCTGTGGGAGCCGATCAACGACAGCTTCGAAGGGCCGTACTCCGACGGCAACTTCGACGCCTCCGTCATCGAGCACGAGTATGCGCACGGGCTGTCCAACCGGTACGTCAGCGGCGAGGACAACGCCCTCAACACCCACCAGTCCGGCTCGATGGGCGAGGGCTGGGGCGACTGGTACGCGTTGAACTACCTCTACGGCAACCAGCTCGCCACCACGGCCGTGGTCGGCCAACACGCCACCGGCAACACCGAGCGCGGCATCCGCAATTGGAGCTACGACCAGAACCCCACCAGCTACGGCGACATCGGATACGACCTCGGTGGCCCAGAGGTCCACTCCGACGGGGAGATCTGGACCGCCATCGTGTGGGACATGCGCAAGGCCCTCGTCGCCCGGTACGGGGAGGCCATCGGCGGTGAGATCGCGGCACGGCTGATCACCGACGCGATGCCGCTGTCCCCGGCGGACCCGTCGTTCATCGACATGCGCGACGCCATCCGCACCGCCCTGGACAACCGCTACCACAGCCGCTCCGACTACGCCGCGCTCGTGGAGGTCGTGTACGGCGCGTTCGCCAAGCGGGGCCTGGGCCTGCACGCCGTCAGTGACGGCGGCGACGACACCGACCCCATCCCCTCCTACGAGCACCCGAACCCGGCCCGCAACGGCACCCTGACCGGCACCGTCGTCAACGCCGCCACCGGCAGACCCATCCCCGGCGCGCGCGTCATGCTCGGCGTGTTCGAAGCCAGGGTCACGCCGCTGCGGACCTCGTCGACGGACGGCGGGTTCTCCGCGCCGGTGGCCGCCGGCACCTACCCGGTGACAATCGCGGCCGACGGCTTCGGGGCCCGGACCTTCCCCGGCGTCAAGGTCACCGCCGGCAAGACCTCGGCGTTGCGGTTCGCCCTCGCGCCCAACCTGGCCTCGGCCGCCAACGGCGCCACCGTCGTCTCCGCCACCACGACGGGCGCCGCCCGCCTGATCGACGACACCGAGGCCAGCAGCTGGAAGACCGCCCCGGGCACCGGCAACGCCGTGATCAAACTGGCCGCCCCGGCCCAGATCTCGTCGATCCAGGTCAGCGCATTCACCACCGCCCGATTCGAGGGCCTGCGCGGGTTCACGCTGCAGATCTCCACCGACGGGACGACCTGGCAGACCGCCCTGACCAAGGCCGACGCCTTCAGCTACCAGACGCCTCGGCCGACCGCGCCTGACCTGCACTACAAGCAGTTCACCCTGCCGAAGCCGGTGCAGGCGCAGTACGTGCGGTTCTGGGCCGACACCGCGCTCGGCGAGACCAAGACGGACGTGCAGACCGCCGAGCTGCAGGTCTTCTCACCGGCCGCGACCGGGGTCGAGCCGCTGCCGCCGTCACCGCCGGACGCGCCGGTGACCGAGGCCGGGGTGATCGTCACCGGAAACCCGTCCACCGGGACGGCCGACGACGCCACCGGCGTCACGGCCACGGCGTTCAAGACGGCCTGTGCGGTGCCGGCGGCGCCGGCGCAGGGCGCGGACGGCTGGGTCACCCAGTTGCCGGACAGCTTCGGCGACGGCGCCCACGAGGTGCACGTGAGCAGCGACAGCGTTGCCCCGTACGACTTCGACCTGTACTTCTACGACGAGTCGTGCACCCTGCTCGGTTCAGCGGCCTCCTCGGCCGCGGACGAGTCCGGCACGATCCCCAGCGGAACCCGATACATCCTCACCCAGCTGTGGCTGGGCGCCGCGGTCCCGTTCACCCTCACCGCGACCGACACCAAGTGAACTGACCGACTACCAGATCCCGGATGCGGGGTGGTGCCCGCCGGCAGGCCGGCCGCACCACCCCGCCGCCGTGAGCCAGCCCCGCGGACCGGACACCCATCCTGCCGGGAAGATCACCGGAACTGCTATCGCCCTGCGGAAGGAGCGGCGGCGATCGCCAACAGTTCCGCCGCGAGGGCGGTCGGGGTACGGCCCAGCCAGAGGGCGTGCAGCGGGCGGGTCAGCGGGAGGCCCTCGACCCGAAGCTCGACCAGTTCTCCCGCGGCGACGGCGGGCGCGGCTGCGCGCGCGCTGATCACACCGACGCCACCACCGGCGCGGACCGTGGAAAGGATCGTGGTGGTCGAGCCGAGGCTGATGGCGTGCGGCAGCGACGGCGCGAAGCCGAGGGCATGCTCGATCGCGTTCAGGAACGTGTCGCGGGTGCCGGAGCCCGGTTCACGCAGCAGCAGGGGCTGATCGGCGAGGTCGGTCGGCCGCAGTCCGCGCCAGGCGTGCGCGGCGAGCGGATAACTGGCGGCGACGACCAAGGCGAGCCGGTCGTCGCCCACGATGCGGGCACTCAGGTCGGCAGGGATGTCGGGTGATTCGACGAACCCAAGGTCTACCGCGCCCGAGCGGACGGCCTCGACCACGCCGTGGCTGTTCGCGACGTCAGCCGAAATGCCCAGCTCGGGATGGGTGCGGCGCAGGCTCAGCAGCCAGGCCGGCAGCAGGTACTCGGCCACGGTGAGGCTCGCCGAGATACGCAGCCGCGCCTGCCGGTCGGCGCGCAGCGTCAGAACTCCGTCGGCGAGGTTCTGCGCGGCGTCGATGACGTTGCGCGACCAGGTGACGACCGCCTCGCCGGCGGGCGTGAGAAGGCTTCCGCGTCGCGACCGCACCAGCAGCGGTACGCCCAGCCGGCGCTCCAGCTTCGCAAGCCGCGCGCTGGCGCTGGGCTGGGTGATCCCGTGCGCCCGCGCCGCGCGCCCGACGCTTCCCGTCTCGGCGACGGACAGCAGCAGGTCGAGCGCCGGCAGATCGCTTATCCAGGGCGGCAGTGGCATCCCGCGCAGTCTGTCACAGACGCTTGGGTGTTCGACCCGTCCCGTGCCTCGTCACCTGTCCAGCAGGTATTGCAGACCCAGGCTGGTCGAGCTGACCGCGACCCAGAGGATCAGGCCGAGCAGCAGCGGCCGGGCACCGGCGCGGCGGAGGGCGGCCACGTCGGTGGAGAGGCCGACGGCGGCGAGGGCGATCGCGATGAACAACAGCGCCACCTGGTGCAGAGCGGCCTGGGCGGCGGCGGGAATGAGCCCACCGGTGTTCAGCGCGGCCACGGCGAGGAATGCGACCAGGAACCAGGGCACGAGGGTGGCCGCGAGTCGGGCCTTCGACGCCTCCGGCAGGTGCGCGCGGCGGCGGGTCAGGGTGGTGAGGACGAGGACGATTGGAATGATCATCAGGGTGCGGGCGAGCTTGACGACGACGGCGTATTCGACGGCGTCCTGGCCGTAGGCGCCAGCGGCGGCCACCACCGAACTGGTGTCGTTGACGGCGGTGCCGGCGAAGAGCCCGAACGCGTGCGCGCTCAACCGCAGCGCGTGCCCGAGCGGCGGAAAGATCAGGACGGCGGCGACGTTGAAGAGGAAGATCGTCGAGATCGCGTACGCCACGTCGTTACTCTTCGCCCGAATCGCCGGTGCCGTGGCCGCGATGGCGGACGCGCCGCAGATACCGGTGCCGACACCAATCAACGTGCGCAGATCGCGGGGAACACCGAGCCGCCGGCCCACCAACCAGGCCAACAGCAGGCACACCCCGAGCGTGCCCAGCATGACCGGCAACGACCCCGCGCTCACCGACAGCACCTCGTCGAGCGACAGCTGAGCGCCGAGAAGCACGACCGACAACTGCAGCAGCAGACCCTTGGCCAGGCTCAGCCCCGGCTTCAGCGCCTCGGACCGGCGCCGCGCCAGCGGGCTCACCAAGACCCCGACGACAACGGCGAAGACGGGCGCACCGACCACGGGGACCAGCGTGCCGGCAACCGCCGCGGCGAGTCCCAGCAACACCGCCGCGCCGAGCCCGGCAGCCTGGACGGGTACGCGGCGGCGGGTGCGCACGTCAGCAAGAACGATCACGATTCCAGGCTTCGCCTGCGCGGCACCCCCCGGTAGCGAACATTCCCGGACCACCGTCATAGGCAGCACCTATGACCGAATTCGCCACTGTTCCGGCCCACTGGCCGGCTTGGCCGCCATCCCGGCGGGCACTGAAGTGACCCGCTGAGAGATGCCAAGCCAGGAGGTATCCGGTCTCAGCCGGCGGTCGCCGGTGACGGCTTCCTTCTGGGGTGTATGACGTCAAACCCGCGGTGAGCCGAGGTGATGCCCGGCGACTATGAGCGGTATGGGACTGCGGGAAGGCGGTGGACCGGGTCAGGACTTGTTACAACGTCGTGAGGACGTGCGGCAGGCCAACTTTCTGGAACTGTTCGTCGACCTGGTGTTGGTGTTCGCCCTGGCCGGGGTGGTCAGCCGGGTCGCGCGGGACCTGGTCAGCGATGACGTTATCGTCCGGTGGCGGGCGATGGCCTACATGCTCGTGCTGGCGCTGCCGCTGATCTGGTTGTGGATCACGACAGCGCACATCACCAGCTGGTTCGACCCACGCCGCCCCAAGATCCAATGGATCGTGCTGGCCAGCGCGTTCGGGCTGCTGGTCATGTCGTCGTCGCTGCCGTCCGCGTTCATCGGCCGCGGGTTGGCATTCGTGGTGCCGTACGTGATGCTGCAGGTGGGCCGGCCGCTCATCCTGATGCCCGCGCTGCGCGGACACCCCCTGCTCGCG
>NZ_JAPDPH010000389.1 GCF_026013475.1 Micromonospora yasonensis | reverse complement strand
CCTCCGCGAGCCAGTCGTCCAGATCCTGCCTCAGCTGCCGTCTGACCCGGCCTGGTCTGCCTTGCAGGCTCTCGCGAAGGTCGCGCCCGTCCAGGCCCAGTGCCTGTACGCGCAGTTCGGTGATCCACTGACCGTGGGGTCCGAGCCGTACGTGGTACGTCAGGCCGTGCTCGTCGACCCGGCCCGCGACGGTGGACGAGACCAGGGTCTCCCGGCGAAACGTCTCCCGTTGATAGCCGAGGCGCAGGCACCCACCGTCGGTCTGGGTGTAGTACCTCCCGCTCTTGTTCCGCACGTCCTTGATTTCGAAAAGGTCGGCGAAGTCGCTCTCGACGTCGATCCGGACCCGCAGCTCGACCGGCTCGGGTTCGTGATTGATCAGCGTCAGCCGCTCGGTGAAGCTGCCGCCGATGGATCGGTCCCGGATGGCCGACACGTTGACGTCGACAAGCGGAGTGGGCAGGGCCGGGACGACCACGAAGCGGTTCTGGAAGTACTCGACCTCCTCGATCGTGAGCGCGTTGACCCGTTGACCGTTGATGGACAGGATCCACTTCGACAGGAATCGGGTGTCGAACGAGAAGAGACCGGTCGGGATGGCGGGTGAGGCATCGATGTCACCGCTCTCCTTGCTGACCACGAACGTGTTGCCGTCCAGCAGTCGGACAAGACCGTCACTCATGCCGCACGTCTCCGCTCACGGGCGAAATCCCGAGGGCGATGGGCTCCGGCCGGCCCCGGCATGACCCGCTGGAAAAGACGGGCCAGCCGGACGTCACCTTCGGTGCGGAGTTCGTTGCGCACCCACGCCGAGTAGATCTGCGACTTGCCGCCGACGATCCTGTCGAAGGTCACTCGGCGGCCGTGGACGAGGCAGTCGGCCTCGCCCCCGTTTCGCGACACGCGGACGTCGCCCCGCTCGATCACCACCAACCAGCGGTCGACGCCCTGCTCGTGCGTGAGGTCGAACCGTATCGTCCCGGTGGCCTCTGCCAAGAGGGCTTCGTGCCCGCGGCGGCCGAGCGCTTCAAAGAAGCTCGTGGTGGGATCCGACATGAGCCTCCCCTCCGATGGTCCCGAGAGCTCACCCTGACCGGAAGTGGGGTGCCTCCGCATCACCCGGTTCGGGTGAATTCCCACGTTGCCCGCGGCCGCCGTCCAGATTCACCCGTTCCGGGTGAGGCCGGCACACCCTGAACCGAGTGACGCTGCCTCTCGATCCAGCGGATTTTCCACGGGGGTGGTGCCATGTCGGACGCGACCAGGAAGTTCTTCGACGCGCTCGAACGCCACGGCCACGAACGCCTACTGAAGAAGACGAACGGCACCATACGCTTCGACCTCGAGCGCGACCACGAGGTCGACCACTGGTTCGTGGAGATCCGCGCCGGCGCCGTCCGGGTGTCCCAGCAGAACAGCGCCGCCGACACGGTCGTCCGCTCCGACAACGCCTTCTTCGACCGGATGGCACGCGGCGAAGCCAAACCGCTCCCGGCGTGGCTGCGCAACGACATCATGTTCGAAGGGCAGTTCCGGCTCATCATCCTGCTGGAGCGGCTCTTCGCGCCGCCGCCCGGCGCGCGTCACCCGCGGCTCGCCGCCTGGGACCGCCGGAGGCAGGGATGAAAAGCGACCTCGTCCGAATCCTGGACGGCAACATCTTCGTGTTGAGCGGCGGCAGCGGCGACATAGAGACCCAGCCCAGCGGCCCGTGCGGGTTCTTCTCCTTCGACACCCGCTTCCTCTCGCTGTGGCGGCTGACCATCAACGGCGAACGGGTGAGCGCGCTGGCGGTGGACGACCCGTCGTACTTCGAGGTGCGGTTCTTCCTGGTGCCGGGGGCTCCGACGCACTACGTGGACGCCAAGGTGTCGGTGATCCGGGAACGGTCGGTGGCCGGCAGCTTCGAGGAGCGATTGACGGTGCTCAACCATTCCGGGGAACCGGCCGAGTTCACCGTCCGTCTGGACGCGGACGGCGACTTCACCCCGCTGGCCGTGGTCCTCGGACAGGAACATACGCGAGCCGGCCGGCTTTACCGGTACGTCGAGGACGGGTGCCTGCACATCGGCTACGTGCGGGAGAAGTTCCGGCGGGAGACGGTGATCTCCACGACTGAACCGGCACACGTCGACGAGCAAGGGCTGACCTACCACATCCGGATCGAACCCCACGGGCGGTGGACCACCACACTGCATGTCCGGGGGCTGGTGCTACGCCCCGACGGTCAGGACATTCGCGACCACGTGTATCCCGGCCCTATTCGGCGCGACCCGGTGCGGCTCCACGACGACCTGCGGCGGTGGCTCGGCAAGGCTCCGCGGCTGAGCTGCGACTGGAAGCTGGTGGAGCGGGCCTACGAGCGTAGCCTGGTCGATCTTGCCGCGCTCCGGTTCTCGCCGCTGACGCTACCGTCCGAGCCGTTGCCCGCAGCCGGCCTGCCGTGGGCCGCTACCCTCACCGGCCGCGACCCCATCATCACCAGCCTGCAGGCGCTGCCGTTCACGCCGGAGCTGGCCGTCCACACCCTGCGGATGCTCGGCACCGACCAGGGCACCGTACTCGACGACGAACTCGACGAGGAGCCGGGCAAGATCCTGCGCGAGTTCCGCTACGGCGAGCTGGTCGCTTTCGAGGAGTGCCCGCAGGCGCCGTACTACGGGGCCGCCGACACCACCCCGCTGTACGTGATCCTGCTCGACGAGTACGAGCGGTGGACCGGCGACGCCGCCACGGTGCGCGAGTTCGAGGACGAGGCGCGCGCGGCCCTGCACTGGATCGACGAGTACGGCGACCTCATGGGCGACGGCTACATCTGGTACCAGCGCCGCAACGAGCGCAACGGCCTGGAGAACCAGTGCTGGAAGGATTCCCCGGACTCGATCTCGTTTCGGGACGGGCGGCTGGCCAGCCTGCCCCGGGCGACCTGCGAGCTGCAGGGCTACGCCTACGACGCCAAGATCCGCGGCGCCCGGCTGGCCCGCCAGTTCTGGCACGACCCCGCCTACGCCGACCGGCTGGAACGCGAAGCCGCCGACCTCAAGGAACGCTTCAACCGCGACTTCTGGATCCCCGACGGGGAGTACTACGCCCTCGCCCTCGACGGCGACGGCCGCCAGGTTGACGCACTCTCCTCCAACATCGGCCACCTGCTGTGGAGCGGCATCGTCGACGAATCCCGGGCACCGAAGATCGCCGAACACCTACTCAGCCCCCACCTCTTCTCCGGCTGGGGCGTACGGACCCTCGCCACCGGCCAAGGCCGCTACAACCCGCTCGGCTACCACGTCGGCACCGTCTGGCCGTTCGACAACTCGTTCATCGCCTGGGGACT
>NZ_JAPDPH010000388.1 GCF_026013475.1 Micromonospora yasonensis | reverse complement strand
ACCGCCAAGTGGGCGGAGGGCTTCGTGGCGGCCCCCAAGCCGGGCAGGGCCACCATCCGGGTGTACGGGCGGGCCTACCCGGAGCGGGCGGCGTACCCGTCCACCATCCCGTACCAGACCATCTCGCCGCTGCAGTACACCTTCCCCGCCGGCCAGCGGTACGCGGTCGGCGGTGTCGTGCCGGGCGAGTACTACCGGGCGGTCTCGTTCGACGGCTCGGCGCCGGATGACCGGACCGTGGTCCGGGGCGAGATGCAGTACGTGCAGATCCAGTTCGGCCACCGGGTGATGTTCGTCAACCTCGACGACGTGGACATCGTGCCGGCCGCTGCCGGGACCTCCTGAGCAGCAACCAGCGCGACTAGTGCAGGAAGGGTTCCCGGTCGGACCGGGAACCCTTCCGCCGTTTCGAGGCAGAGTTTTCAACCGATAACCAAAAGTAGTAGTTCGTTTACAAAAAGCTTCGGGTTCGCTAGATTCCCATGTGTCGATAGATCACGGGGGCGTACATCTTCGACACCTAGCGAGACCTGCTCTCCCGCGATCCGACGTGCACAGCACCGTCGACGAAGGGAGACGCGGTGCGTACAGGAATGGTGGAGGTCGTCCCACTCGCCCTGCTGGGCGTGGTGGCGATGACCGTGTTCATCCGGGCGAGGAGCAGACGGCGCTGGACCTACCTGGCCGGGGGACTGCTGGCCGGGGCGTGGCTGGCGGTGACCGGCGGGGCGGTGTGGGCGATGTCCAGTTCCATGGCTGCCGACCTGCCGCCGAAGGCAACCGACCCGGGCAATCCGTGTGTGTCCGGGGCACCAGCACGCAGCTTCGATGTCTCACTGATCAACATCCCGATCTTCCTCAACCGCTTCGGCGACGTGGTTCCCGAGGGCCGGATGTACGTCCTCGACGAGAACATCTCCACCGTCCGAGCCAACTTCGCCAAGGCCGCCGACCCCAATGACCAGGCGGACCTGATCGAGCCGCTGGTGCTGCGGGCACACCGGGGCGACTGCGTGACGATCAAGTTCACCAACCGCCTACATCAAGAAGCGCCGCCGTTCGTCCGAAACGACTCGATCTTCCTGCTGCCCGGCGAGCAGTTGTCCGCTCCCGGGACCGTGACGCCGGAGCCGCGCCATTTCGCGCCGGCCCGGACCACCCCGCACAACGATTTCGACCCCAATGCGGCGCCTCCGGCGTCGATCCACATGGAGGGTCTGGCCTTCGACCCGAAGGGTTCCGACGGTACGGCGGCGGGTAAGAATCCCGACTCAACCGTGCTCCCCGGCGCCACCGGCACCTACCGATACTCAGCGGCGGTCGAGGGCGAGTTCCACTTCAACGACGGCGCCGACCTCACCTCGGTGGAGACCGGCGCCGGCAACGCCATCGGCTCGCACTCGTTTGGGGCCTTCGGCGCGATCGTGGTGGAAAAGCCCGGCACCAGCTGGGTAGACGCCCGTACCGGCGAGCCGCTCCCGTCCGGGACACGCGCGGTCATCAAGGACCCGGCGCCCGGCGCTCCCGACCATCGGGAGCACGTCATCTTCATGCACGACGAGGTGGAGGCAGCCTCCGGCATCCTCACCCGGTTCTGCCGGAACGGGCA
The DNA here is from genome assembly GCF_026013475.1 of Micromonospora yasonensis. Lineage (GTDB taxonomy): Bacteria > Actinomycetota > Actinomycetes > Mycobacteriales > Micromonosporaceae > Micromonospora > Micromonospora yasonensis. Next base: position 1,747 of record NZ_JAPDPH010000388.1, on the reverse strand, counting down.
GGACGGGGTGGCCGAGGCCCGGGCCAACGGGGAGTGCGTCGACCCGACGGCCGACGAGCTGGCCAAGCTGAAGAAGGGCACCCTGCCCGGGCTGTCCGGCGGGGACGCGGACGCCCTCGTCCAGGGCGCGGTGCCGGTCAAGCTGGAGTGGTTCGCCTTCAACTACCGGGCGGAGCCAGGGTTCAACCGGGAAGAGATCGGCTGCCCGGCGGCGACACAGGGCGTTCAGGGTTTCGACGCGAACGAGTGCCACGGCGAGGAGACGGTCCTGTCCTCCTGGGCGTACGGCGACCCGGGCGGTGGCGATCTCGTCTTCGCGAACTACCGCGGCGAGCCGATGCAGATCCGGCTGCTGCACGCGGCCGAGCGCGAGACCCACACGTTCCACTGGCACGTCAACCGGTGGCCGTTCGACCCGAAGGACGAGGGCGGGCTGGCCGAGGTGAGCAAGCCGACGCACCACATCAATGTCACCAACATCCTCGACGTGCAGGCCGTCTCCCCGGGCGCGCACTACGCACTCATCCCCGAGGGTGGCGCCGGCTCGTCGCACGACAACAAGCCGGCGACCTTCGGTGACGTGATCTTCCACTGCCACCTTTACCCGCACTTCGCCAACGGCATGTGGGCGTTGAACCGCACCCACGACAAGCTGGAGGACGGCAACCGCACGCTCCCGGACGGCACCACCGTGCCAGCCCTGCTGCCACTCGAGGACTTCGACTACCAGCCGGGGGTCGACGGGGTGAACCCACCGCCCCCGCCGACGGAGGCCAAGCCGGGCTACCCGCACTTCGTGCCCGGCAAGTTCGGTTTCAAGGCGCCGAAACCGCCGCTCGGGGTGGCGAGCCGGCAGGCCGGGGGGCTTTTCCCGCCAACTCAAAAGGAAAAGGACGCGGCGGATCCGGGCGCGCAGGTCCCTGGCGGCTTCTTCCAGAACCCCTGCCCGGCCACCCGGTCCGACGGCCAGCCGACCCCGGTGAAGATCTTCGACGTCGCGGCCATCCAGGTCGCGCAGTTCTACAACGAAGAGTTGCAATGGAAGAACCCGCAGTCCCGGGTGTACGTCCTACAAGAACAGAAACAGGCGGTCATCGACGGGCGAAAACCGAAGCCGTTCGCGCCGCTGTTCAACGTCGGTGACTGCGTGATCTACAACTTCACCAACGAGTTACCGGAGAACTTCGGCGGCAACGTCTTCGACCGGGCCCAGATCACCAACGAGGCCGGCATCCACCAGCACCTCGTCCAGTTCGACGTGCTGACCTCTGACGGCGCCGCCAACGGCTGGAACTACGACCAGGGCGCCGATTACGGAAAGACCATCACCTACCGGTCGTTCGTCCACGAGGACCTCGCCACCAGCAGCTTCCACGACCACTTCTTCGCGAATGTGCACCAGGACAACGGGCTCTTGGGCGGGGCGAGTGTGCATCCGGCCGGCTGCACGTACACCGACTCGATCACGGGAACACCCGTCCGGGTCGGGACGATGGTGGACATTAAATGCCAGCCGGGCACCGACTACCACGGCAGGGCGATCGACGACCGGGACTACCGAAACTTCTCGGTGTTCGTCGAGGACCACGTACCGATGTTCAAACCAGCAGACCCTAACGACCCCAACGACGACCAATTCGTCACGCCGGACGGCGTGCCGATCTACCCCCCCAAGTTCCCCTCCAGCCCGGACGACCAGGGCGTGGTCGGCCTGAGCTACTCACTGGAGCCGTTCGAGGGGCGGCGG
>NZ_JAPDPH010000387.1 GCF_026013475.1 Micromonospora yasonensis | reverse complement strand
CTGGTCACCGCCGACACCACGGTCCGGGCCCGGTTGCCGCACTCCGGTCAGGTTTTCGCGCTCTTCGTGATCGTGCTCGCCGCCGCCGAGATCGGTGTCGGGCTGGCCATCGTGCTCCAGCTCTACCGGCTGCGGGCCAGCGTCACCGTGGACGACGTGCCGCTCACCGAGCCGCCGGCGCCGCTGGCCGCGGTCCCGGCCGGCGGGGACGCGACCACCACGGCCGGCGGGGACGTGCCGCCGGCCGGGCGGCGTGCCGGCGGGCCGGAGGGAGAGAAGTGACCGGACTGCTCGCGGCGGCGCTGCCCGGCGTACCCCTGCTCGCCGGCCTGCTCGGGTTGCTGCTGCCGCCGTCGCCCCGGGGCGCGGCGACCGGCGAGGACCGGGCCCGGCGGGCGGCGATCGGGCTCGGCGTGGCCGGCGCGGCGGTGGCCCTGGTCGCGGCGGTCGCGCTGCTGGTCCGGGTGGACCACCCGGTCGAGGCCGCGACCACCTGGGTCGACCTCGGCGGGCTGCGGGTCACCCTCGGCTACCGGCTGGACGGCGCGGCGGTGCTGGTCGCCACAGCGGTCGCCGCGGTGGCCCTGGCCGTGCAGGTCTACTCGATCGGCTACCTGAAGCGCGGCCCGCACGACGACGTCGAGGTGGACCACCGCTATCCGCCGTACGCGGCGCAGATCAGCCTCTTCACCGCCGCGATGCTGACCGTGGTGGTGGCCGGCGACCTGATCCTGCTGCTGGTCGGCTGGGAGGTGATGGGCATCTGCTCCTACCTGCTCATCGCCCACGACCGGCGACTGCCCGAGGCGCCGGCCGCCGCGATGAAGGCGTTCCTGGTCACCCGGGTGGGTGACGTCGGCTTCCTGCTCGGCATCGCGCTGCTCGGCGTCTCCGCCGGCAGCTTCCGGATCGCCGACGTGCTGGCCCACCACCACTCCACCGGCACCCTCACCGCCGCGTGTCTGCTGCTGCTCGCCGGCGTCGCCGGCAAGAGCGCCCAGTTCCCGCTGCACACCTGGCTGCCGGACGCGATGGCCGGCCCCACCCCGATCTCCGCGCTGATCCACGCGGCCACCATGGTCGCCGCCGGGGTGTACGCGGTGGCCCGGCTCTTCCCGCTCTTCGCGCAGGCTCCGGCCGCGCTCGCGGTGCTGGGCGTGATGGCGGCGGTGACCCTGCTGCTGGGCGCGTTCGCGGCCACCGCGCAGGACGACATCAAGCGGGTGCTGGCCTGGTCGACGGTCTCCCAGATCGGCTACATGACCGGCGCGCTCGCCGTCGGGGCGCCCGCCGCGGCGCTGTTCCACCTGCTCAGCCACGCCGCGTTCAAGGCGCTGCTGTTCCTCGCCGCGGGCGCGGTGATCCACGCGGTGGGCACCACGCTGATGTCCCGGATGGGCGGGCTGCGGGGCAGCATGCCGGTGACCTTCTGGTGCATGGCGATCGGCCTCGGCGCACTCGCCGGGGTGCCGCCGCTCTCCGGCTTCTGGAGCAAGGACGGCGTGCTCGCCGCCGCCGAGGCCGCCGCGCTGGACGACGCCGGCCCGGGCCCGGCCTGGGTCGGCTGGCTGGTCTGGCTGGCCGGGCTGCTCGGCGTCGCGGTCACCGCCTGGTACGCGACCCGCCTGCTGCTGCGTACCTTCCTCGGCGCGACCCGCATCCCGCTCGCCGAGCCGCACGACCCGCCGGCCGTGCTGCGCTGGCCGGTGCTGCTGCTCGCGGTGCCCGCCGCGCTGCTCGGGCTGGCTGCCTTCGCGCCGTGGTTCACCGACCGCCTCCGGATGCCGCCCGATGCCTCCGGGGAGGCCGTCGAGCTGGTCCACCTGGCGCCGAACCTGCTGTTCCCGCTGGTGCTGCTGCTGGCCGGCGCGGGCGTCGCCTGGGCCGGTTGGCGCCGCGACCCGGCCGCCGACCCGGCCCGCTTCCTGGGCCCGCTGCGGCCGGTCTTCGCGCACGCGTTCCGGCTCGACGACGTCCAGCACGCCCTCGTCGTACGCCCGACGACCGCGCTGGCCCGGGTCGTGCGCGCCGGGGACGAACTCGGCGTGGACGGCCTGGTCGAAGGGAGCGGGCGCGCCGCCGTCGGGCTGGGTGGCGGGCTGGCCGCCGTGCACCGGGCGGCCCTGCCCCGGGCGGCGGCCGCCGTGCTGGCCGGCGCCCTGCTGATCGGCCTGGCCGTCGCACTGATCGGGGTGGCCGCATGACGTGGGGACAGTTCCTGCTGGTGGCGGTGCTCGCGCTGCCGGCGCTGGGCGCGGTCGCGGCGGCCCTCGTCCCGGGTGACCGGGCCGGCCGCCTGGTCGGTACGGTCGCCGCCGGCCTGACCCTGCTCGCCACCCTGCCGCTGCTCGGTGGCGGCCACGGCTGGTTCGGCTACGGCCCGCGCCCGGCCGTGCAGCCCTGGCACCAGGTCGACCTGTCCTGGGTGCCCGGCCTGAACCTGCGCTTCCACCTGGGCGTGGACGGCATCTCCTGGCCGCTGGTGGTGCTGACCGCCCTGCTCACCCTGCTCTGCTGCGGGTACACGCTGTGGCGGGTGCCGGCGGGCGGTGGCAGCGGGCGGGCGCTGGTCGCGCTGCTCCTGGTGGTCGAGGTGGGCATCCTCGGCACCTTCCTCGCCCTCGACCTGGTGCTCTTCTTCCTCTTCTTCGAGGTGGTCCTGCTGCCGATGTACGCGGTCATCGCCGGCTGGGGCGGCGACGACCGGCGGCGGGCGGCCCGCAAGTTCGCCCTCTACACCCTGTTCGGGTCGGTGCTGCTGCTGGTCGGCGTCTACGTCGTGATCGCCGCGGCCGGCACCGCCGACCTGATGACGCTGACCGGTGGGGCCGGCCTGTCCCGCGGCACCCAGCTGGCCGCGTTCACCCTGCTGGCGCTCGCCTTCGCGGTGAAGAGCCCGCTCTGGCCGCTGCACTCCTGGCTGCCGGACGCGCACACCCAGGCCCCCACCGTCGGCAGCGTGATCCTCGCCGGGGTGCTGCTGAAGATGGGCACGTACGGGCTGATCCGGGTGGCGGTCGGGGTGGCCCCGGAGGGTGCCCGCTGGGCCGCCCCGGTGCTCGGCGTGCTGGCCGTCGCGGCGATCCTGATCGGCGGCCTGGTCTGCCTGGCCCAGGACGAGCTGAAGCGGCTGATCGCGTACTCCAGCGTGGGGCACATGGGCTTCGTGCTGCTCGGGGTCGCCACGCTCACCGCCACCGGCCTGCAGGCCGCGCTGATCGGCAACATCGCGCACGGGGTGATCACCGGGCTGCTCTTCTTCCTGGCCGGAGCGGTCAAGGACCGTACCCGCACGGGGTCGCTCGCCGACCTGTCCGGGTTGCGGGAGACCGCGCCCCGGTTGGCCGGGCTGCTCGGCTTCGCGGCGGTCGCCTCGCTG
>NZ_JAPDPH010000386.1 GCF_026013475.1 Micromonospora yasonensis | reverse complement strand
GCCACCCGGCCTGGACCTGCCCACCGACCGGCCCCGCCCCGCCGAGCTGGAGGATGCCGGCCACGAGATCGAGTTCTCCTGGCCCGCCGCCCTCGCGGAGCGGGTCGCCGAGGCGGGCCGCCGCACCGGCGCCACCCCGTACATGCTCTTCGCGGCCGGCTGGGCGGCCCTGCTGCACCGGCGCAGCCAGCAGCCCGACCTGTTGATCGCCACCCCGGTGGCGAACCGGCACACGCTGGAGAGCGAGACCGCCGTCGGCTTCTTCGTCAACACGCTGGTGCTGCGCAGCCGGGTCGACGGCGGGCTGACCTTCGGCCGCCTGCTGGACCAGCTCCGCGACGGCGCGCTCAGCGCGCTCACCGACCCGGTGCCCTTCGACACCCTGGTACAGGAGCTGCGGCCCGACCGGGACCCCGGCCGCCACCCCCTTGCCCAGGTGATGTTCGCCGTCGAGGACGGCTGGGAGGACCGCCTCCGCCTGCCCGGGCTGACCGTGCTGGCCAGCGGCGAGACGCACACCGGCACGTCCATGTTCGACCTGACCCTCACCGTCATCCCCCGCGAGGGGCGCATCGACGGGCGGGTCGAGTACCGCACCCGGCTGTTCGACTCCAGCACCGCCCGGGCCCTCGCCGACCAGCTCGACACCCTGCTCACCGCCGCGCTGGCCGCCCCGGACACCCCGGTCGAGCGGCTGCCGCTGCTCACCCCGGCGGCCGGCCGGGAACTCGTGGACCGTTGGTCCGCCACCGCACCCGCCCCGGACGATCGGCTCACCCTGCCCGACCTGGTCGCTCGGCGGGCCACCGCGACCCCGCACGCGCCCGCCGTGGCGTACCTGGACCGGACGCTGACCTACGCGGAGCTGGACGACCGGGCGACCCGGCTGGCCCGTGCGCTGCGCGCGCGGGGCGTCTCCGACGAGGACACCGTCGGCGTCTGCCTACCCGGCGGCCCGGACTGGGTGGTCACCTTCCTCGCCGTGCTCCGGGCCGGCGCGGTCTACCTGCCGCTGGACCCGCAGCTGCCGGAGGCCCGCCTCGCCCACCTGCTCGCCGACGCCGAGGCCCGGCTGGTGGTCACCGCGGCCGGCGCCGCCGAGGCGCTGCCCGCCACCGACACGCCGCTGCTGCGCCTCGACGACCCCGCTCCGGCGGGTGACGCGCCGCTGCCGACGCCGCACCCGGACGCCGCCGCCTACCTCATCTACACCTCGGGCTCCACCGGCCGGCCCAAGGGCGTCCTCGGCACCCATCGCGGACTGCGCAACCTCGCCGAGGCGCAGGCCCGGCTGGTCGGCGTCGGCGCCGACGACCGGGTGCTGCAGTTCCACTCGATCAGCTTCGACGTGTCCCTGTCCGACATGGTCACCGCGCTGACCGCCGGCGCGGCCCTGCGGCTGCTCGGCCCGGACGAGCGCACCCCCGGCCCCGACCTGGCCGCCGCGCTCGTCCGGCACCGGATCACCGTCGCCGACCTGCCGCCGGTGGTCCTCGACGCCCTCGACCCGGCCGCCGTGCCCGACCTGCGGGCGCTCACCGTCGGCGGGGAGCCCTGCGCCCCGGACGTCGCCGCCGCCTGGTCGCGCGGCCGGCTCCTGATCAACGGGTACGGCCCGACCGAGGCCACCGTCACCGCCACCGCCGCCCACTACGGGCCGGACGACGTCGAACTGCCCATCGGCCGGGCCCTGGCCGGGGTACGCGCGTACGTGCTCGACGGCGACCTACGGCCGGTCCCGCCCGGGGTGCCCGGTGAGCTGCACCTGGCCGGCGCCGGGGTGGCCCGGGGCTACCTCGGCGACCCGGCGCTGACCGCCCGGCGCTTCCTGCCCGACCCGTACGTCGCCGGCGAGCGGATGTACGCCACCGGCGACCTCGTCCGCTGGCGCGGCGACGGGCAACTGGTCTTCCTCGGCCGGGCCGACGACCAGGTGAAGATCAACGGCTACCGGATCGAGCTGGGCGAGGTGGAGGCCCGACTGCGCGACTGCCCGGGCGTGCGCCGCGCCGCCGCCGTGGTCCGCACCGACCAGCCCGGTGGCCGGCGGCTCGTCGGCTACCTGGTCGGCGAGGGCCTCGACGTGGAGGAGGTACGCCGGGAGCTGCTCCGGCAGCTGCCCCGCTACCTGGTGCCGGCGGCGCTGGTGCTGGTCCCCGACCTGCCGATGACCGCCAGCGGCAAGCTCGACCCGGCCCGGCTACCCGCCCCCGCCGCCACCCGCCCCGCCGGCACGTACGTCGCGCCGAACGGCGAGCTGGAAAGGGCCGTGGCGGACACCTGGCGGGAGGTGCTCGGGGTGACCGAGGTGAGCGCGCACGACAACTTCTTCGACCTGGGCGGCACCTCGATGCTACTGGCCCGGGTGCAGACCCGGCTGTCCGAGCGGCTCGGCCGGCCGGTACCCGCCGTCGAGCTGTTCCGGCACCCGACCGTCGCGCTGCTGGCCCGCCACCTCGCCGGTCCGGACCCGACACCGGCGGCCGGGCCGGCCGGCGACCCCGCCCGGCGGCAGGACGAACGCAAGCAGGCGCTGGCCGACCGGGCCCGACGAGCCCGCCTGACGCCGGTAGGGGAGGGACGAAAGTGACCGAGCAGGAGACCGGGCTGGAGATCGCCATCGTCGGGATGGCCGGCCGCTTCCCGGGCGGCGCCGACGTCGACGAGCTGTGGCGGACCATACTGGCCGGGCGGGAGGCGATCACCCGGTTCACCCCGGACGAACTCGCCGCCGCCGGACTGCCCGAGGAGGACCGCGACCACCCCGACCACGTGCCGGCGCACGGCGCGCTGCCCGAGGTCGACCGCTTCGACGCCGCCTTCTTCGGCTACTCGCCCCGCGACGCCCGGCTGATCGACCCGCAGCAACGGCTCCTCCTCGAATGCGCCTGGGAGGCCCTGGAAGACTCCGGTCACCTCACCGGCGACCCGGACCGGCTGGTCGGCGTCTACGCCGCCTGCGCGGCCAGCGGCTACCTGCTGCACCACCTGTTCCGCAACCCGGCCCTGGACTCCGTCTCCGAGTACGAGCTGATGCTCGCCAACGACAAGGACTCCCTGCCCACCCGGGTCGCGTACCACCTGGACCTGCGCGGACCGGCGGTGGCGGTGCAGACCGCCTGCTCGTCGTCGCTGGTCGCGGTGCACCTGGCCGTGCAGGGGCTGCTCGCCCGGGAGTGCGACGTGGCGCTGGCCGGCGGCGCGCACGTCCGGCTGCCCGCCGGCACCGGCTACCGGTACGAGGTCGGCGGCATCATGTCCCGGGACGGGCACTGCCACCCGTTCGACACCCGCGCCACCGGCACCGTGGGCGGCGACGGGGCCGCCCTCGTGGTGCTGCGCCGGCTCGCCGACGCCCGCCGCGACGGCGACACCATCCACGCGGTCATCCGCGGCTCCGCGATCAACAACGACGGCCGGCTGAAGGT
>NZ_JAPDPH010000385.1 GCF_026013475.1 Micromonospora yasonensis | reverse complement strand
ACCGCAGCCGCTCCTGCGGGTACAGCGGGATGAGCTTGTAGAACTCCCGCCGGCGCTTCGCCTCCTCCGGCTCCATCCCGTTGACGGTGTCCAGCCGGACCAGCGGGGCGTGCCGGCCCCGTCGCGGCGCGGGGGCGACCGCCCCGGTCACCAGATCGCCACGGCGCAGGCCGTACCGGCGGAGTTGGGCGGGGGTGACGTGGGCGTCGGCAGGGGACGGTAGGTAGCCGTCGACCCGCAGCAGGGCCTGGTCGTCGCGGATGTCCACGATGCCGGTCACCGGGACCGGGGTGGTGAGGTCAGGGTTCATCGGGTTCCTTTCGTACGGTGGATGCCGCCGACGCGGCGGACCGCCGGGCAGCGCGAGTCCGCCGCGTGCCGCCTGGCACGGGAATGGCGGCCGGCCGGGCGGCGCGCGGAGGTGGCGAGACGGATTCGGATGACCGTCGGTGGGATGGTCCGCAACCTGGCGGGCGGTGCGCCGGCCGAGGCGATGCGGTGAGTGGGAACCCCGGGCGGCGCCGCGCGCCGGCATCCGGGTCCACCCGCAGGCTAGCCTGAAGCGCGGGCTCGGGCAAGCAGGTCCCCCGCAACTGCCGGCCGGCTCGCGCCCGCGCCCGACGGGATCGGCGGCAGGGGACTGGTCATCGTGCACGCCCTGTGCGACCTGGTGCTGGTGCACGCCACCGCGGCGGCGCCACGTCCGACTACACATGCTCCGGGAGGCTCCGTGACCCGTCCAGAAGTGGTGCTGCGGCCGGTGGGCCGGGTGGCCTCGCCGCTGACCGATCCGGCGACGGCCGTCAAGCCGGTGCTCGACGGCGAGCGCTGAGGCCGCGCCCCGGCCGGACGGTCGGCTCAGTGCCCGCGGGCGACCCACTCGTCGAGGTGCGGTGCCTCGGCGCCGATCGTGGTGTCGTCGCCGTGTCCGGTGTGGACGACGGTCTCCGGCGGCAGGGTGAGCAGCCGGTCCCGGATCGACGTGATGATGGTGCCGAAGTCGCTGTACGAGCGGCCGGTGGCGCCGGGTCCGCCGGCGAAGAGCGTGTCACCGGTGAACACCGCGCCGAGGTCGGGGGCGTGGAGGCTGCACGCGCCGGGGCTGTGCCCGGGTGTGTGCAGCACCCGCAGGGTGGTGCCGCCGACCCGGATGGTCTGGCCGTCGGTCAGTTCCCCGTTCGGCGGGGTGTCCGGGTGGACCAGGTCCCAGAGCACCCGGTCGGCCGGGTGCAGCAGCACCGGCGCGCCGGTGACGCGGGACAGCTCGGGCGCGACCCGGACGTGGTCGTCGTGGGCGTGGGTAGCCAGGATGGCGACCAGCCGGCGGTCGCCGACGAGCTTGCGGATGGCCGACACGTCGTGCGGCGCGTCGATGACGACGCACTCGGCCTCGTCGCCGATCACCCAGACGTTGTTGTCGACGTCGAAGGTCTGCCCGTCGAGGGAGAACGTGCCGGAGGTGACGGTGTGGTCGACGCGGGCGGTCACGGGAAGACCACCACCGAGCGGAGCACGTCGCCGTGGTGCATCCGGGTGAACGCCTCCTCGACCTGGTCGAGGGCGATCTCCTCGGTGACGAACGCGTCGAGGTCGAGCCGGCCCTGCCGGTAGAGTTCGGTGAGCATCGGGAAGTCGCGGCTGGGCAGGCAGTCGCCGTACCAGCTGGACTTGAGGGCACCACCGCGGCCGAAGACGTCCAGCAGCGGCAGCTCGATCTTCATCTCCGGGGTGGGCACCCCCACCAGCACCACGGTGCCGGCCAGGTCGCGGGCGTAGAAGGCCTGCTTCCAGGTCTCCGGGCGGCCCACCGCGTCGATGACCACGTCGGCGCCGAAGCCGCCGGTGGCGGCGCGGATCGCCTCGACCGGGTCGTCCTCGGAGGCGTTGACGGTGTGCGTGGCGCCGAACTTCCGCGCCCAGTCGAGCTTGCGGGAGTCGGTGTCCACGGCGATGATCGTCGTCGCCCCGGCCAGGGCCGCGCCGGCCACCGCCGCGTCGCCGACGCCGCCGCAGCCGATCACCGCGACCGAGTCGCCCCGGCCGACCTGGCCGGTGTTCATCGCCGCGCCGAGCCCGGCCATCACGCCGCAGCCGAGCAGGCCCACGGCGGCCGGCCGGGCGGACGGGTCGACCTTGGTGCACTGGCCGGCGTGGACCAGGGTCTTCTCGACGAACGCGCCGATGCCCAGCGCCGGGCTGAGCTCGGTGCCGTCGGTGAGGGTCATCTTCTGGGCCGCGTTGTGGGTGTTGAAGCAGTACCAGGGGCGGCCCCGGCGGCAGGCCCGGCACTGGCCGCAGACCGCCCGCCAGTTGAGCACCACGAAGTCGCCGGGGGCCACGTCGGTGACCCCGTCCCCCACCTGCTCGACGATGCCCGCGGCCTCGTGGCCGAGCAGGAACGGGTAGTCGTCGCTGATCCCGCCCTCGCGGTAGTGCAGGTCGGTGTGGCACACCCCGCAGGACTGCACGCGGACCACCGCCTCGCCGGGACCCGGGTCGGGCACCACGATCGTGGTGACCTCCACCGGCGCGCCCTTGCGCCGCGACACGACTCCCCGGACTTCCTGGCTCACGGCATCTCCCGTCTGTGGTGTCCCTTCCTGGCGAACCTACCGCCGATCACCACCGCCGGCCCACCGTCGCGTCGCGGTTATCCCGCGCGTCGCCGGGTACGCGGGGCCGGGTTCTCCGGCACCGACGGGAGTGATCATGAGACTGACGCATGCGCCGCTGCGGGTCAGCATCGGCGCGTACATCCTGAATTCCGGGCTCGGCAAGCGGAACCTGGAGGGCGAGGCCGCCGCCGGGATGCACGGCATGGCGGCCGGGGCGATGCCGCAGCTGAAGGAGTTCGCGCCCGACCGGTTCGCCAAGCTGCTGTCCCGGGGCGAGATCGCGCTGGGCGCCGCGCTGCTGGTCCCGTTCGTCCCGTCGCTGCTGGCCGGCGCGGCGCTGACCGCGTTCGGCGCCGGGCTGGTGCAGCTCTACCTGAAGACGCCCGGCATGCGCGAGGGCAACAGCCTCAAGCCCAGCCAGGCCGGCATCGGCCTGGCCAAGGACGTGTGGCTGGTCGGCGCCGGGCTGACGTTGATGCTGGACGCGCTCCCCCACCGCCGCGCCCGCCGCTGACCCGCCGCCGGGCACCGCTGGCCGGAGCCGGCCGGGCCACCGCCGCAGGCACGAACGGTCACCGCTGGCGGCGCGCTGCGGCGTACCCGTCAAGCCGCCGCCGCGGGGAGAGCGACGGCGGCACCCTCGGCGGCGTACCGGCGGCGGGCGGCGTTACGGTAGCGCAGCACCTGCACCGCGCCGACGCCCCAGAGCAGGTACTGCACGCCGAAGGCCCAGCGGAACGCGTCCAGCGGCGGGCTGCTCAGCCCGGCCGGGGTGGCCAGGTCGAGCACCACGCCGACGGCCAGGATCAGCAGGATCGAGGCGAC
>NZ_JAPDPH010000384.1 GCF_026013475.1 Micromonospora yasonensis | reverse complement strand
CCGGGCCAGCTCCAGCCGCTCGTCCCGGCGTACCCGCTCGGCGGTGGCCCGGCGACGGGCGTCCATCACCCGCAGCGCGGCACCGACCGCGACGGCGGCCAGCCAGGCCAGGGCGGCCCACCAGGTCACCGCGGTTGCGCCGGCGGAGGCCGCTGCGACCACCACCACGGCGAGACTGCCGGCGGCGATTGCGGCGGCCGGGCGGACCGGCAGCGCGCCGACCGCCGAGGCGACCAGCACCGCGAGCGGCAGGGCGGTGGCGGGCCCCGGCTCGTGCGGCAGCCCGGCCAGGTCCGCGACGAGGACGGCGACCGCGGCCACCACCAGGCCCCCGGCCGCCGTCCACCCCCGATGCCGGCGCCGGACCAGGGCGAGCAGCGTGACCACCGCGCCGATCGCGCAGTCGAACACCCAGTACGTCCCGCCCCAGCTACCCGCGAGCGCGGCCGCCTGCACGGCGGTCGCGGCGGCGCAGCCGAGCCCGAGCCCGACGTCGGCCGTCATGCTCCACCGGTCCGGATTTCCCATGCCGCCCAGGCTAGGGAATCGCGGCGCGGGCCGAACCGGTCAAAAGTACGGTCGCGGTGGCCGGGAACCGTGCCGTGGGCCGATGGCGGGCGTCCCGCTGTCGCGAAGGCTCGGGGCATGACCGACGAGAACTCCCCACCGGTGCTGCACGCCGAGGGCCTGACCAGGCGGTACGGCAAACGGGTGGCGCTGTCCCACTGCGACCTGCGGATCCCCCGGGGCCGGGTGATCGGCCTGGTCGGGCCGAACGGCGCCGGCAAGTCCACGCTGCTCCAGCTCGCCTGCGGGCTGATCACCCCCACCGAGGGCACCCTGCGGGTGCTCGGCTCCCGCCCGGCCGCCGACGCGGCCCACCTGGCCCGGGTCGGCTACGTCGCCCAGGACACCCCGGTGTACGCGTCCCTGACCGTCGCCGACCATGTGCGGATGGGCGCCTGGCTCAACCCGGGTTGGGACCAGGCCCTGGCGGAGCGGCGGATCAGTCAGGTCGGGCTGAACCGGTCACAGCGGGCCGGCCGACTCTCCGGCGGGCAGCGCGCCCAGCTGGCCCTCACGATCGCCGCCGCGAAGCGTCCCGAGTTGCTGATTCTCGACGAGCCGGCCGCCGCGCTGGACCCGCTCGCCCGGGACGGCTTCCTGCACCACCTGATGGAGTTCGTCGACGAGTTGGGCGCCAGCGCGCTGCTCTCCTCGCACCTGCTCGGCGACGTGGCGCGGGTCTGCGACCACCTGGTGGTGCTCGCCGAGGGTCGGGTCCAGCTCGCCGGCGACGTCCCCGACCTGCTGGCCCACCATCACCGGCTGGCCGCCCCGCGCGGCGGGCTAGACCGGCTCCCGCCCGGCGTGGTGCCGGTCCGGCGGGAGTCGGCCGGCGGCTACGACCGGGTCGTGGTCCGCACCCCGGCCGGCGTGCCGGCGCTGCCCGGAACGGTGGAGCCGGTCCGGCTGGAGGAACTGGTGCTGGCGTACCTGAGCCGGGCGGCCGGCGACGTGACCGGACCGGAGGTGCGGCGGTGATCCGGCTGACCTGGCGGCAGTTCCGCGCCCCGGCCCTCGCCGGCCTGGCCGGGCTGGCCCTGCTGGCCGCCTACCTGGTGCACCTGGGCCGGGCCGTCCGGCACGACCAGGACATCTACCTGTCCCGGTGCCGTGCCGGCGGCGACTGCGCGCGCGCCCTCGCCCAGTTCCTCGGCGACTACCAGAACACCCTGCTGTACGCAGCCGGGCTGCTCGCCCTGGTGCCCGCCCTGCTCGGCATGTTCTGGGGCGCGCCGCTGGTCGCCCGGGAACTGGAGGCGGGCACCCACCGGCTTGTGTGGAACCAGAGCGTCACCCGGACCCGCTGGTTCGCGGTCAAGCTGCTGGTCGTCGGTGCGGCCGCGGCGGCCTTCGCCGGCCTGGCCAGCCTGCTGCTCACCTGGGCGGCCAGCCCGGTCGACCGGCTCGCCGGGGACCGGTTCAGCACCATCGTGTTCGGCGCCCGGAACATCGCGCCGATCGGGTACGCGGCCTTCGCGTTCACCCTCGGCACGGTGGTCGGGCTGCTCGTCCGCCGTACGCTGCCGGCGATGGCGCTGACCGCCCTGGTGTTCACCGTGGTGCAGTTCGTCATGCCGAACGTGGTCCGCCCGCACCTGATGCCACCGGTCACGGTCTCCCGCCCGATGACCGCCGAGGCGATCAACGATGCGCGGGCGCTGGGCAGCCTGACCGGCACCCCCGTGGTCAAGGGATTGTCCGTGCCCGACGCCTGGGTCAGCGACGTCAGCGAGTTGCGCACCGCGGACGGCCGGCCGCTCGCGACGGACCGCTTCGATCACTGCTTCCTGGACCCGCCAGGCACCGGGGCGACCGGCACCTTCGGCGACGCGGCGGTCTGCCTGGGCCGGCTCGACCTGCACGTGCGGCTGTCGTACCAGCCGAACCGCCGTTACTGGGCATTCCAGTGGCTTGAGTCCGGGATCTACCTGTCGCTCAGCGGGCTGCTGGCCGGGTTCGGCCACTGGCGGATCCGCCGCCGGGTCACCTGACCGGCGGCGGGGTGCCCTGGCGACACGCCGCTGAGGGCTGCCCGGGTACGGCATCGGCGGGGAAGAATGGCCGGATGGTCGTTCCCCGCCCGCGTCCGCCCCTGCTGATCCGGCCGGTCCGCGAGCCGGCCACCGTGCCGCCGCCGCTGGACGGGCCGTGGGCCCCGGTCGACGTCCGGCTCGACCGGGCCGAGCTGCTGCCGCTGCCCGACGGCGCGCACGGACCGGAGGACGTGCTGATCGACCCGGACGGCCGGGCGATCAGCGGCGACGAGGATGGCCGGCTCTGGTGGTGGCCGGCGGACGCCCCGGCCGGCACCCGCCCGACGCTGCTGGTCGAGACCGGTGGCCGGCCGCTCGGTGTCGAACTGGACCCGGTCGACGGCGGGCTCGTCGTCTGCGACGCCTACCGGGGGCTGCTGCGGGTCACGCCCGACGGGGTGGTGCACGAGCTGACCGGCACCGCGCCGCCGGTGCACCTCGCCGACAACGCCACGGTGGCCCGGGACGGCACGATCTACTTCACCGACTCGTCGGACCGGTTCCCGCTGTCGCACTGGAGACGCGACCTGCTGGAGCACCGCCCCAACGGCCGGGTGCTCGCGTACGACCGGCGGACCCGGCGCACCGAGGTGGTGACGGACGGGCTGTACTTCCCCAACGGGGTGGCGCTGACCCCGGACGAGTCGGCGCTGATGCTGGTCGAGACGGCCACCCACCGGCTGCTGCGGGTGGACCTGCCGGACGGCCGGGCCACCGTGCTGACCGACCTGCCGGCATACCCCGACAACGTCTCGGCGGTGGGCGACGGCACGTACTGGATCGCCCTGCCCAGCCCCCGCCTGCCGGTCATGGAGAAGCTGTTGCCCCACCCCCGGGTCCGGCAGCTCGT
>NZ_JAPDPH010000383.1 GCF_026013475.1 Micromonospora yasonensis | reverse complement strand
CCGGTGGCGCCGGTCCGCCACCGGCGCCACCTCCCGCCACACCGCCTGCGCCTCGCGCAGGAACAGGTCGGCCACCTCGTCGTCCACACCGGGCAGGGCGATGAGCAATCGCCGCTCCCGGGCCGGATCCTGGTGCGCCTCCGTCCGGAGCCGGCGCAGGTCGCCCCGGTAACGGTCGACGAGCGTCCGGGCCAGGTCGCCCAGCGTGCTCGCGAGCGCGTCCAACTCGCCGCGCTGCCCCGCCGCACGCAGCACGCGTACCCGGTCCTCGTGCAGTGCGCGGGCCATCCGGGCAGCACTGTCCCAGCCGGCGTCCCGCAACGCCAGCGCGGTGTTGATCGCCTTACGGAAGTCACCCCGGCGGGCGAGCAGAACGGACAGGTAGAGCACCTGGAACAGCTGGGACGGATTGTTGGTGACCCGGAATCCGTACTGTTCGGCGAAGCCGCGCTCCCCGGCGAGCCGGCGGACCAGCCGCTTCTTGTCCTCGATGCTGGAAATCGCAGTTGTCGGCATACCCACGTCTACCCGTGCCCGGGCCGGGCATTCAGCCCAGGACGCCGCCCCGCCGGTCGCGCGCCTTCAGCCGGGTGGTGGGCAGTGCCGGGGCCGGCAACGGCGGCGCCGAGTCGTCGGCGACCGTGCCGAACCGCCGTCCCGCCATCCAGTCCTCCCGGGCCGCGGCGATCTCCTCGTGCGACCGGCCGACGAAGTTCCACCACATCACCAGCGGCTCCTCGAACGGCGTGCCGCCGAGCAGCAGCAGCCGGCTGCCCGGGGTGGCCCGCACGCTCAGGGCGTCCCGGCCCGCGCCCAGGTAGAGCAGCGCGCCGACCTCCAGCGTCACCCCGTCCACCTCGGCGGCGCCGGACATCGCCAGCAGCCCGTACTCGAAGTCGCGGTGCAGTGGCAGCGTGGCCGGCGCCGGGCCGTGGACCTCGACCTGCGCCCCGACCAGCGGGGTGTGCACCACCGCCGGGGAGCGCTCCCCGCCCATCTCGCCGACCAGCAGAGTGACGTCCAGGTCGCCGTCGTGCCATCGGGGCAGCGTCGCGTGGTGGGCGAAGTCCGCCGCCCCGGCGCGCGCCGGGTCGGGCAGCGCCACCCACAGCTGTACGCCGTGCATCACCGGCGGGTGCACCGCCGGCGACCGTTCCGAGTGGGCGATGCCGTGGCCGGAGGTCATCACGTTGAGCTGTCCGGGCCGGATCGGCTGGACGTTGCCCAGGCTGTCCCGGTGCAGGATCTCCCCGTCGAGCAGCCAGGTGACCGTCTGCAGCCCGGTGTGCGGGTGCGGCGGCACCTCCATGCCGGGCCGCTCGGCGACGTCGTCCGGTCCGAAGTGGTCGACGAAGCACCACGCCCCGACCATCCGCCGCTGCCGCTGCGGGAGCAGCCGCCGCACCGTGGTGTAGCGACCGAGCGGCACGTCGTGGCCGGGCAGGAGCACGCTGGTCTGCTCGGCGGGGGCGGCACCGGGCGGGAGGGTCTGCGCGGGCAGCGATTCGGTACGGTCCACCGCTCGACTCTACGCTCGGCTCTGGGCGGCGGATGCGGAGACGCCGCCGGTCAACCCAGCCGGGACTGCACCTTCGCGGCACAGCCGGACACCACGGTCCGCGCGTCCAGCCCCAGGCTCTCGATCGCCACGAGCGCCGTGAACACCACGTCCGCCAGTTCCGCCGCGACGTCCTCGCGGGTGTGGGTCACCCCCTTGCGCGGATTCTGACCGAGCACCCCGATCCAGGCGGCGGCCGCCTCTCCCGCCTCTTCGGCGAGCTTGAGGATGCGGCAGGTCAGCTCGGTGTCGCCGGAGCCGTTGGCGGCGTCCAGCCAGCGCCGGGAGGCCCGGGCCACGTCCCAGATCGTCTCGTCCACCCGACCAGTGTGCCTGTGCTCGCGCCCGGCCCGGATCTGACCGGCCACAGTGGGCGGGCCTGGCGGGGATGACTGACCGTTCGGTCAAGCGACATTGACAGTGGTCTCAGGCGGGCCTAGGTTCAGGGCGCTACCGGCCGGTAGGCATCCGTCCCGCCTGGTCGCCCCGCCCGGGGCGGCGTCCGTCCCCCGGGGGAGCAACGATGCTGACCTCAACCACCCGCCTGACCCGCCGGCTGCTCGCCGTCGGCGCGGCCCTCACCGTCACGATCGGGCTGGCCGGGGCCGCGCCCGCCCTCGCCGCCGACCGTGACGACGACGGCAGCCAGCCGCTGCCCGGCTACACCATCAGCAACCCGCCGCTGGCGCCGCTGGTCGTCGGCGGCGCCACCACCACCGTCCGTCAGGGCGTGCACGAGCACGCCGGCTTCATCATCGAGATCCCCGCCGGGTGGAACGGCGACCTCGTGATGTGGGCCCACGGCTACCGTGGCCAGGGCGGCGTGCTCTCCCCCGAGCCGCCGGGGTTCGGGCTGCGCCAGCGAATGCTGGAACAGGGGTACGCCTGGGCGGCGTCCTCGTACGACCGCAACGGGTACGACATCCGCTCGGGCGTGCTCGGCACCCGGGAGCTGGCCGACTTCTTCGCCGACACGGTACGCAAGCCGAAGCGGGTGCTCATCGCCGGCGTGTCGATGGGCGGGCACGTCATCGGCCGCTCGCTGGAGCAGTACCCGAGCTACTACGACGGGGCGCTGCCGATGTGCGGGGTGCTCGGCGACCAGGCCCTGTTCGACTTCTTCCTGGACTACAACCTCGTCGCGCAGGCCCTCGCCGGGGTGCACGCCTACCCGACACCGGACGACTACCTCGCCAACGCGGTGCCGCGGATCCAGCTGGCGCTCGGGCTGGCCGGCCTCAAGCCGGGCGGCCCGGACACCACCAATGACCTCGGCAAGCAACTGCGGGCCATCACCGTCAACCGGTCCGGCGGGGCACGCCCCGGCGCGACCGCCGCCTTCGCCGTGTGGAAGGACTTCCTCTTCAGCATCGCCACCACGAACGGCGGCGACTCCCCCGCCCAGCGCCCCGGCCAGCTCGCCACCAACCTGCTCACCCGGTACGCCCCGAACAGCCCGGTGGACGTCAACGCCACGGTGCAGCGGGTCGCCCCGGAGAGCCCGTGGCAGCGGGTGTCGCCGACGCTGACCGAGGTGCCGCGGATCAGCGGCCGCCCCACCGTGCCGGTACTCACCCTGCACGACCTCGGCGACATGTTCGTGCCGTTCGCCATGGAGCAGGCGTACGCCCGGGACGCGGCGTGGCACGGCCGCAGCCGGCTGGTGGTCCAGCGGGCGATCCGGGCCGCGCAGCACTGCGAGTTCAGCCCCGCCGAGGCCGGCGCCGCCTGGGACGACCTGGTCTCCTGGGTACGCACCGGCCAGCGCCCGGCCGGTGACGCGGTCACCGAGCCGGAGGCGGTGGCGGCGCCGGACTTCGGCTGCCGGTTCAGCGATCCCGCCGCGTGGGCTGCCGGGTCGGGAACCCGCCGGTTGTACGCACCCTGCTGATCTTGCCTCGGGGTGTTCTCTCACCTTTGCTGGACGCG